>NZ_JBHIQP010000015.1:0-35903 GCF_042196625.1 Bartonella sp. AC535YNZD | reverse complement strand
TGACAGCAACGCCTAAAATCTTTAGTGACACTGCTAAAAGGCGCGCTGATGAGATTAATGCCGTTCTCGCATCTATGAACGACGAAACGCTTTTTGGAAAACAACTTCATCATTATACCTTCGCGGAAGCTGTCGATAATGAACTGTTAACTCCTTACAAGATTGTGGTCTTGGGTATTAATGAAACCTATATCACACCAGCCATACAGGAGATTATTGTCAATGAAAACCGTGAAATTGATTTAGATGATGCGGCAAAAATTATTGGCTGTTATAGAGCACTTACCAAAATAGATAAGCAAGCCGCTGTTGATGATGATGATACAGAGCCCATGCAATGTGCTTTAGCTTTTTGCAAAGATATCAAAACCTCTCAATATATAACAAAGCTTTTCAATAAAATTATCAAATCTCATATTGATGATTTCCTTCAAACGGTTCCCTTTCTAAACTGTGAAGTAAGACATATTGACGGAACGCAAAGCGTCAAAAAACGCAATGAGGAATTGGATTGGCTTAAAGAAGATGCGGGGCAAAATGTTTGTCGGATCTTAAGCAATGTTCGGTGTCTGTCTGAAGGGATTGATGTCCCTGCTCTTGATGCCATCATGTTTTTACACCCGCGTAAAAGTCATGTGGATGTGATACAGGCGGTGGGGCGTATCATGCGTCGTGCAAAGAGCAAGAAAAGAGGCTATATCATTTTACCCGTTGGGATCCCTGCTGAAGTTTCTGCTGAACAGGCTTTAAAATACAACAAAAGATACAGTGTTGTCTGGCAAGTGATCAATGCTTTGCTTGCTCATGATGAGAATTTTGAAATCACCCTTAACCAGATGATTTTAGGGCAAGACGTTAGTGATGTTTTGGAGATTAGAGCCTTAGAGAGCATGACCGCGGTTGAGGATAAACTTCATATCCATGAAAAATCAGAACATATGGATCTTGAGATTGGAAAAGCCGCTCATGAACCACAAACTATTCATAGCGTAACAGGAAGATTACCTTTTTATAAAGAGTTTCCTAATGCTCTAAAAACCCTTCTTGCGAAGAAATTTGCTATTGCGGATTATTGGGAAAATTGGGCGGGCAATGTTGCTGAGATTGCACAAAACCATATCACGCATCTCCAAAACTTGCTTTCTGATGAAAACAGTGAAGCTTTTGATGCATTTCATAAGGAATTAGAGAACAACTTAAACAGTGAAATAAAACAAGAGGAAGCGATTGAGATGTTAGCACAACATCTTGTCACGCGTCCCGTGTTTGAAGCTTTGTTTGAGGGCAATGAATTTGTCCAAAACAATGCCATTTCGCAAGCAATGGAAAAAAATCTTAACAGAACTTGATAAAACCAATATCGAAGAGAAAACGAAAGATCTTGATAAATTTTACAAAAGCGTCACGTTCTGTACAGCAGAGATTACCGAAACTCATGCAAAACAGAATCTTATTATAAACCTTTATGAAAGTTTTTTTGTAGTGTAGCTGCAAGAATTTATTTAACTCTTTATTTGAAGAAAAAAGAGTGAACTCTACAGGAATCAAAACTCCAAAATATTGCTTATTTTGTTCAATATATTTTCTAGGACGTGGGTTAGGAATATTCTGAAAGTCGTTTTCAGAATCAATTATTTCAGGATTATAAGGGCTATTTTCTCCCGTTAAAACATAAATCCAATAGCAGATCTTTGAGTTCACAGAAAACTTTTCGATTACTAAGGTAGCACATTGATTATCACGGTTAAAATAATACGTTCCTTCCTCTAAAAA
Organism: Bartonella sp. AC535YNZD; assembly: GCF_042196625.1. Classification (NCBI taxonomy): domain Bacteria; kingdom Pseudomonadati; phylum Pseudomonadota; class Alphaproteobacteria; order Hyphomicrobiales; family Bartonellaceae; genus Bartonella; species Bartonella sp. AC535YNZD. The sequence continues at coordinate 34,130 of NZ_JBHIQP010000015.1, read as the reverse complement.
TTTATCAGCACCACTGTTATTAACTAATTCTGGGGCTGGATCTATTCTATATTTATAAGAAAAGAAGTTAAGGGTATTCATAAAGTTAACATAATTACAATGTCTATAGTCTTATCAGATAGTAGGTGCTGCCAAAGTTATCTTAGTGGTTATGAGAAGGTAGTGTATCCAAAATATATTTCATTGTTTAGAATCGTTTAGCTGAGAATTAAAGCTATAAAATTTTAATTGCAGAAGCAATACGAGTTTTAGAGAACTCTGCAGTGAAAGCTGCTTAGATTTTCAGAGTATGACTCCCCTTCCCTGCTTTTAAGTGGAGGAAAAATTAAAACATTAAACGAAGCATGCCATCACGTAAAATGGCGTTAATCCGCATTTGATATCCTTTCCCTTGACTTTTAAAGTCACGCTAGCACATCTGAATCCACTCGCACTGTTGTGACAGTTTTGGGTGGTTTATAGAATGGATTGAAAACGGCGTTTTTCCAGAACACATCATTGAGTGACGGAATATCTCTATGATCAATTGCACTATCCGACATTACAGCCAATTTATCAATTTCAAGTCTCTGTTTATCTGTCAAAACTGATAAGTTACCTACCTCAATTTCATAACGAACTTTCTTCTTTATAACGTTTCCTCTCTTTCAAATTGGCTCGTCGAGCTGAAATAATACGCATTACCTCTATACCATCTTTATTGTCATGGACAGTATGCGCTACGAATAGTAATAAAAACCTCCACAAGCACTAAAGCTTGCTAACCATACTCTCTATTTTCAATACGGTCTTGGTTAGCCATGGAGAATGGATCAGAAAAAACATATGCAGATATTTCAAAACTTTACATGATGCTTTCTAAGATTACTTTTTGTTTTAGCATCATCCCATTCAAATCTCATTTTTATACCTTATATTAATACATTTATAAGGGTATTATATACATCAAGAGTTCTAGATAAACACTTAATTATCCATGTTTTGGTACAATTAATATAATTTAATACTTTAAAAATTAGTGATTAATTAACTAAAAATATAAAAAAATAATAAATTATTCTATGGCTTTATGCATATAATATGCAAATCGAATAAAACTTACAAGCATGCTAAATAAAACGATATTAATTGGCTATTTGGGAGCTGCTCCTGAAAGCAAAAAGGAATTTTGGTGCCTAAACATTCAATTTTCGTATGGCTACCTCTGAGAGCTATGCAGATAAAAATACCAATAAAAAAGTAGACAAAACAAAATGGTATTCCGTGGTGCTTTTTAATCTACAGAAATTTGGAAAAATTTGTTCTTCAGTACAGAACTGCCCCTTTTTTCGAATGAATGAGAGGAACGGTTTTTTTTATGGTCAACGCTACAAAGGATGCAATCAGCACTTTCAAGAAACCACTAACCAAAAAACCTAATGAACTTATTAAAACTGTCAGCAAAGGGACCTGTGTCATATAAGCTACCCATGGTATTCCAAAAGAATAAACTATCCCAATGCCACCCACAATATTTATCATAAATAATATTATAAAATTTAACCGCTGCCAAAGCAATTCTACCATAAAGCCAATAAAAAATGCAGCAAATGGAAAACTAATCAGATAACCACTCGTAACTCCTGAAAAAACACTAATTCCACCACGACCACTAGGCAATAGAGGTAACCCAATCGCAATAAGAACTAGGAAAAGAAGTGATGCTAAAGCTCCCCTTTTCGCTCCAAGTATAGATCCTGCTAACATCGGAGCCATAGACTGAGCTGTAATAGGGACACCCAGCAAAAAAGGAAGATAAATAGGAGGGAAAAGACTCAAAACAGCGTAAATAGCGGCAAATAAAGCAATATAAACCAAATCTTTTGTATTCACTGAATTATTCCTTCACTAGGGAAAATATTTCGTTATTGTTGTACAATTAATAAAAAGTATCAGATTTATAAAAGTACACTTTAAATACCTTAGATATAGAGAAAAATACTATAATAATTTATTTTAATAATATCACTTATATGAATCATATTAGATTCTACAATTTTTAATTACATCATAAATTACTATAGTTAAATTCAATAATAGTGATATATGAATATTATATAATGCATTTATTTTAGTTATTATGCTTTGAATGAATTAGAGGAACAGATCTTTTAATCGCGAGTGCAATAAAGGATGCAATCAACACTTTTAAACAATCGCCTATCAAAAAAACTGATGAAGCCATTAAAACCTTCAGTAAAGAAACTTTGGTCATATACGCTGTCCATGGAACACCAAAAGAATAAACTATCCCAATGCCACCAAAAGTATTTATTATAAATAATGTTATAAAATTTAACCGCTGCCAAAACAACTCTACCATTAAACCAATAAAAAATGCGGCAAATGGAAAACCTATTAAATAACCACTTGCAATTCCTGAAAAGACACTTATTCCACCACGACCACCAGGCAACAGAGGTAATCCAATCGCAACAAGAACAAGAAAAAGGAGTGACGCTAAAGCACCCCTTTTTGCCCCAAGTATAGACCCTGCTAGCATCGGTCCCATCGATTGAGCTGTAATAGGCACCCCTAGAAGAAAAGGAAGATAAATAGAAGGGAAAAGGCCCAAAATAGCATAAATAGCGGCAAATAAAGCAATATAAACTAAATCTTTTGTATTCATTTGATTCTTCTTTTATTATAAAAACTTTTATTATTATGAGATGCTGTATCAATAGTATCAGCATCATAAGAACGCGCTTCCAATGCTTCAGCCACTTCTGAAGCCATTCTTATAGTCCGTATAATTAAAGGTATCGCAAGAGCGACAATGTTAGTATTAAGTCCCCTTGCTTGCTGTGCTTCATGTACCTCATTAAACTTTTCACTCAAAAGAGGAATAAACCTGATCGCCATAGAGATAACCATACTCACTTTTGATGGATTTATACCAAAACAACGAAAGGGCTGGAGGCCTGCTTCAATTGCATCTACCATATCTGAAACTTTTGTTGTGAATGAAATAACTGATGATAAAGAAAAGAGGATAACAAGACGTAATATGACCTCAACCCCCGTAAGCCAACCGCTAAAAATAGTTTGAAATACAAATAGAAGAACTAAAAGCAATCCCATCGATTTAAATTGCTTTATCACAGTTTTGAAAGGGATCTTGGCGACTCTATAGAATAAGATGACCAACAATAGAAATAACCCAAGAAGCGCTATGGAAGAAACCATTATTATAAAAGTTCCACAGGCCGTAAGAAATAATAACTTAACTCCAGGACTTAACCTATGAATAAATGTATCCCTCGGAATATATAAACCGATCATGACATTCTTCTTATATACTCCTTTATAGCAACAAAAGGTACATCATCAATTGCTATATCCCCCTTATCAAAAACCAGCACTCTATCAAACTTTTTCAAAAACTCTAAATCATGCGATACAACTATTGCCGTTTGTGGTAATTCTTCTATCACTTGCGTAACGCGATGCTTATTTCGCAAATCAAGTAATGTCGTCGGCTCATCAAAAATAATGTAGTCTGGTTTCATTGCAACTACACTGGAAATAGCAACGAGTTGTTTTTGCCCACCACTTAATAAATGGACAGCGTGATTTCTGAAATCTTGAAGTTCATAGCGCTGTAAAATTTCATCTACACGCTCCTTAATTTCATCTTTATTAAGCTTTAAATTTTTGAGACCAAAGGATAAGTCCTCTTCAACTAATGGTAAAACAATCTGATTATCGGGATTCTGAAAAACAAATCCAACTTTACGCTTTACTGCTTTTGCGTCGCGTTTTGTATCAAGCCCATCAACGCTTACACAGCCATGAGATGGTAATTGGAGCCCATTAATAAGGCGAACAAATGTACTTTTTCCAGAACCATTCGCACCTATAATAGCAATTCGTCTTTCGGTAAGCTGTACAGTAATATTTCTTAAAACACACAAATCACCAAAAACTTGTGTTACCTCATCAAATTTTATAATCCCCAAGGCTTATTCCAATCAATCCCTTTTATTAGCTCTTCTTTCTCTATCGTTTCAGTTTATAACCTAAAAGTAATAACAAGCACCATAGAGGAATAATAATGACTGCCAAACTCATATCAGGCATCTGTACAGGAATATATGCTTCAAGAAAAGGCAAGCTTATTCCTATCATATCAAAAAGTCGAGTCATCAATCCATTTTTCCCAAAACCACTGACAAACATAATGCAAAATAATAAAGCAAGAAAGCAGAGGCAAAGATAGTTAGCGTAAGGATATAAACCAAACGCATAAATAAAATCGCCCTTTCTGTTCTTATGGGCATTGCGAAATTTCAAATGAACAATAACAATAATAGCCCAAGTAATCACTGCTGCTGCAGTTGCAAGAGCCATGATCCGCATGAAACTATTATCAGGAACAAGAGCATTAACAACGACAATCAACGCCGTACATAATGATGAAAAAAGGATAGCAATATAAGGAACACGAGCAGCACTCAGTTTACTAAAAATATGTGGTGCATTTTTTTGTACAGCTAAACTATAAAGCATACGGCCATTAGAATAAATGCCACTATTGTAAACAGAAATAGCAGCCATAATCACCACAAAATTCAAAATATGACCAGCAGCAGGAATTCCTATAGTCTCGAAAATTGTGACAAAAGGACTACCTTTTTTTCCAATCATATTCCAAGGGCTGATTATCATAATAACACTGATAGAACCAATATAAAAAATTATAATCCTCCACATAACTTGACGAATAGCCGCTGGAATTGTTTTTTGTGGATTAGATGCCTCTCCAGCAGCAATACCAATAAGCTCCGTTCCTCCAAAAGAAAACATTACTACAGAAGTTGCTAAAACAACCCCTACTGCTCCATAAGGAAAAAAACCGCCATGGTCCCAAAGATAATGAATATTCGCTTGATTTTCCCCTAGTCCAGTGACAATGAGAAAAATTCCAAAAATAATCATACCAATAACAGCAGCCACTTTGATCAAAGCGCAAGCAAATTCAAATTCTCCATAAAAACGAACATTAAACAAATTAACAAATGTAACAAATAAAAGAACAATGAAAGATGTCTTCCAATGATCAATCAAAGTCCAATGATCAAGGTAAAACCCTATCACTGTAAGTTCAGCCATGCTCACAAGAATATAAAGAAACCAATAATTCCAACCTGTTATGAAACCAGCTAATCTCCCCCAATATTTATAAGCAAAAAAACTAAATGCTCCTGAAGACGGTTCTTCTACTGACATTTCACCAAGCATTCGCATAATGAAATACATAATAAGCCCGCCGACAAGATAAGATAAAATAACTGAGGGACCAGCTAATTGAATTGCCTCGGTTGACCCATAAAAAAGTCCTGTCCCAATAACGCCACCTAAAGCAATCATTTGAATATGGCGATTTTGAAGGCTACGCTTCAATTCCTCGTGCTTTTTTTCAGACATCATGCCTCACTACTTTTGTTGAACTTAACCTCAACTTTTATTGAAAAATTAGGCACCTCTTTCAAAAAACACAAAACAAACGTAAACTTATTTTCTTATCATAATGCAACTCCTTATTTTTTTGTGCATTATACGTATGTCCCGTTGAAGTTTTAAGAAAAAATATGCTCCACCCTCTATTTAAATTAATGTCCTTCATTTTCGTTACACTAACCATTATAGCATTGGTCATTGATAACGCACACTCTGTAATCACATCACATTGGACAACAACCCCCTTTAATAAAATTTTAACAAACCTTCTGCAAACAGATATCTATCACCTTAATCAATCTCTATGCAAGGTAATGCCTGATTTTCTGTCCTCAATTTGCATTACTCTTACTTATTTACCCGCATGGTCTATCTTTGGGGCTTTAGCAATAGTATTTTGTATCTTAAATTACGAAAAACAAAAGCCTTTTCACAAAATATCATATAATAAAGAGTCCATTTGATCTTGAAAAAAACTTCTAGAGCTTTGTGTACTATAACATAATCGATGTCGCTTACCCCCCCTCACTCTATTAAAACAACTGAAAATCACTTGATCATCAGAACAAATTAAAACGCTTTATTATAAATATAGGCGCTCACTTATGATTTCTATAGATAACGATAACATCACTTTATTTGTATCAATTTTAAAAAATTAGCGAATAAATCTACCTCCCACCTATAAGAAAACTCTGTACAGAAAAAACTTAAAATATTGCAGTTCATATATTCTTCTATGGCTTCTTCTTTATACTCTACAAAAACTTTTCTTAATTTTCGTACTAGAAACCCCATATAAAAAACGTCTTCTAATATCAGCACTCCTTATAAGATTAGAACTTATTAAAATTAATGAAGAAGCTTATAAAAATTATTCTACAAGTCTAACAAAATGCGTGAAATAAAAACTCATCTGTAAATAATTGCAATTGTGATAAAAAATATTTCGCACCTTCTCCCTATTGAGAAAATGGTAAGATAACAGCTTCAGTAACACTCTGTTCTTTTAAATCTGAAAATCGTCTCGCTAAAATATCAACTTTTTAGATATCTCATCCAAACTTTTTCATTGATTAGTTACCTCTCGAGAAAGTTCCTCAATGAATTTTTCTTGGTAAGCTAGCTTCATTTCTAGTTCTATCAGCCGATCTTCATCCGACATGATTTTTACTTCCCCTTAAATAAAAAAAACGTGATTAATGTTATTAATCCTCCTCCCTTCTTCTTCCCATAAAAATGAGAAGTAACTTTTCAACTAATTCTACTCATCTATTTGCACATTATAAAAGGTTTATGATGATCTTTATTTTCCCAATCACTCTATGCAACAAATTTCTTTCTTAAAAATCAGAAAAGTTTTTTATCTTGATTAAGTTATCTTAACACCATTTTCATTCTAAAGATCTACATTCCCAGCTTCTTAATTTAAGTGCTATCATAAATTGGAAAGCATTTTATAGCATTAAGGTCAAAGAATACTTTTCTCTGACTTTTACATACTTCTCCTTCAAATTATTATCATATGTATAAATTATTGAAAAAATGCATTCTTGCTTTTATACGTACTTTTAGCTATTACCCTCAAATTAGTTTTGTCTCATTGACTTACAAACCTATGCCGCATTAGCTCAGTTGGTAGAGCACATCATTCGTAATGATGGGGTCGCTGGTTCGAATCCGGCATGCGGCACCACCTTTCTTAAGATGTTGAAATATATATATTTTTTATTTAACTATCTGTTTAAAGACCACCTTCTAGGATTTATACAATTTTATCTAATCTCTTGTTATTTGCTCCGTATTTTTCTCTGGAGTAAATGCTAAAACCTCTTTCTTTCTCCACCTCACTGCTCACCCTAGCTTATATGGCTCCGGCCCCCTCTGAAGCATCTAATTGCGAATCGTTGTTGTGGATATACTAAAAAGCTGTGCACACTCATGGATTGTTACATATCTATTGCCATCATCAAATATCATCCATTGCCTTTTTATTTTTTATGTTATGTAAATGGGCTGGGATGCTATGAGGAGAGAACTTCCTATATTTTCAAGCAGCTTTTTGTCAAAATCTTTTGTGTCTCTTGTGCTATTGCCTCTAAAAAGATTTCAATAGCTTGATTGATTTGTTTAAGAGGCTGCTGGAAACGTAGCCAATACAACACCAGACAAAGATGACACCATTGGACCCAAACCCAAACGCCCCACCAAATGCTTCATATGAAAAAGAAAATATATGAAACCGAACTACTTGTTCAAAATTATTACAGTACAATATTCTTAAAAAAACTATCAAATACCATTGGTCTATATATTGAATATGCTCCACTAATATATTGTTTCAGTTGGAAACAGACTGTAAGAGAGGAGAAATATCCATTATGTTGTTATGTAACAGTTTATTTAAAACCCTTCGTAAAGGTACTTTTTAATGGAATTAAGCAATTAGGGGAAAAAACAAAGAATAGTTAATTTAACTATAGATTTTTTTATTAAATATGTATAACACGTTATGTATACGCTTTATTGATTCTAAGATAATTTTTAGATATATAATGTTAAATTATAATGTTTTTTTGTTTTTATAAAAAAAATTCTGTGGTGCAATTTATGACTTTTGAAATTACTTAAAAATCAACACCTAATTATTTCATTAATTATTATGTCTCTTATTTTTTATTAAAAATGCTTTTTGTCATCGGAATTATTGAAGTTTTTTCAAGTAAAGTTCTTCTAAATCATTCTAGATCAACTGTAAGAATTTATGAGTGAAATCTATCTGATTATAAATGGAGTTATTATAAAGTTATTGTCTTTAGATGGAGATCAATTACTGTAAAATGAATAGTATTTAGCATAATCTTTATTCAAAAAATGATATGGATCTTAAAATAATTCACTATGGATATTTTGAATTTATTATGCCCTTTCGCTGTTCTGTTCTTAAAAATGAGTAGATGTAAGTTTTTAATTCATATCCTGCTTTGTGTAGTTTTTTATAGGTAAAAATAATGCGAAAAATATCAAAAGAAGGGCTTGTATTGATTAAGCAATTGGAAGGCTTGCGTTTATCAGCTTATGAAGATTCTGGTGGTGTCTGGACAATTGGTTATGGACATACAAGTGCTGCTGGTGCTCCAAGCGTTCACAAAGATATGCAAATTACGGAAAAAGAAGCTGAAAAAATCCTTCGTCAGGACTTGAGGGAGTATGAAGCTGTTGTTGAAAAAGCCGTTACCGTTCCTTTAAACGATGAACAATTCGCGGCATTAGTATCATTTTGCTATAATGTAGGAATCACAGCATTTCGCAGTTCTACACTTTTGAAAAAGCTTAATAAAGGTGAATATGAAGCGATACCAACCGAATTGCAAAAATGGACAAGAGTGGGAGGAAAACGTATCCAAGGTCTTGTCAATCGCCGAGCAACCGAAGCAGGATTGTGGGCAAAAGGAGCTCATGTTGCCCCCAATTATCATGTAGTAGAACCAGAAGGTGTAACAGGTATTTGCAAAGTAGAAGCTCTTGCACCAATCATAGGTTCTTTTTCAGGGCTTGGAGGTCTTTTTGCAGGAAATGGTCCTGTTCAATGGGTTCTAGCAGGCATTATGGTTTTAGCTGCTTGTACAGCTATGATATACATTGCTAAACGTTTTCAGGAACACCGCCTATGATTTTATGGATAAAAAAATATCTGACAATGACGTCAGCGCTCATAGCAGCTTTTCTTATAGCTTTAGTCAAAGCCTTTTTTCTTGGGAAAAAAATTGAGAAGCAAAAGCAAACAAAAGAAGATTTCAAGATAGCGACAACACGGCTTGAGGTAGAAAATGAAATTAATAAGAAAAGTGATGCTGATGTGCGCACTAAGCTTTCTAGCTGGTTGCGCGACGAATGAACGAACTTCTTGTATTGGATGGCTGCCAATTTATTTGAATCGACAAGATATCAATGTCATTAGTTCAAATTTGGCGAGAGATATTTTAAAACATAACGAACAAGGTGAACGTTTATGTGGTTGGAGAGATAAACGGAAAATAAAGTGATAAAGATACAACTCCTCTGAAACATTAATTAATGAAACGATTTGAAAAAGGTGGATATATTCAGACTAAAAGTAAAAGAACTTAAAAGGTTAAAACACTCTGGTGATCGATTGGATTTTATTAGAGTAACGGAGATGTCTGAGTTGAAGCGAAAGGATTCAACAGATTATGTTTGTGTAAAATGATTGAGTCTATTGATGTATTCTATGGGCATCTTTGTTATCCTATCAAAAGAAGGTGAGAAAAGATTTTATGGATTGCACTACTATCGTCGTTCAAAGAACTGATCATACAACAAAGGTTCTGTTTTCAACAAAAATAACATCTAGAAGCTTGCATGCTTGAAGAAAAGCAATCTATGGAGCTATATAATGAATAATGGTAAGGCTTTTATGTGATTTGTAAATGACGTTGCTTCAGCTTCCTAATTATAATAATGATGTTGACGATAAGGAAAATACTTTCGCACTTTATCTGCTTTTTCATGCTAAAGTGGCGGGAAAACATTGTGAATGATCTTGGCTGTTAATTTTTCTATAGGTAAATTCCCTATATGGGAAATGACATGCAACTCCAATTGAGAAAACCAACAACCATTTTTGCTTTTATTTTTTAACTTAGCTTTTTTACTTTCAAAAGTTGCCTAGCAATTTCTTGAAAAATATTGCTTTACTATTTTAAGATAATTTTTTCCTGAAATAAAATCCTTCTTTTAAAATATTACTGTAATATCTTGCAAACTCATGTACTGCTTTTAGAGAAAGTTTGTAATAGGACCGTTTCTTTCACGGCGTTTATTGTGATGTGTATAACGGAAAAGTTAAGAGCGCGTATTATCTTTTCGAACATTCAACCACAATCTTATTTCATCCCAATATTTATCTTGAGAAGATACTTTTATAAAGATACTGATAATCTATAAATCACTCTCCCCTAATTCACCTTCTCACTCATCCTTCCATGCATTGCCTGTCCACCTTTTAAACCACCTTAAATTTTTGATATAGAATTTTTTATTTAATTTTTATTTTTTATTGAATCATAAAAATGATATGTCTCAATCTCACCTCTATGCATCTTTATACGCTTTGATTCTTATTTCTAAAGCCCAGACATCCTGCATATCGCACTGTTTTTATATTTAATATATATTTCTAGATTTATTCCTAACTTGTTAGAAAAGTTTTTATATTTTGATAGAAATATCTTCTATCAGTTCACTTTTTTCAAAAGATTCTGAAAGGATTCTCAAAAAGTCTGCAAGTTAAAGACTATTTAATACGTATTGTTTCTTTTCTAGAAATCAAAATTGGTGATGCCCCATTCCTTACCAGAAATTGTGTTATTTGCAGAGCAGTCTGTATAAGATGGTGTAACCTCTTTTATGAAGTTAACTAAAGTTTTTTGAATTTCTAGCATATTGTTTAAAGACAAAAAACTCCCTTTTAATTTATACAAGCAGCTTAGACATCGGCTGATAATCCTTCCACTTATAAAAATCTTTTCTTTAATAACCCTCAAAACCACAATTAAAGTGGTGAAAGATAAAACAAGATTTTTAGGCGATCATAACGCACAATAAAATAAGATCAGTCTAAATGTTCAATGCTAACACCTGCTAAACAGTGGAAAATAAGTTTTAGCACGCCTTCAAATTGGAAGAGCTTAAGCCCCCGCGCGCTACGATGGGTTTTTACTCTCATCGTACGATTTACATTCCCTCTAAAACTTAATCGCTGTAAATATAAAAATCTTGAAGCCCGTTCTAAATCCGTGAGAGTTTCTGGATCTTGCTGTATTAAACGTTGAAATTCCTCACAACTGCTCATCTAAAATGCTAACATTTTTACAAAAGGACGATAGTGGCGTTGTAACATCCCTAAAAAGTTTACGACATAACCTGAGAGATTATTGCTGATTTCAGGGGATAGAATCAATTTCTGTTCAAAGAAAATATCACTCATACCAACAAAAAGGTTTAGTCTACATGCCATGAGGAATGTCCTCAAATAATTTTGATATTTTTTTGATCGAATTTCTTTTGTCACCAATATCAGCAGCAACTTGTGTGGAATTAACAAAATTATAATTTTTTATCTTAAAATGTATCCATCATTTTTTACATTCTTTCATCTATCTAACCTTCTTTTCACAGCTTCAAATGATAAAAAGTAACTGCAATGTTAAGTCGTTTTGCATCGAACAAATTTCTCGCAAACTATCCCGATTGGCTAGATGACAATCCATCCTCTATTTAAAGAGAGAAAAACTTTTCTTTTTTATTCAGCGATAAAGTAAATATTATCCAATTACTTATGAGTAGTAATTCGATCAAATGGAAACTGTAATTCTTTCTACTCTAAGTAATCTTGTACCCATTTATATAGGTTTAGGAAAGCGTTCTGTTATGAATATTCATAAAAATGCTTCAAAAATTGATATCAGCAAAACTTCTGTTTAAAAAAGGAAAAGATGTTCTCTTACCTGCTACTGAAGAAACTGTTCAGATTTGTCTTGATGTTGCTGAAGAGCTTCAAAAAACATGAAGTTATCCCAACGCTTACAAGTGTGCCAACAATTCAACTTTGAGATAATAGATCAGTGCTAGAGTTATGCCAATCTCACCAATCTGTTGTTGTCTGTGAAGAGCATAGTATCAAAGGAGAAACTTGGAGATGCAATTGTTAAATCGCTTATGGAACAAAACATTCTATGCCAATTTGTATCATTAGTCCCCCCCACCATCCCCATCTGCAATAAAAACGAACTGGATATTTTAACAAGTTATAAAATCAATCGAGGACGCATAAATAGTGTTAGAAATGACATACTATACAAAAAATATTCAACTGCTTCCTAATATGCTCGCCAGTTCAAAAACATCATAAATCATTGAGGATGCAAGAAAATAAGAAAGAAAAGCACATTAATTCACGCAGTTTTTCTCTCAGTAAACGAGCTTTTTTAAAGATAGTACGGATATTTTTTCATTGCTTAAAAACGTACTCCATAAAAACAATATCATATCCATATAATATATTATCCAATGAACTTAATATAAATAATATATAGATTATAGAAATATTATTTATTATATACATTTTTATTATAATTATAGATTAAAATAAATACATATTGACATTTTTAGTAGTTTTATTTATATATAATAACTAATATTATTCTACATTAAAATAAAACTAAATGGATTTTATAAATTTACGTTTTATGCCAATGTGGAAAAGAAGTAATTAATATATTATATTTTAATGTTTTTTTATATACAGGAGGGAAAAATGCTCACAGCATTATTTATAGCTACTTTTTCTATATCAACAGTTGTTTTACCTTTAATATCAGCGCTTGTTCCTTTTTATCCGTAGAATGAGCTTTTAATAAAGTAAATAAAATATGTATGCAATGTTATTATTGTTTTTTTTCGTGTTTATTATTATTATTAATATTTAATATTACTGTAGTTACTGAGTATTTTCTGTGATTTTATAGAGGAGCTTATTGATATTTTCTATTTAACTTTAACTGTCAACATATTTTTAAAATATATAATTATGCTCCTCTATAAAAATACTTTCTTTTTCTGAAAGAAGTATAACTTATTTCTTTCATTGCTTAAAAACATCTATATTTACTAAACTCTTGCGTGTAATATCTTTGATTGTCTGAGTACCAGTCAGTGTCATAGCTACCCGCATTTCGTTGGCAAAAAGATCAAGGAGATGCATAACACCTTTCTTACCAGCTGCTGCAAGCGCATAAACAAAAGCACGGCCAATCATAACAGCATCCGCACCTTGTGCTATCATGCGTACAACATCAAGACCAGAACGAACACCAGAATCCGCTAAAATAGTCAAATGATCCTTTACAGCATCTGCAATTTCAGGCAACGCTCGTGCTGTTGATAATACACCATCAAGCTGGCGTCCACCGTGATTGGAAACAACAATACCATCAGCACCAAATCGTACGGCTTCTCGCGCATCTTCTGGATCAAGAATACCTTTCAGAATCATTTTTCCTTTCCAAAAATCGCGAATCCATTGTAGATCATGCCAACCAATTGAGGGATCAAAATTTGCACCAAGCCAACCAACATAATCATCCAATGCAATCTTCTTTTTGAGATAAGTGGAAACATTTCCAAGATCATGAGGGCGCCCCATAACACCAACGTTCCAAGCCCAATATGGATGAGTCAAAGCTTGTAAAAAACGACGTAAACCAGCATAAGGACCAGACATACCCGAATGCGCATCACGATAACGTGCACCAGGAATTGGCATATCAACTGTAAAAACCAACGTGCGTACACCAGCCAACCAAGCCCGTTCTAGTGCATCACGCATGAAACCGCGATCTTTGAGAACATAAAGTTGAAACCAAAATGCACCTCCAATCGCTTCTTGCACTTCCTCAATGGAACAAACTGAAACCGAAGATAGCGTAAAAGGGATCCTTTTTGCTGCCGCAGCACGCGCTGCTTTTACCTCACCACGACATGCATACATGCCTGTTAGCCCAACAGGTGCGAGCACAATCGGTAGACCAAGTGTCTGATCAAAAAGCTTGATTGAAAGATCAACTTCACCAACGTGGCATAGAATCCTTTGACGCAGTGCAAGTGCTTGAAGATCTGTACAATTACGTCGCATCGTTTCTTCAGCATAAGCCCCACCATCAATATAGTGAAAAAGAAAGGGGGGAAGACGACGCTTTGCTGCCTTACGATAATCAAATGTTGAAGAAATAATCATTGATGGCCCATTATTCCTGAATTAAAAGGGAAAATACCCTAAAATGCATAAAAAAAACCGTGTACCTTCCTCTTCAATGTTCTCCCAAAACGCTCTATTGAATTGATAAAGGTAACAGGAATTGCACTTTTCTAAAAAAACTAATTGATAAAAACAACGTCTTTATTTCTCTTTTCCCAATTTAAAATCTCATAGTATAGGAGCAGCATTAATACCGTACCACTTATACATTGTTCATATACAGTTGAAATGTTATACTCTCTTTAAACAAATACCTCTTTGTGAGCAATTGCTTTACAACTTAGTGCGTTGTCATTTAAAGTAGTTTTTCCCTCCAAAGAGTCCTTATCGTTTATAAAAATAGAAAGTCTATACTCATTAAAGATAAACCATCCCCCCCAAAAGATGAAAAAAACCTTTAATTAATACTTTAAATAAAGTTGTCGCGTACATCTAAAAATCTTCTCATATCAATATTCAAAACTGAAACCTGTTACTTGTCATGAAATTTTATAAAAATATACCGTGCCTAATTTACATAAAGTGTAAAAAACTTTTAATGTTCATACTCATGAAGTGCTTTACCTTTAGTTGAAACATTTTCTAGCTATATTATATCTTGAGGCTATAAATGTCTTCCTAAAATTAGAACACTATTCATTAAAAAAATTGTTCCTGAACTATCGTGAAAAACTTATTTATCTTCTCTTAATGATAATTTTTATACAAAATAAAATGTACTGGCACTTAAGATCTAAAAAAATGAAGCAAAGTGCAACATCCAATCTTGCATATTTTCTTTGAAAAGAAAACAATCTGCTGTTATATCGAATAAGTAAATTATTGATTTATTATCACAATACATATGCATGACATATTGAATAAAAATTGATTATAGCCAAATTATTTCATTTTAGATTTTTTCATAATAAAATAAGCAAAACTATTCTTTTCCGCATCATAAACGAGAATTTTTATGGATAAACACGCCTGAAAAAAGAAATAAAAATGCCTATCATATCCTCTCAAATACAAAGCCCTAATGTTGGAAACTGAAAATAGAATGCATGGCGACGGTTTTTTAAAGAACAAAAAATTTTCTTTTATTCACAATATATTTCCTGCGTACATGTTATCAAAATTCGTGGTTTCCAACTCATTTAAAATGCTTAGACAACTTTAAACCCTGTGCTTGATAATGTGATCCAACATCATGTCCATAAAGGGTTGAGGGCCGATTAAGCATATGTTCATAGACCAAACGACCAATCATTTGGCCATGCTCTAAGATAAAAGGAACTTCATGGCTTCGCACTTCTAAAACCGCTCTTGCTCCTTTTCCACCCGCTTCCATATGCCCAAATCCTGGATCAAAAAAGCCTGCATAGTGCACCCTAAACTCACCAACTAAAGGATCAAAAGGAGTCATTTCTGCGGCATAAAGCGGAGGCACATGAACAGACTCTCGTGAAACTAAAATGTAAAACTCATCAGGATCAAGAACTAGCTCTCTTTGATCTCGACCAAAAAGAGGTTCCCAAAAATCTAAAACGTGAGCAACGGCGCGTTTATCAATATCAATAACGCTTGTATGATGTTTACCACGATAACCTATAAGCCCATTTTCATCTCCCTTTAAATTAATAGAAAGTCCAATACCATCAGCACTAATATTAGGAAGATCCTCCGATATCAGTGTTTCTTGCCTTTGCAAAGTGTGCAACTCAATTTCATTTAAATAACTTTGCCCTTTTCTAAACCGAAGCTGTGATAAATGTGAGCCAGTACGCACCAAAATTGGAAATGTTCGTGGACTAACTTCCAAATAAAGTGGACCATGATAACCAGCACAAATTTTATCAAATTCCTGAGCATTATCCGTAATGACACGTGTAAAAACATCTAACCGCCCCGTAGAACTTTTGGGATTGGCAACAGCAGATAAAAATTCTGGTAAAGCTAAAGTTTCCAAAAGAGGAACAATATAAACACACCCCGTTTCTAAAACGGCTCCGTCTTGTAAATCAAACTCATGCAACTTTAACCGTTCAAGCTTATCCAAAACTTTTGCATCAGAACCCGGCATAAAAGAAGCACGTATACGATAAGCTTTCTCCCCTAAACGAAGATCAAGGCTTGCTGGTTGTATTTGAGATCTATCAAATGGATACTGAGCCTTGAGAAAGTTATTATCAATCAAAGCTTGTATATCACTATCTGCTAAAATACCGCTTATACGCGCCATATATTGCCTTCCCTTTTTACTGTATTTCTTTTTGACCTAGATGATCCGTTGGTGCAAGCCATTTTTAAGGTGATAAAAACTATTTTTTTGTTTTTTCAAACTGATTTGTTAACATAAAATAAAATACTTTGAATAATGAAGAACATTTTGCCTCTCTTTAAAAGTAAACAAGAGGTATTGTAAAAATAATATTTTCATGCTCTCTTATTCTTGAATGTCGCGCAAATGGTGTTATCATAATTTCTTATAAACCCTTAAGATTCCTGTTAGAATTTATTATGATTATACGCCATCTTAGCGAAAATATTATTAATCAAATCGCCGCTGGTGAAGTTATTGAACGACCAGCAAATGTTGTCAAAGAACTTGTTGAAAACGCTATTGATGCTGATGCAACGCGCATTGAAATCATTACAGCAAATGGTGGAAAAAATTTTATCAAAGTTAGTGATAATGGTTGTGGGATTCCTGCAGATCAGTTAACTCTAGCAGTTTCTCGTCATTGTACCTCAAAGATTACCGATGATGTACACAATATCTGCTTCCTTGGGTTTAGAGGAGAAGCCCTCCCCTCTATTGGTTCTGTTGCAAAACTTAAACTCACTTCACGAACAAAAAATGCTGAGAGCGCTGCTGAAATTTCCGTTACTGCAGGAAAAATTGTAGGTCCCAAGCCAGCTGCTGCAAATCCTGGAACAATTGTTGAAGTTCGTGATCTTTTCTTTGTCACACCGGCACGATTAAAATTTATGAAAACTGATCGGGCTGAAACAAATGCTATTAGCGATATGATTAAGCGAATTGCTATCGCATTTCCACATATCCGCTTTTCTCTTTCAGGACTAGACAGAACTTCTATAGAACTGTCTGCTACAGAAAATAATACTCAAGGACAATTACAACGTATTACGCAAATTATGGGAAAGGAATTCGCCCCTAATAGCATTGCACTGAATGCTGAACGCGAAGCAGTGCGCTTAACGGGTTTTGCTTGCTTGCCATCTTTTAACCGAAATAACAGCCTACATCAATTTGCTTATGTTAATGGGCGTCCCGTGCGTGATAAATTTCTATGGAGTGCACTCCGAGGTGCTTATGCTGATGTTATGCCCCGTGATCGTTATCCTGTCGCTATTCTTTTTATTGATCTCCCACCTGCTGAAGTAGATGTTAATGTTCACCCAGCTAAAGCTGATGTACGATTCCGTGATCCAGGATTAATTCGTGGTTTAATTGTTGGAGCTATTCGTGAAGCATTGCAGCAATCTGGTATTCGTCCAACTTCAACCCGTTCTGAAGCAATGCTTACTGCATTTCAAACACAACAACCATTGGCACAACAACCATTAGGCAATTTTAAGAACACGCACCTGTTCTCTTCTTATAACCCACAGCCTCATCATTTTACCAGCGCTTCAATGGTTCACAAACCCCTAGATATTACTAGCTCTTTTGATTTAAAAGAAGATGCTACTCCTATTATGGAGGGCTTAAATATACCAAGTGGAGATGCATACATTCCAAGCACTATACCTTCATCAGAAGAGTTATCTTATCCACTAGGAGCGGCCAGAGCACAAATTCATAAAAACTATATTATCGCCCAAACACAAGATAGTTTGATCATTGTCGATCAGCATGCAGCTCATGAACGATTAGTTTATGAAGCACTCAAAAATGCACTTTATTCCAAACCACTTCCTTCACAGTTATTACTTATTCCTGAAATTGTAGAACTCTCTGAAGAGGATGCAACATGCCTTTTAACGCATAAAGATGCTTTGCAAAAATTTGGATTAGGAATAGAATCATTTGGACCAGGAGCAATTGTTGTGCGTGAAACCCCTTCCATGTTAGGAGAGATCAACGTCCAAGCTCTTATTAAAGATCTTGCAGATGAAGCCGCTGAGTATGATACAACAAACAATTTAAAAGCAATGCTTGATTATGTTGCAGCAACGATGGCCTGTCACGGCTCAATACGGTCAGGGCGCCTTTTACGCCCCGAAGAAATGAACACACTATTACGACAAATGGAGGCAATACCTAATACAAGTACATGTAATCATGGACGCCCTACTTATATTGAACTCAAATTGGCAGATATAGAACGGCTTTTTGGCAGAAAATAAGCTCTTCATCATTTTTACAAGAAAAATATTTTAAAATTAACTCTCGACTTTATAATATATTTTATGGCACTTTTCTTGAATCTCTTGTATCAAGTAAAAAGGAGTTATAATGTTTCCCAATGGTGAACGCGAAGCAAAAATTCATTATTCTAATAACGGATATGACATTATAGAATATGGTACCTATACCATTTGTGCTGTTAGCGGGCAAAAAATCCCTATAGATGATTTAAAATATTGGAATCATCACCGCCAAGAAGCATATGCTAGTTGTGAAATATCCTATCAGCGTGAACTTGAGTGCAACCCATATCTCAAGCAATTATTAAAAACAAAAGAAAAATAACCCCTCGAAAGCTACAAATTTAGCCTTTGCCTTTTAGACAAGAAAATTCAAGGGAACGTTTTCTAAAGCGGGTCATGACCTCTTCAAGGACCATACGACAGAAGTCTTTTTGAACAAAATCGACATTCACATCAAAGACAATAAGATTTTTCAAACCTTTTTGCGTGTGAATTGTCTGTATACGGATATAATCTTTAGCTGTTGTTGCTAGCCATAAATTGTGCATTTTAGCCTTTTGTATAAGGCTTTTTAAATTTTTATCTGTGAAAAAATAGTGGTCTGGATATATGTAAGTTTGCACCACATGACCGGACAATTCTTTAATAGATTTAAAAAATTTATCTGGATTGCCAATACCAGCAAATGCCAAAAATGATTTTCCTGAAACCTCATCAGAGGCACTGGCTTTAAGATGAGCACGATATAAAGGCTTTCCAGTACGCGAAACAAGAAAAGCGACATTATCAGGCGCATCGGAATAACCAATCAATAAAACACTATCCATAAAAGAAAACTGCGTTTTTAATGGTACGCGCAAAGGTCCTGCTGGAAAGACAGCTCCATTACCAAAACCGCGCATCGCATCAACAACGAGTAACGCATAATCCATATAAAGACGGCGACTTTGAAATCCGTCATCCATTAAAATAAGATTACATCCCTCTTGTTTAAGCCGTTGTGCTGCTGCATAACGATTAGGTGATACAGCTACAAAAGCATGCTGTGCAAGTAAAAGTGCCTCATCTCCGACACTATATGGAGTATCATATTTCTCATTTACAAGATGTACCCCTTTAACTGATCCACCATAACCACGAGATACAATACCAGGTACAAAACCAAGTTCTTTAGCCACTTTTGTAAAAGCAATAACAACCGGCGTTTTACCCGCACCGCCACATGTAAAATTTCCAATACACAAAACTGGCAGATCAATCACGGGAGGCTGTCTTGTCATAAAACGACTTGAAAAATAACCATACCCCCATGAAACTGGAGCTAACACAAAACGCAAAAAGCTTTTATTTTTCCACCAAAAACGAGGGGCGCTAATATGCATATCTACCCTGACGCTGACGTAAACCTGTTTGTATTACAAGGGGTTGTAAAAATGGATCTAAAATCTTTAATGTGCGCTCAAATGCACCTGCCATACCTGTCGCCACTTCATGAGCCTTATCAACCATTTCTTGCCGCAATGTTTCATTTGTTAAAAGCCTATACACCTGAATAGCAAGCTGTTTTGTATCTTGAACCATATATGCTGCATCATGTGTTAGAAATTGTTTGAACATCTCTTGAAAATTTGAAACATGGGGTCCTGTCAAAATAGCGGAACCAAGCAAAGCCAATTCCAATGGATTGTGTCCACCATTTCCACATAAGGATTTACCAACGAAAGAAACTTTCGATAAGCGAAGAAAAAGTCCCATTTCTCCAATGGTATCTCCCCATAAAATATCGGTATTCATGTTTGGAACAGCATCTCTACTCCTACGAATAAAACTTAACCCCTTATTATCGCATTTTCTGATAAGATCTTCTGAACGTTCAGGATGACGAGGCACAATAATTGTTAATAAATCTGGCAAATAATTTTTAACAATTTTATGGACCTCAAAAGCAATCTCCTCTTCCCCTTCATGCGTTGAAACAGCAGCCCAAACTGGGCGATTGCCGATAGCATTACGATAACGTGCAAGCAATTCTTGATTTTCAATCAGAAAAACATCAGCCTTGAGATTACCAGAAAACGTAACAGATTTTACGCCAAGTGTATGGTAATAAGCTACATCTCTTTCATTTTGACCAATCGCCAAATCAATATCCTTAAAAATATGTTTGGCAAGAATACGCCGTTTTTGCCAAGCTTTAAAAGAACGTTCAGACATATGGGCATTAACCAAAATCTGCGGAATACGCATTTTTGCAAGTTCTTTAATACGGAGAGGCCAAATTTCTGATTCACAAATCAAGACGAGATCAGGCTTCCAATGACTAATAAAACGCCGCACTGCAAAATCTAAATCCAAGGGAGCATATTGATGAATCAACCGATGACCAAAATGTTTTTTTACAAGAGTGGAAGATGTCACAGTCCCAGTTGTTAATAACACATTGATTTTTAATGATAAAATATAATCAATAAGTGGAACAAGCGCAAGTGTTTCTCCAACACTTGCTGCATGCAACCAAACTAACGAACCTTGGGGACGGGCATGAGAACTTTTGCCTAAACGCTCTTTTTTGCGACACCACTCTTCTTTTCCACGGATAGAACGAAAAAATAAATAAAAAGGAACAACAGGACATAAGCAAAAACCAATTATTCGATAGGTTAAAAGAGCCGCATGTGCCTTTAATTCTACCATTTAAAATCACCTCATCCAGCTATTTTAAGATATCTATATACTTATTTTGTTAAAAAATTCATCAACACTATTGGGTGCATCAATTATTTTAAATACCACACGTATCTTGGATAAAAAACGCTTCCGCCATGAGAAAACTCAATACACAAAGAAAAAAGAAACGTAATTTTATCCCACGTTTTTTCAAAAATCTTCCTATAAGAATAACATATACACATTATTTGAATTCCCTTTAATGAAGTTTTTTCAATTATATCGATTTATCATTTCAATTTGCACCCTATAAAAAATTTACTCAAAAATAACAAAACTACAATTCAGTTGATTATAATTTTGAAAATATAAATGATAAACCTATGACATAGATTGTATCAATTTTTTCAACTCACTGAATAAATACTTCTTATGATTTTAGTGAGACTTTGAATTTTGCACGTTGGTATTTTAGAGAAAAAGCTTATTTTTACATATGTTAGGTATTGTCAATTTTTCAAAAAATAGCCCATATAGACATTACAACCTAATATAAATACAACAAATAAAATGTGTTTAAAAGGAAGCTCAATCTCTATTATTTCATTTCAATAAAATGAATATGTCAAACTAATCTTAAAAAACTTTTGAATAGTATAGAGTCTTCATTTTAAATTGTGATATAATCTCTTAAAGGTAATCCAGAAAAATCTAATCTCGTTTAATAAAGAATTTCTTAAAAGTCTTAAAGCAATTTAAATAAGAATGTTCAAAATTTTAAATCCTCTCTTTTCAGGAGGTCGCATGATATATTATTCCTTTTAAGATTGTATATCATCAACACAAAATGATTAACTTATAGATTGTAGTTTTAAATGAGTACTCAAGAAACCCTTATGAGGTAAGTTAACTTCATAAATCTATCCAGTTTCTCTAAGTTTCTAATTTTGATAAAGTTTCTAACGACTTTCATGGTTTCTGAGCTTATAGTAATAACTCGTTGAAAAAGTTCCAATAGATAAATAACGAGTGCTAATAATCTCAACAGAGTAGTAATTGGTATCATTAATAATGCTACTCTTTTTATTAATCTTAACGCATTAGTGTCTCATACCTCATTCAAAAGCAGAGTGACTATTCACAATATAATCATAAACTTCGAGTGATAGCTGTCATGATAATATTGCTGTTGTAAATAGGTTGATAGAAACTGTCTTGCATTTTTATTAAGCGTAAAGATGGTGGTGCAATAATGGATTTATACCTTGCGCGATTAGAAGAAATGGGAGTGATATCGACTGATCAAAACTACTGTGGACCACGGCATTCGCGGCCTTTTGACCGGCATCGCAGCGGATTTGTTTTAGCGGAGAGCGCAGGTCTGTTCGTTATTGAAAAATTATCTAACGTACTGGCGCGGCAGCGTGAGCCATTGGCCTATTTATTGGGTTACGGCGGTGCACTTTGCGCACAGCATATTGTAGCGCCGCATAAAGATGATCTCGAAATGCAACTGTCGATGGAGCGGGCCATCGAATATACGGATGTTGACCGTACCGCTATTGATTTTGTGAATACACATGGGACATCGACAGTACAAAATGATCAGCACGAAGCCAGTGCAATCAGAACGGTTTTTGGCGCGCACAACCCGGCGATTGTGGCGACAAAATCTTGGCACGGGCATCTGATTGCTGCTGCCGGTGCGATGGAAATTTTGGGTGTACTGGTTTCTTTTCGGAACAATGTTTTGCCCAAAATTTTGAATTGTGATGAAATCGATCCTCAATTGCCTGCTGGCATTGCGCTTGTGAGGGAGCATCAGTACCGACCGCTTAAATACGCATTGAAAAACTCTTTTGGTATGGGTGGTGGCGCAAGCAGCTTGGTTTTAGGGAATCCACAATATCTGTAAGGGACACCTCATGCTAACAATATATTCTTTATTAGAAAGAAACTGGCAAGTGATTTGTCATCACAGTCATTATTCGGCAGAGGATGTCACCATGATGACAAAAGGGTGTGCAGATACCGTAGTTAGATATTTTCGTGATCGCCCGCAAAAGGAGAAAAATAAGTTGTTTGTTTTTGTGATTAGAAATAATTTCGAAGGTCTAATCAGCTATTTTGTTGCGTCTGTGCTAAAATTGAAAGCTTGGATCGTCAGTATTCATGATTTAGACATTGTTGATATGCTGGTTGATGCCAATTGCATTGCGGCTGTTGTAATAAGCCATGAAGTTAGGAATATTAGTATCATCAGTCACCGAATTAATATCGCGTTTGATTACTGTTTTTCAACTGTGAACGAAAATCTGGCTGATTTTACAGCATATCCGTGCGCGCATTTCTATTTTTGTACCTCCAGAACAACCAGTAAGCCCAAGTTGATTCAATATCATGAAAATATTCTGATTGAGAATGCCCTCGCGGTGAGCCAATCTCTTGGACTAAGTAATGAAGATTGCTCATTGTGTTATTTCCCCGTGCAGTATATGTATGGTCTCTCTACTATGCTATGTGCCTTCTTATTGGATAGCAAACTGGTATTTGAAAAATTTCAAATAAGTAATTTCAAATAAGTAATATTGGTGAACTCGTTTCGCACTATAGCATTACCAACTTGCCTTTAATCGGTGACTGGATGCTGGCAGTAAGCGACATTTTTACCAAAAGCCGAATCCATGTGCAAAATATCTTGAATGCATCCGACCGTTTGCTCACCGTACAAGCATCGGGTATCCTCTCATCATGTACGACGTTATGGAATAACTTCGGTCAGACCGAATCCGGACCGCGCTTGTTTAATAATAAGATCTGCTCGCTACGCGATATTGAAAGAACCAGTAAATATGGCGTTGTAGCGCCGGGTAAGGCTTTGGTGAGTGATATAAAAATTGATTTGCGCCCCATTGATCGGGCGGATTCTTCTGATTCAGTGCGCCGTATGTTTTATAAAACGCCTTTCGCGTGTGATGGTTATGTTGATAGTTCCTTGAAATTAAAGCCGCGTGATGAATGGTTTGATTCCGGCGACCTGTTTGTTAAAGATGAATCCGAATGCTATTACTGGATAGCCAGAGTCGTTAATGAGTTTAAACACAATGGTAAGTTTATCCCAGTTCAACTGATTTCAAATGACATTATTAAGTGTGCTGGATGTTTAAGACATTACTTTTCAAAAGCACAGAACAGAGATCTTTATCTCAACCTTGATATGTCGGCAAATAGTGAGCAGGTTAAAGCCATTACTAAACTATTGACTGATAAATGGTATCAGTATGCATTTAAAGTAAATATCAGAAAAATTGCCACGACAAATACAGGGAAAATAAAATGTACCGTGTAGATAAAGCTCATGGTATGAGCAGAGTGTATGTTAATCGCCGTGCAAACAATTATCTGTGCATTGTGAGCCATTCTTTTTATACCTATTTTTTAGCTATTGATAGGCTTCATCGTTATTTGCCTGTATTGATGAGGCGTACATCGAGAATGATATTGCAGCGTGAAATGGCGAAGGTGCTTTTTGTCGATATATTTAAATGAATTCTGCCAGATGTAAAGATGTCACACAGTTCTGTGAGCCATGGACGGAGTGAAAGTATTATGTTGGTTAATAACGATCCGCGGATTCAGTCTGTCGGGGTTGATATCGAATTTATTGAGAAAAAAACTACCGAGGCCATTTATGCTAGATTACTGTGAAAAATGCGCGGACTTTCCAGCAGGGCAGATGCTGGACAATCTGCTATGCACTACGATATTTAGTTGCATGGAGAGCTTGTATAAGGCATTATACGCCATCTCAGCGTGCACTTTTGATATAAATGATTATTTTTTAGTTGAACATGACAGGACGCGATGTGTTTTTCGGTACGTTGGGAATATATTTGCGTTTAAAGGGATGCGTTTATTTGTAACTGCTATTATCTTTGTCAATCTGTGATAATCGTTGTTTTGCTGGATGCATGTTTGCAATCAATTATTTTAGATGACCTCTTATATGAGGACGTAACCGTTTCTATACCCAGTTAGTTTTTAACGAGTTTATGGCAATTGAAAAGAGTGAAGCCTTTCACGCCTTTGATGCTTTTCATAAGGAATTAAAGAACAATTTAAACAGTGAAATAAAGCAAGAGGAAGCGATTGAGATGTTAGCACAACATCTTGTCACGCGTCCCGTGTTTGAAGCTTTGTTTGAGGGCAATGAATTTGTGCAAAACAATGCCATTTCGCAAGCAATGGACAAGATCTTAACGGAACTGGATAAAACCAATATCGAAGAGAAAACGAAAGATCTTGATAAATTTTACAAAAGTGTCACGTTCTGTACAGCAGGCATCACCGAAACTCATGCCAAACAGAATCTTATTATCAAACTTTATGAAAGTTTTTTTGCCAAGGCATTTAAGAAAACCACGGATAAGCTTGGGATTGTTTATACGCCCGTTGAGGTTGTTGATTTTATCATTCATTCTGTTGATGATGTATTGCGTAATGAATTTGGAAAAAGCTTGGGATCACGTGGTGTGTCTATTCTTGACCCTTTCACGGGAACGGGTACCTTTATCACAAGGCTTTTACAATCAAAACTGATCAAACCAGAGGATATGGAATATAAATATCGTTATGATATCCATGCCAATGAGATCGTTTTGCTTGCCTATTACATAGCAGCGATTAACATTGAATCTACCTATCATAGTCTTATGAAAGGTGAATATATCCCTTTCAAGCATATTGGCTTAACCGATACGTTTCAGACGCTAAAAAAGCAAGATCTAATACAACGTCTATTAAAAGAAAACAGTGAATATCTGGAACATCAGAAAAATTTAAATATCCAAGTTATCTTTGGTAACCCTCCTTATTCAACAGGTCAAAAAAGTGCCAATGATAACGCGAAGAATACTCCTTATCCCATATTAGATCAACGTATTCGTGAAACCTATGCAGCTCAATCTAAAGTTACGAATGTACAAGCACTTTATGACAGTTATATTCGTGCCATTCGTTGGGCTAGTGACCGTATTGGTAATGCTGGGGTAATCGGCTTTATTTCTGGTTCAAGCTATATAGACAAGCCAACAATGAACAGCTTACGAAAATCTTTAGCCAACGAATTTACGAGTATTTACGTGCTTAATTTACGGGGAGATATCCGTAAAAACATGTTAAGCAATGGAGCAACTCAAGAAGGAGAGAATGTTTTTGGTAGTGGTAGTATGACTGGTATTGCTGTTACAATATTTATCAAAAATCCCAATACTATTGGACCTTGTAAAATTTACTATCATGATATTGGTAATAATCTTTCTACCGAAAAAAAACTTGGAATGATTCAAGACTTTGGTAGTGTTGGTGGTATTACACGTGAACAAGGCTGGCAAATAATTACACCAGATAAGCATGATGATTGGATTCATCAACGTGATGACAGTTTTGAAACGTTTCTCGCCTTAGATGATAAAAAAGGGCATAATAAAAAACTATTTGAAGCTTCTTCATGTGGTATAAAAACCAATCGTGACGCTTGGACATACAACTCTAGCCGTGATGCTTTATCAAAAAATATGAGTAATATGGTAGCCTTTTATAATAGTGAGGTAAAACGTTTTAATGCTGCTTATGGACATGCTGACCGTAAAACACGTACCAATATTGTAGACAATTTTGTAAATTCAGATGCTAAAAAAATCAGTTGGAGTCGCGCTCTTAAACAAGAATTGGTAAAAAGAAAGACTTTCAACTTCGAAGAAGCATGTTTCACGCAAAGTTTATATCGCCCTTTTATACAACAATGGCTTTATTATAATCGCATTTTCAATGAATTGGTTTTACAGATGCCTCGTATATTCCCAATGGGAAAAGCGATTGAAAATCAAGTAATACAAATTACAGGTACGGCAACTCAAACAGTTTTTTCTACTTTAATGACTAAGGCTTTACCTAATTTTCATGCAGTGCATACTGGTCAATGCTTTCCACGTTATATTTACGAAAATACTGAATCTTTAAAAAATAAAAGTGAGAAACAATCCCATTTATTTACAGAAGCAAACACAACATCTGGTTTACAGAGACGTGATTCCATTACTGATGAAGGATTAGCACATTTTAAAGCGGCTTATCCTAATGAAAAAATCACTAAAGATGATTTGTTTTATTACGTTTACGGTTTACTTCATTCGGAAGATTACCGCGCCCGTTATGCTCATAATTTATGCAAAGAACTGCCTCGTATCCCTTGCGTAAAGAGTGCTGATGATTTTTGGAAATTTGTGACAGCAGGGCGTGAACTGGGGCATTTGCACGTGAATTATGAAGATGTAGAGCCTTATCCAGTCACATTTAAAAAGGGTAATCCAAAACAGACTGAGATCTCTAATCCCGAAGAATTTTACTACGTTACAGAAATGAAATTTTCTGGGAATAGTAAGGAAAAGGATAAATCAACTGTTTTTTATAACAGCAATATCACAATAACAGATATCCCTCTTGAAGCTTATGAGTATATCGTCAACGGTAAACCCGCTCTTGAATGGGTTATGGGGCGTCAGTGTGTTAAGACTGATAAAAAGAGTGGTATTGTCAATGATGCCAATCGCTATGCTGTTGAAACCGTTGGCAACCCTGCCTACCCTCTAGAATTGTTTCAAAGGGTTATTACTGTAAGTCTAGAAACAATGAAAATCGTAAAAAACTTACCAAAATTAGAAATAAGAGAAACTGAATAACTTATAAAGCATGCTCACATAATGGGTATGATAAACTCACAAGGGGTATAGAGCTTATAACCATAATCTATACCTCTTTTGTTAAGTTGATTAGATACAATCCTATCATGCGTTATTCTAAAAAGAAGAAACTTGCACTTTTAGATACTCTTATTTGGATTGCTTTAAGACTTTTAAGAAACCCTATCTTAAATTGAATATGCTTCTTTTACATTGCCTTTAAAAGATTATACCGTAATCTAAAATGATAGCTTTATCCTTTTCAAAAGCTTTGTTTAAAGAGGGTGATATATATTCATTTTCTTATATTACTTATAAGTTTTGAAGGTTTCTCACCCCCCCAAAAAAACCTACAAAACATATAGCATTAGTTGAATTTACAGGTTGTATTTTGATATAGGTTGTTTTTTGTGAAACTTGATAAAAGTTAACATATTGAAATATAATAAACTTTTATTTTTGATTAAAAAAATAAAATAATACGTATAAAAAGAACCCACAAAACCACCAAAACTAACAACCATAAGGATCTTGATAACATTTATTATAAGTTACAAGCTATCTTTTGAAAAGCTTTAAAGGATCATATGCTTTTCATAAAGCACATTTTAATCATTCACTAAAATCATAAGATTCGTCTGTTAAATAAACAGACATAACCGATAAAATAGACAATAATCCATTAAAAGGGATTTTGATCATCTATGGAGTAATTTTATAGATCTTTTTTTATAGGTTGTTTCCTTAAAATCTTGCACCAAAACCATGATCAGAGCCATACCACTGTTGCGTTTCTCAACTAGTGATCAAGGCTTTGGAGCGCGTCTTTTTTCTAAATTTCTGAAATCTTTTTGATATTTTTTAGGTGCTATTTCTTGTCTTTTTTTCCGATAAAATTGACTATTTTCTCTTTCTAAGAGTGGGATTGCTCCTTGCTGATAACCTCTTGTTGATCATCAAGCTTTTCTGCCACCTGTTTAATCAAAGCGTAACTCACTTGCTTCACCTTTGCTACTTCTTTGGCTAAAGCTAATGCACGTTCAAGGTGGGTTTTGTTGATGCTCTCGTCAAAGCCTAGGTGATCACCTGCTGCAAAACTTTTCTGATAAGATTGTAAGGTCTCAACATCACCCAATAAAGCAAGAGCGCCAAGATGAAGTAAAGCATAATCCGTATCGTTTGCTTTAGACGTGGCGCCTTTTTCCCAAGGAGCAGTGCCATAATCACTGCGAAGTCTTTTAGAAGCAACAGATGCTGTTTGCGGATCCAAGCTTAAAATCAATGCCTTTTTGGGAAAACCTGTTCAATAACGCTGTGCAAGAGTAAGAGCGTTCTCAATATCATATTTTGTGATGTTTTCCACAAAACCTAGACGGCTCTTTCTTTGAAAACTCTCCTTATAAAACTTAAGTTTTTTGACATTGCGAGTCAAAATAAGTGCAATAAGGTGAAATTCTGCAAGGAAAAATTCACTGTTTGTTGGCAAAGCCGCATAATCATAAATGATTTGGTTGGTGTTTTGGTTATCAGCCCACTTAAGAATATCCACACAAATCTGCTTTAGTTTGCCTTCTTCAACTTTAACACTAGAAACTGTATAAACTTCTTCTGCTTCTTTGAGAGCTATATATTGAGGCTTCTCGGGAAAAACATCCCTATGAGCAGTGGAAAAGGCAAGTGTTGAAAGTGAAGCCTTGAATATAAGGATCGGTGTTTTTCCTTTTCTATCAAGACTGTACATTATATTAATGATACGGTCTTTGCTTATAAAATAGGCATTACGATTATAATTTTTGTCGCGATAGACTGTCCAGTTCATCATTTTTAATGTTTCAGAAACTGTATTAAGAAGAGCCAAAGATTGTACACCAATACGTGCATCTGCCGCCTCTCGCTCCTTTAAAACGGTCAGATGTCCTTCAGCAAATTGAACAGCGTGATTAACATATTTTTCCACATCATCGTCATCTAAATATTCAGAAATCGTACCTGCTTTTACGGCATTTTGATAGGATTTCAAGACATCAATTTGACCTGTTAATGCTAAACAAGCCAAATGCCATGAGATATCAGGACATGAGCTATATTTTTGAACAAGCGCTTTGCTTTCTATCGCTGCTTCTAAATCCTGAGCACGCGCCCATTGTATCACCCGCTCAGAAATTTTGATAAGCTCCTGCTCATTTAATGTCTCTACACGAATATCAATCCCTTTATCAACACCACTAAAAACCCCTCCCTCAATCGTATTAAAAGACTGATAAATATTTGTAGCTGATATCTGCCTACATTTTCTACTATCGTGAATATAATAGCAAGCTACAGAAATATCTTCGTTGGAGATCCCTGCTTCAAGATGAACATTGTAATCATCATTTGGAAGACGTATAAAACCAAAATCAAATTGAATAAAACGATCCGGCAAAACTAACCACATTTTCCCAGGCTCTGTGGCAAACCATCCTTGGGTTTTAAGAATGCGCGTTGCTACTGTGAGACTCATCAAACACTGTTTCGGTTTTTTGCGTGCTAAAATGTCATCCAATTCGTTATTTTTATACGCCTCAGCAAAAAAGATAACGCGCTTAACCTGCGTTATCTTTTCATAATCAGAAAACTCTGGTGTATATAATTGAGGTGTAGGTTTGTAATTCCTTAAAGCTTCAGTATCGCCGAGTAGAGCCTTTGCAACGAGAGAATGATTAGCAGCTTTTTCACGTAATTTTTTCTCAATATCTTGTGCTTGCGCCCAAGCTAACACTTTGTCTAAAGCTACCTTAACGTGGTTTTCAAAAAACTCCAGTGCTGTAACTCCAAAATTCTCTTCTGAAGAAATCAGCATATCCTCATATTGGTATCGCGATTTCTTACCGTTAGCGTATTCCCAGCCAAGACAATAAGCAGCAGTAGTAAGACTGACAGAAACCCACAATCTTCCGCTATCCCGTCCATAATCTATGACACCATAGTGAATACGCACTATGCGATCGGGGAGGTGATAATAAGCAAACATATCACCCATTTCATCGCGATGAGGCTCCCAGCCAAGTCTTTTTAAAATCTCTGTTGCATCTTTGGTTTGCATCGTCATTACCCTGCGTGCTCTTTAATTCTTTTGCAAAGGAATTCATAAAAATTACTGGCGTAATATTCGCAATTATCCAATGGATAACATAACATAGATTGGACATTCTCCATCTCGAAACTGCGTATAATCAAAGTAAAAGGTTTCACCAAAATCAGTACTACTCACGACAAGCTGTTCTGATGTTGCAAAACCACGTTTTCTATAATAATTTAAGTTTTGACAAACAATATCATTAAAAGGAAAATCTACACAATCTTCATAAAGACTATAGATTTCATCACCACCAATATCTCCCCCTTTATAATTTTTTAAAAAACTTTTATAAGAAGATGTGAATTGCAAACCGAGAGCTTTCTCCGCCTTTTCAATCCATATATCATCGACAGCATTTTCTGCAGTCCCAAAACTGACAATATCACTATCATATTTATCAACTTTATCAACTAATTCTATAACATCATCTAAGGTATAGGTTTTCATAGATGATCCCCCTTAAAAATATTAACGATGCCTGCATTCTTGAAAAGAAAAAATAGTGGTTTAACATTGCAATTCGGAAGTAAAACCACCATACAAAGAAATTTACTTCAAGTTATCTGTAATCCTTTTACAGAGAAATTCATAAAAATTACTTGCGTAATACTGGGGATCGCTAGGTGGAAACTTAAGATAGAGCGGACATTCACCATCCTGAAACTGAGAGTAATCAAAATAAAATGTCTCACCAAAATCAGTTCTACTCACAACAAGCTGCTGTGGTTTTACTAAACCATTTTCTACATCCGTTATATGATAATAGACAATATCATCACTACGAGCAATTTCAAAATTTGTATTATAAACACTTAATATTTCCTCACCACAGATTTCCGCTCTTCCATAGTTTTTTAAAAAACTTTTGTAGGAGGTTGTGAATTGCAATTTAAGAATCCCCTCTGCCTTTTCAATTAGTACATCATCAACGGCTTCATCTGTAGAGCCAAAATCAACACTATCACTATATTTATCAACTAATTGTGCAACATCATCTAAAGTATAAGTTTTCATAAATCTTCCCCTGCATGGTCCTTAATTCTTTTACAGAGAAATTCATAAAAATTACTTGCATAATAATGTGACGCTCCAGATGGAATTCTAACATAAAGTGGGCATTCACCATCCTGAACCTGAGTATAATCAAAGTAAAATGTTTCACCAAAATCAGTTCTGCTAACGACAAGCTGTTCTAGTGTCACAAAACCATGTTTCCTATTATATAAGTTTTTATACACAATATCACCAGCAGGATGATCCTCAAAACCTGCGTTATAAATGCTAAAAATTTCCTCATAACCAATTTCTCCTCCTCCATAATTTTTTAAAAAACTTTTGTAGGAAGATGTGAATTGTAAACCAAGAGTTTTCTCAGCTTTTTCAATCAATATATCATCAGGAGCATCCTCTGCAGTACCAAAATTGATAATATCATCATCGTATTTATTCACTTTATCAATTAATACTGCAACATCATCTAAAGTATAAATTTTCATAGTTTATTCTCCTTGTTTTTTAGCTTCATCTTTTCTTCTATAATCTTAGCGCGTTCCTTCCAATATTTGGATCTCCACCTATCAAAAATGTCTCTATCAATACCCGATCCCATTGTATTAGGATTAATATGAATAACAGAATTATGTTCGTTATGAAATGCATTGGTAACCTCTGCTATGGGACCATCATGTGTTTGCAGCATGTGGTGTAATTCAATGGGATTATCATCAGCATCAAGAGGAGCTCTTCCTGTCTTCATTCTCTCAATATTTGTACCTTTTACTTCTTTCCCTCCCTGTCTCCAAGTAACAATTCTATTAGGATCAAACAGGTCCTCTCTCTGATAGACTTTATTTATCTGAGTAATTTTTTCTCCCTTGTTCGTTATTTCAAACCCAACCTCAATAGGTTTTGACCAGAATTTTCTCTCTTGACCCAAATATTGAGTTGCAATAGCTTCATCGCTCATTTTTTCTAGCGATTGTGCGATTTCTTTTCCCACATGAGCAGTATTTACTTCAGAACTAGTTGCTCCCGTTATAGCCGCTTCTTCAGCTTTAGATGCAAATTTGATGAGATCTTTTTCTACAAGCTTGTTCGCAAGCTTTACGCCTCCCTTGGCTGCTGAAACAGCACCGTCAGTAAGCACTGTAGAACCCACTATATAAGCCATATCTCCTAATGGTTTACCTAGCATTTCACCAGATTCAAAACCCGCACTGAATGCTCCATCCCCTCCTTTCTCCATTGTTTCATGTATGTGATCTATATGCCCCCAAAAGGAATCCTTAACTCCTCCCCAGAATTGACCAGCTCCTTCCCAGACATCATCCAACATATGCCCACTCGTGGCCCAAGATGTTGCTGTTCCAATGCCTTGAAGAATATTTTGAGAGATCTCATCAACTGAACTGTTTCCTATTGCCAGACCTAATTCTTTAACGTCATGAGCTGTCTCAGATATTTCGTTTCCTATTGCTTTGGCGACACCAAAAATCGTACCCTTCGCAACACCTATCTCAAAAATTCTATCTTGCTCTTCACTAATCTCGAACCATTTTTCATTAACATCTCTTCGACACTGATCATCAGAACACTCTTCTAACTCTTTCTTCATCTGAGCGCGTTGTGCACTGCTGAGGTAGTTATTTGCAGCAGCATTACCAGCGGCATCAGCGCCGGCATCAACATTGCCACCGGCAAGGGCAGCGGCAACGCCCCCGGCAGCCCGTGCGACATCAATGGTGTGATCCCTAAAGTCAGCAAACTGCGCATCAATCTTTGCGTTTATACGCGCTTCCTCTTCCGCAGTTGGGGTGCGACCGTTTAGATCTCCCATTTCCTCTTTCACAATGCCTTGCACCCACAATTGAAACTGGAGCATAGC
>NZ_JBHIQP010000014.1:0-38363 GCF_042196625.1 Bartonella sp. AC535YNZD | reverse complement strand
ACGTGCAAGCGAATGGTTTTGATTGATTCAAGATAAACAGATTTGAAATGAGACAATCTTACGATATTCGGGATTCTTATTCAATATGAATAACGATTAACTATCATTAAAATCAATATATTGTATGTTCACGGCGGCTTCCAGATCCCAAAGTCTCCCTTCTCTCACAACAGTTACAACTCTTCTTATATATCACGACGCGTATCATGTTAAAGGGCCTATTCTATAATCACCATTGCATAAACGGCCTACACGCTTTATGCTTTCCCTTAAGAGCAAAAGGAAGGTGTCAATGTCATCTAAACTGACGCGTAACCAAACATTGGTTTTAAACACTTTAAAAAATGCAAAAGGGCCTTTAAGTGCTTATGCGATTCTCAATCACTTACGCGAAGAAGGTTTTCGTGCACCTCTCCAAGTTTATCGTGCGTTAGAAAAACTCGTACAGTTAAAGTGTATTCATCGTCTTGAAAGTGTAAATGCCTTTGTGGTCTGTTTACACCCTGAAAACTGTCAACATGAACTTACAACGTTTATAATTTGCGAAAACTGTGGCACAGTCAACGAAATACAAAATCAAACGATTGTAACGAGTTTAAAACAGATGGTTCAAGCTGTTGACTTCCAAGCACATAAAAGCACCCTAGAAGTACGAGGTCTTTGTAAAAAATGCGCAATAAAATAAGACCGCTAACTTGAAAACAAGATCTCTAACTTGCAAGTTTATATATTTAGCATTATGTACCAGGGATCGCCTTTGTTTGAAAAGCTCTTATCGCTCTTGCATGTATATCACCCTACCCTGTAGTGATAGACTTATTATACTCGTTGGAACATAAATATTGGAAGTATAAATCATGTCCGTATCTGAGACAATTTTTTCAACAAAAAATCTCGATAAAACGAAACAAAAAAAAGTAATCAAAGCCCTTCTTATTGTCTTTGCACTTTTTGTGCTTTGGTTTAGCTACAAATGGATAACGCAATGGCGTTATATGTTATCTACTGAAGATGCCTATGTGCAAGGAGATATAGCCGCTATTGCGACTAAATTAAATGGATATATTGAAAAAATTGCCATTAAAGCCAACCAAGTTGTAAAAAAGGACGATGTTTTATTTTACTTAGACAATGGTGATTATCAAATAGCCTTGGATCAAACAGAAGCGCATCTTGACACACAGAAAAAAACACTTCTACGCATTGATGCACAAATCACAGCCGCTCATAGTGCTTTAGATGATGCAAAAGCGCAAAAAGCAGCCGCTTCAGCCATAGCAACCAATGCACAACTCACCTTAAAACGTGTAACAGAACTGAAAGCCAATCGTTATGCCCCTCAATCTGATGTTGATGATGCCAAATCAGCTTATGAACAAGCTATCGCAAATGTTAACCGTGCAGATGCACAAATCGCTGCAGCACGCGCCAATATCCAAGTGCTAGAAGCACAACGAAGTGAAACAGAAAGCCAAACAAAGAGTTTAGAGCTCACACGTGAAAAAGCACAACGTGATCTTGATTCAACTATTATACGCGCGCCATTTGATGGAATCATAGGAAATTTAACAGCAAAAACGGGAGATTTTGTTGTAAATGGCCAACGTCTTGCAGCGTTAGTCCCCATCCATGCACTTTATATTGAAGCAAACTATAAAGAAACACAGTTGCAAAATATTCATGCGGGACAAAAGGCTTATATTTCTGTTGATGCCTTCAAAAAGGAGGTCTTTACAGGAACAGTGCTTTCTATTTCACCGGCAACAGGTGCTGTTTTTTCTCTTCTTCCTCCACAAAACGCTACCGGTAACTTTACAAAGATTGTCCAACGCATTCCTGTACGTATTTCTATTCCAGAAGAAGTCTTAAAGACCGGACATATCCGAGCAGGAATGAGTGTTTCAGTAGAAGTTGATACACGTACAAAGCCACAAGATAAAAGTCTCTTATAATAACAAGCAAATGACCTCATTATTATGACATCTTCAATACCAAAGCCCATACAGTCTCAAGAGCGTATAGAAATCCGTAGCATTGTGATTTTTATAGTTATGGCCTTTGGCATGTTCATGGCCATTTTGGATATACAAATCGTTGCCTCCTCTTTAGCCGAAGTTCAAGCTGGTCTTTCTGCGAGCTCTGAAGAAATTTCATGGGTTCAAACCTCCTATCTCATCGCTGAAGTCATCATGTTGCCCCTTTCTGGATTCTTAGGACGATTGCTTTCAACACGTGTTTTCTTCACCATATCAGCGATCGGGTTTACGATTACTTCTGTTCTTTGTGCAACAGCAACATCTATTGGAGAGATGATTATCTACCGTGCATTGCAAGGTTTTATTGGTGGAGGAATTATCCCAAGTGTTTTTGTCGCCTCTTATGTTCTTTTTCCTCCTTCCAAACGCCCAATTGTTACCCCTATTGTTGGACTAGTCGCAACATTAGCCCCCACTATTGGTCCAACGGTCGGAGGTTATCTTTGTCATATCTTATCATGGCACTGGCTTTTTCTCATTAATGTGCCTTTTGGGATTATTATTTCAATTCTCGCTTGGAAGTTGATTGATTTTGATAAAGCAAATCCATCTCTCATGGCTAAATTTGACTGGTTGGGGCTCATTTCTATGGCTGTTTTTCTAGGAACTTTAGAGTATGTACTAGAAGAGGGCGCACGTCATGATTGGCTGAATGATGAGCTGGTTCGGAATTTATTTATTATCATGATTCTTGCTGCAGCCTTATTCTTCTGGCGTGCTTTTACAGCAAAAGAACCCATTGTAGATCTCTCTACTTTTTCTAATTTTAATTTTTCAGCTGCATCCATTTTTTCCTTTTCTTTGGGAATAGGTCTTTATGGACTCACGTACCTTTATCCTGTCTATTTAAGCCAAATCCGCCATTATGATGCCCTGATGATTGGAGAAACATTGTTTCTTTCAGGATTCGTCATGTTATTAACTGCTCCCCTTGCAGGATTCCTTTCAGCACGAATGGATGCACGTTTAATGATGGCAATAGGACTTTTTGGTTTTGCAATAGGCACTTGGATGGCTAGCGCTATCACAGATAAGTGGGATTTTTGGCAGCTTTTTTGGCCACAAGTTTTCCGTGGTGCTTCTGTAATGTTATGTATGGTTCCTATTAATAATATTGCCTTGGGAACACTTCCACCAGAACGAATGCAAAATGCTTCTGGACTCTTTAATCTCACACGGAATCTAGGTGGTGCTGTAGGGCTTGCCATTATCAGCACTCTTATGACAAAACGCACAGACTTTCATTATGAACGAATAGCCGAAACACTTAACCACGCAAACAGACAAGCAACTGAAATGCTTTCAAAGCTTATTTTATTATTCAAAACAGAAACCTTTGATTCCTACACTCTTGCTCTTTCTCAATTGTTTAATATAGCACGCATACAAGCAATGATTATGGCTTTTAGTGATATTTTCTTTATCATAACCATTATCTTTGGTGTTTTAGCATTTATGACCATGTTTCTCAAAAAAATACCATCCCTCATGGATTCACCACCAAGACACTAAGATTCATTAAAATTGAAGAATATTTTTGATTTTTATCACTTTCCTCGATTTTTTCACTTTATCTCTTCTCAAGAGACAATATAAATTAACATGTGATTCTAAATGATTCTTCTGATAAAAATCCTTTTCAATGCGAGCTCTTTACGCACTTTTAAAATAACGTC
Organism: Bartonella sp. AC535YNZD; assembly: GCF_042196625.1. Classification (NCBI taxonomy): domain Bacteria; kingdom Pseudomonadati; phylum Pseudomonadota; class Alphaproteobacteria; order Hyphomicrobiales; family Bartonellaceae; genus Bartonella; species Bartonella sp. AC535YNZD. The sequence goes on along the minus strand of NZ_JBHIQP010000014.1, from coordinate 34,651 downwards.
TCGCATATAAAAATTGTTTTAGATGATAATAAACAAAGAGCTTACCTAACATGCTCCACACTATAAAGATAAAGCAGCTATTTCTATCAGATTTTTGATTTATCACCATAGGGCACAAAAGATTAAAAGATTCTTTGCCCTTTACTCTTTTGAGTCTTACAAGAATATTCATAAAAGATTTATGATTCTTGTGATTTTTATTCACGCACCTATTTCCCTTATAATGTGTAGGATAACGTTTTTTGATTCTGAATGCAAAATTTTACATGAAAAAATCATTTTGTATTTGATCCTCTCATGCCAATTGCAAAACAAGTTGTCTTGATAGCAAAAAAGTAATGGAGAGTTTTTTCAAAAAAGCAGCTTTTAAACATGTAATTTTATTTTTTACGCCCTTTTAAAGAAGCTAATACTTACAGTTTTGATTCTACTGCCGCGTATTTTTCTTTCTTAAAGCCTCTTCTCTTTCGATAGGCGCTAAAATTGTATAAAATTTCTTAAAATATCTCTCTTTTTGAATAAAATTGATCAATAAATGATCCCCTTCTATGCCCTACTCTTACCATGGTGGCTCCATAACTGTTAATGACAGAAATTCCCTCACATCTTCAATAGTAAACGTCTAGACACTTGTTTAACCTCTCAAAAATGCACATTCGTCGCTATTGAATCCACCTCCAAATACTTTAGAAAGGCTTCTAAGATTCTCTTCCCGATAGGCAAATAATCATTTCTGATGTGAAAAATTCAGTGGTATAAACGAAAAGCTCTCGTAGTCATGACATTGATTTATAATCATAATTTATGATGTTGTCTATTATAATGAGCAATCTGAATATTGTGAGAGTTTTCTATTCAAAACCTGTTCATGATAAATCAATCAAAATCATTCCCTTGCGCACGAAAAGCAGAGAGATAAAAACGGTTTAAAAAAGAGTAAAATACCGAATCGTTTCTATGCAAGATCTACCAACGATATTGAGAACTAAAAAATTATATGATGATACCGGCTTTAAAAGAATACAAAACCACTCAAAAATATGTTTCCTTTAATCCTGTAAAATATGACGCTATTTCAAAAAAAATGCGCTTTTAATATATTTCTAGTCACTTAACTGAAATTATTAAAAATAAGAAACCTGTCACATAAAGAAAAGGCTTTATAACACAATCGTAATGCAACGACCCCCAAAATTTGTACCGCATCAACATTTTGACACTAATCAAAACAGTATAACCCACCTCAATGCCAGCACTGTTGCAAACGCAATAAATACAGTCTTCAAGCCACTTTATGATGCTGAAAACGACTTGTAACGGCTCGTGCTCCACTAGGAGCCAAAGTGCCATAACACCCAGCAAGATAGTTTGGTATCAGTTCCAACGCTTGAAACCGATGTTTTTCGTAAGGACCAGGCATTGCCAAATTTTCTGTTAAGCGATTTGAAAAGCCAAAACGTTGATAAAATTCAAAATCCCCTACCAATAAAATAGCGCCATATCCCAATTTTTTTGCTGTTTCAATTGCATGGCGGACTAAAATTGATCCTATTCCCATACCAGCACATTCAGCGGCAACAGCCAAAGGTCCCAAGAGTAAAGCATGTTGTGTTTCATTTTTTTCTTTAAAAAAAGAAACATGCCAAAGACGTACACTTCCCACAAGCTCTCCCAGAGCATTTTTAACCACAAAAGAAAGCCCTTGAGCAGCTAGCCGACCACGCCGTAAAGTCTCTGATGATTTACGTTTACGTCCATACCCCATCGTTGAATCAAGCAAAATTTCTCGATAAGGCTTATCGGCTTCTTGCTCCAATAAAAGTGTAAAACATGCCCCATTTTTTGTTCGAAAATTAATCATGTTCATCTCTATAACCGCCCTCTTATAGCGTAATGACAAGCATCGCAAAAGTCTAATAACCCTATCGTCAAAAAGAAACGTCAGATCACATATGATCGTAAAGGCTCAAAACCATTAAAAGCAACAGATGCATAAGTTGTTGTGTAAGCACCCGTTCCATGAATCAATATCTCATCTCCTATCGTTAGAGATAGAGGAAGTGGATAAGGTGTTTTTTCGTAAAGCACATCTGCCGAATCGCATGTTGGTCCAGCCAAAATACAAGGCTCCATCACCTTATCATCATGAGGTGTCTCAATGGGATAACGAATAGCCTCATCCATAGTCTCAGCAAGGCCATTAAATTTCCCAATATCAAGATAAACCCATCGTACATTATCATTGTCAGCTTTTTTAGATATCAAAACAACTTCTGTGCGAATAACACCAGCATTGCCAACCATTGCACGCCCTGGCTCAATAATCGTCTCAGGGATACGATTACCAAAATGCTTTTTCAATGAATCAAAAACAGCGGTACCATAAGCTTGCTCTGTAGGAACATCTTTCAAATAACGGGTTGGAAAACCGCCTCCCATATTCACCAATTTCAGTGATATACCTTCTTGTTCCAAACGCTTAAATACTGTAGCAGCATCTGATAAAGCACGATCCCACGCACTCAAATCAACCTGCTGCGACCCAACATGAAAAGAAACACCATAAGCTTGCAAACCTAATTGGTGTGCCCGTCTTAGCACATCAACCGCCATAGCAGGGACACAACCGAATTTGCGTGACAATGGCCACTCTGCACCTTTTCCATCGGTAAGAACACGGCAAAAAACACGCACTCCTGGAGCAACACGCGCAATTTTTTCCACTTCTTCAACACAATCAACTGCATAAAGTGAAACACCCAATGCATATGCTCGCGCAATATCACGCTCTTTTTTAATCGTATTTCCAAAAGAAATACGCTCTGGCGTTGCCCCTGCTTTTAAAGCCATTTCAATTTCTGCAACAGAAGCCGCATCAAAAGAAGATCCTAAAGAACTCAGCAAACGCAAGATTTCAGGAGCTGGATTCGCCTTTATTGCGTAAAAAATACGAGACTGTGGTAGAGCTTTTTCAAAATTTAAATAGTTGTCACGAACAACATCAAGGTCAACAATTAAGCATGGACCTTCAGAACGATGTGTTGCAAGAAAATCGCGAATACGTTGTGTTGCCATCTGCAATTCTCCTTGAGGAAAAGCTTCCTCACTCTACGCTTAGACAGCCAAAACTGCCAAAAGCTAAAGGACAAAAAACACACAACAACTATCCCCATTCTGATTACAAAAAATCAGAAATTAGCATTGCATGCAGCGAAAGAACAGCGCGAAGCCGCGTTATTCTATTTTATCTGCCTTTTTGATTGGAGTTGAGAAAACCACTTCCGCACTGAAGGCAATGAGGTGTGCCTCTATAGTTATCCCAGTATTTAAAAACTGGAAGACACCAGAAAGGCCCGCACCGTCGTTGCTTCAAGATGTCCTCATTCTTGCAATTGGCTGTAAGAATGACTGGAGCGGTTAGTTCCAGGTACCGTACCGGTTAATCTCACCATTTGAGAACCAGCGGACACCCACAGGCACGTGCGACTTTGGGCAAGGCATCCTATAAAACGAATCCTTTCTCATTTCAATCATTTTTTTAATTTTAAACATTTTTTAATTCTTAAAGATAAAATGATGCGAAAAAACAACACTCTCCTCCTCTAACAGACAAAACCATCCCTCTGCTTTCATGGGATTCCCCCCTTACACCATCCGTACGACATCAAGCACTATCTTGCTTTAAAAGCCCCTCGTTTCTTTACCCTATTCTATCTCCTAATATCTGCAGCAGAAAATAACACAAAATAAATTACTCAACACATTAATTTATAACGATAATTTATTATTTTGCTCTTAAACAAAAATCCCATCATAAAATTCTCTCATTTCCCTCCCTTAATAATAAATCAAGAAAAATCATTCTCTTGCGCATCACAAGCAGAAAACAATATATGAATAAAAAACAATTGAAAAAAAGAGTAAAATCCCCCCTTAATATATCCCCTCAAATGCAAGGACTAGTAACATGGAAAACAGGGCGGGGATCGACTAAAGCACCATCATCTTTAAAAAACATGATATCTCCCCACAAAACGCCATTATCTTTCTCATCTACATCTTAAAAACATCCCTGCTTCTACATCTATTTCACAACATCGCTTAAGAAAGATATCATGCCCCCGTATAATATAGCTCATATGATATAGATCAACGGCATATCACCATCTTTATGTTTATGAAGTGACATAACTAACGTCCCCGCTTTATCTGCCAACTTCCAATATTGCAGAAACTCCTCCATTGAGATGTGTCATATTATCTTAAATAGTTTTGCTCATACATTGCTCCCATTTGTAATATACAAATGAATGAGATTGTGTAATTCGTCATCATCAAATCCGAAAGAAGTAAATTTCACGATATTCAACCCTTATTATTCAAATTTAAATAAATTATCATTTATAAATCAATGTACTATATGAAATTCTAAAATCATAAGCTCCTATTATCATTCTATTTCTCTTAACTTTGCTGCTGCTCTTTTATCTTCTCTCGTGAATCATATCTTATTCATTCACACACTCTTCTCTTAAAACTATAGATCCCGCTCCTCTGCGCTGTTGGGAAACAGCTTTTTTATTTTAAAATGAACAATATTGGAGAACTCACTCCTATAAAATCAAGAAGAGCAAACGATCTATAATCATTATTTGTAAATCAACAAATTAACGTAAAAAAAAGACCGAACAACATCCGGTCTTATAAAACTTTTCTACCAATATTAAAAACGCTTCTCTCTTAAATTTAAGAGAAAAAAGCTAGAATTTAAATCCCTACACGACGATATCGTTATGTCCCTTGATGAGAATCAATTGCCCGCAACTTCAACAATTGGAATTGCCTATGGCGCTCACGAAAGCGTTCTCTATCAGCTTCACTGCGTGTGTTATAACAAGCGTCACAGGAAACACCTTCTTCATAATGAGGCGATAACTTGCTTTCAGTATTGAGAGGAGAACGACATGCGCGACATAATTCGCGTCCACATTCTTCAAGACCATGTTGAACAGAAACACGCTCATCAAAAACAAAGCACTCACCCCACCATAAACTTTTTTCTTTTGGAATTTTTTCTAAATATTTTAAAATGCCACCTTTTAAATGGTAGACTTGCTCATAACCAAGATCACGAACATAAGCTGTTGATTTTTCACACCGAATACCACCTGTACAAAACATGGCAATTTTCTTTTTCTTTTTTAAATCAGCCTCATGTTTACGCACCCATTCAGGAAATTCGCGAAATGTTTTAATCTGCGGATCAATCGCTCCTTGAAAACTCCCAATCGCATATTCATAGTCATTCCGTGTATCAATCAAAATTGTCTCTTCATCTTGAATAAGAGCATTCCAATCTTCAGGATCGACGTAAGTACCAACAACTTTTAGCGGATCAACACCTTCAACCCCCATTGTCACAATCTCTTTTTTCAACCGCACTTTCATACGATGAAAAGGCATCTTTGATGCCCATGAATATTTAATCTCCGGCGTTTGAAACGCTGGCTCCGCCACAATAAAATCCACCAATGCCTCAATCGCAGCACAAGAACCAGCAACAGTTCCATTAATTCCCTCTTGTGCTAAAAGGAGGGTTCCTTTGATATCCTTTGCTTGACATAAATCCTGCAAAGGTTTTTGTAATTGACGATAATGCTTCAAATCTGCAAAGCAATAAAGTGCAGCAACTTTAAAATTCTTTTCCATGTGTTTTGCCATAACGCGCGTTTCATTCAATTTCAAGATTTATTCATGTACTCTTTAACATATTGTGCTTAATCAAACGATACAAATAATATCATCTCCAAGAAGAAAAAATATCATGTGCCAAAAAAGAGAAAAGCTTTTATTATATCTCCAAGGACAAACTGTTATACCTGTTTTGCTCATTGACAATCTACAAAGTGCTGTACCCTTAGCACGCGCTCTTGTCAAAGGCGGATTAAAAACAATTGAGATCACCTTGCGAACACCAAATGCCCTCAAAGCAATTCAGAAAATTACCCAAGAAGTCCCTGAAGCAATCGTTGGCGCTGGAACAGTTCTCAACACGATACACTACGAGCAAGCCGAACAAGCAGGCGCAAAGTTTATTGTAAGCCCCGGATTATCCAATGAATTAATCAATTGTGCAAAAAATAGTGAAATTCCCCTTCTTCCCGCTGCAATGACCCCAAGTGAACTCATGCAAGCATTAAACAAAGGCTATTCATATCTTAAATTTTTCCCAGCTGAAGCTGCTGGAGGTATTTCATTCATCGAAGCTTTAGCATCTCCCTTCTCTGATATCCGGTTTTGCCCAACAGGCGGTATTACACAAAAAAGTGCAATACAATGGCTCCAACTGCCCAATGTCTTCTGCGTTGGTGGTTCTTGGATAGCACCCCAACCGCTCATCGCAATAAGTGATTGGGATTCGATTACTGCATTAGCGCATACTGCAACACAACTCTCCTCTCTATCGAAAAAAGCGCGCTCTACAACATAAGTAGCGGGAGCATTGTTAGCCCCTTCAACAAGACTAAAACCTTCACACATCCTTGCGCAATCTTTTAACATTGCCATCGAACCACAAATCATCACCCGATCTTCATCAGGGTGAATTTTAGGAAGGCCTGTTGTTTCAAAGCCACTTATTTCAAAAAAATCTCCACTTTCCATAACAGTCGTAATACGGCCCATATGCTCAGAAGGTTCACGAGTCGTCATAGGATAAAATCTCAACTGTTGTGCATACTCTCCAATGAGTGGATCTTGTTGCAAAGAGGAAACAAGATCTTTTGCACAAATTAATCCATTCTTTTCTCGCGTTATTTAAATAAGAACAACTTCTGCAAATTTTTCATAAATGTCAGGATCACGAATAAAGCTTGCAAAAGGACCCCCCCCCGTACCGGTTTGAAAGAAGATAAAGCACCAATTTTCCCACTCATTACTCCACAAAAGCGCGCTCTACAACATAAGTAGCAGGAGCATTGTTAGCCCCTTCAACAAGACCAAAACCTTCACACATCCTTGCGCAATCTTTTAACATTGCCATGGAACCACAAATCATCACCCGATCTTCATCAGGATGAATTTTAGGAAGGCCAGTTGTTTCAAAAAAATCTCCACTTTCCATAACAGTCGTAATACGGCCCATATGCTCAGAAGGTTCACGAGTCGTCATAGGATAAAATCTCAACTGTTGTGCATACTCTCCAATGAGTGGATCTTGTTGCAAAGAGGAAACAAGATCTTTTGCATAAATTAACTCATTCTTTTCGCGCGTTGTTTGAATAAGGACAACTTCTGAAAATTTTTCATAAGTGTCAGGATCACGAATAAGGCTTGCAAAAGGAGCAATCCCCGTCCCAGTTGAAAGAAGATAAAGACGTTTTCCAGGAATAAGAGCATCAAGAACCAACGTTCCTGTAGATTTTTTACGCATGAGAACTGTATCACCAATTTTAATTTTTTGGAGATGCTCGGTTAATGGCCCTCCTGGAACTTTTATCGAAAAAAACTCAAGCTGTTCATCCCAAAAAGGACTTGCAATCGAATAAGCACGATAAATTGGCTTTTCTGCATTTGGCAAACCGATCATAACAAATTCACCTGAACGAAAACGAAAACTTTCCGGACGATTCAGGCGAAATTTAAATAATCGATCTGTATAGTGAAAAACCTCTTGGACAGTAAGAGCGAATACATTCGCAGGAATCGGAAAATTTGCAACGCTGCTGATGTTTGACGGAACATTGGTAGCAGACGTATTCATACTCTTCCCCATATCTTTATTGACTATTAAATTTCGAATCCCTGACGTGATATAATCCTTGTATAATCATCTGCCAACAATTTTCTTAAACCAAAAGCCTTAAGATTAACACTTTTATGTCAAAATTAATCGAATGAAAAAAATGTGAATACAAATCATATTCAAAGAGAAACAAAAACATCGAGTGTTAAGCAATCACGGTACTCTTTTCCACTTTAACACATAATGCATAGTATACAGTGTGCCGCTACAACACTTTATTCTCTTTGCAAAATTTATAACCGAAAACCTTAAAATTAAGAGAGAAAAAACATCTGTGGATTGAACGATAAACGCACGACTCCACAACAAAGTTTTCGGCATTACATCCATTGTTTTCTTTACTGACCTTTTTACACTGCCCTTTCCATAAATAAATGAGTCGAACACCTTCTATGATCGATAAATTGATTTCACTAAAAACCAATCAAACGATAAAAAGCAAATATCGTATTCCCACTTCATCTTGAAAAGAAATAATGTCCAAATCAACAGCTATTGATGTATCAGAAAGTGTTTATACACTCTTTCCCATTTAACAAAAGTAACTTTAAATGCATAAGATGACATCCAAAATTACACAGATGAGTGATCTTCCCCTTTATGGTAAAAACTTGTAATGCATTGATTTAACGTGGTTAATTTAATCATTTTACCTTCTCTAAATAAGCAGCCAATGCAATATTTAATCAAAACAATCATACCAGCAACAATAGTCTAACATTGCACTCTTCAAAATGATACAATACAATAAACTATGCTTTCTTTTTTAAGAAGCCTCAATTAAAAATAAATAAAAAAAATAAAAATCTATGCTTCACAAATTATCAGAAAACACCATGTTGATAACAACACAAATAAAACTAAAGTATCTCTTATATCCAGAGTAGCATTTTACATAAAAAACGACTTTAATGGCAGTATAGGCTTCTTATGATTTTGACCATAGCAAACCGTATCTTTCATCTCTCATAAGTAACCTCTATAAAATAACCAAAGAAAACTGCGTATTTCACGAATACAGATAAGATTTTAAAATGAAAAATTCCGTTAATGACGAAATAAATACATCACTCTATGCAGCTGTCGCAACCATTGATGTCAGTGCCATTGTTGCCAATTATATCACTTTAGCCAAACGTGTAGCCCCAACAGAATGTTCAGCAGTTGTAAAAGCAAATGCTTATGGATTAGGCGTTCACAAAATTGCTCCTGCCCTTTATCAAGCTGGTTGTCGCACTTTTTTTGTCGCACAAATCAGAGAAGCACTCCAATTAAAAAGCATTTTACCATCAAATGTCATGATTGCCATTCTGAATGGACTTCCACACTTAGCAGAAGAATTTGTCGCACAGTCTGGTATTGTTCCGGTTTTGAACTCTTGGAATGCCATTGAAAATTGGCAAAAAATTTGTCAAAAAAAAGATAAAAAATTTCCAGCAATTGTTCAAATCGATACCCATATGAACCGATTAGGACTTGATCAAAAAGAATTACAAAAGCTCATCAAACACCCTACAATTTTCGAAAAAGCAGACATAAAATATATTCTCAGTCATCTTGCTAACGGAGAAGATGATACCCACCCATCAAATTATGCCCAATTAACTTCTTTCAAAACTGCCCTTGCGCAACTACCAACCTGTAGAGCTTCCTTTGCCAATTCTGGAGGTATTTTTTTAGGATCAGATTTTTATTTTGATCTTGTTCGCCCCGGTATTGCACTTTACGGAAGCGCCCCCTCAGGAAAACACGCATCCCTTCTAAAACCTGTTTTAAAACTTGAAGCTCAAGTTCTTCAAAACCGTGTTGTTGATGTAGATACACCTGTTGGTTATGCAGAAAGCTTTATAACCAACAGACCAAGCACTCTTGCAACCATTTCTATAGGCTACGCAGACGGCTGGCTCCGTGCTCTTTCGAATAAAGGAACTGTTTATTTCAACGGGCACAAACTTCCCATGGTTGGGCGGGTTTCTATGGATTCCATTATTGTAGATACGACCGATCTTGAACAAAAACCTCAAACAGGTGACTGGATCGAACTCATTGGTCCCCATCAAACACTTGAAAAAGTATCTGTAGATGCCAACACCCTTCCCAATGAAATTCTAACATCTCTTGGCTCCCGCTATAAATACATTTACACATAAAAACTCTTTAGCCATAAAGAAATAAATTGATAAAAATCATCATTTTAGAAAATTGAGGGGCTTTTACAAAAGATTTTACAACAATCAACCACACAGAATGGTCACAGACACCGTACATTCACAGAAATCTCAAAACAGACAAGTTGATGGACTATTTTATGGAAGTAGCTTTCATCTAAAATACAAAAACTTAACCTTTCCCCATAAATTGACAAAAAAGAATCTACTACAAATTTTTTAAAATTAATTTCCCAATTAAAATCATTCGCTTGCATACCACAAACTGGATTATGTGTAGATAAAAATGATTTAAGAAAAGAATAATGCCTCTTATGAACCATAGTGCCAAGAGCTATAACATTAGGCGCTGGCAAAATGTATGATAGTGCCGGCTTATTCCGTTATGAAGTGTAAAGATTGGGGGGGCTCTTAATAGATTTATCGTTCCACTCACAAGCGCCGTCGCGAAATGGGATTGGAAGCGAAATGTGTCTTTAAAACAAACATCTGAATTAACAACCCAAGTATATTCTTTTTGGAGCGTTCTGTTTCACATGAGGATCGTGCCCCCACTAAAGAACACAATAAATAAAAGCATGGAGCAATGTGCAATCCCTATTATTAAAAAACATTGCTTTAAATGCTTTTGAAAGCCGCAAAGCTGAATTAAAAGGAGATGATAAACTGAGGATTGATTTTTATCTTTACGGCTTTACATTTTTCCAAAATTAGATTGTCTTCCAGTTTAAAAGGTTACGTCAACAAAAATACGCAATTCCCTCGCCCTCATCTGACAAACAAAAGCAGGAACTACTCATAAAGCTCTTTTTTCTCAATCTCTGGCTCAAAAAATTTCGCTGCGTTAAGTTTGGATGTTGATTTACAGGAAACAGCTAAAGCACACGAGCTCTTAGGAAAACAGCGCCGTAAAGTCACAAACTGACTTGCAATGAAGTGGAAAGATGTGCCGGCTTTTTATAAGACACCTTGTAAAAAATACCCATAATACATTTGGCTTTGCGTTTGCTCATTCTAACAGATGTTCTTATATATTTTTGCGTCATATTTATAAAAAGCAGATTAAAGAGAAATATTTAGACAATTTTTGACTCGAAAAGATGCAACAACAGAGTTTCGCGTGTCTTTATCATCAAAAACACTAAAATTGATTTTATTCTTTCTACAACCGGTCGTCGTCACCCTAGTGACGAGTAGTATATCACAACACATGCAACAGACGTGACCTATCCTCATAGGTTTCGCTCTCGTTTACATGATTAGCTGGCTAGACCGATGGCCTAGTCACTAAAACCATGTCATACGGTAGAAGGCAAAGGAGAGCATACCTATTGCCGACAAAACACAGCTTTTTTGTCAACTTTTTCGATTTTGCTCATGTTATAAAAAACAATGCAAAATTCTAGAAAACAGACAAATAACGCCATAGCAACAGAACCAATAAGCATAAAACCCACACAAAATGTGTGGGCTTTTTTTGTTCATGCAAATAAACCAATTAAATATATATTTTTCGTTTAATAGGTATTTCCCAATGGCGGACACGAGCAAATAAGCATTCTGTCTCCCGCAACATTATCAATACGCGATACAGGAGGCCAATATTTATTGGCTGGATCAAGAAAACTGTTGGGAAAAGCAGCTTCTTGTCGCGAATAGGGTCGTGCCCAAGCATCATCTAAAGTATCTACCACTGTATGGGGGGCATTCACCAATGGATTATTGTCTTTTGGCCAAACCCCGCTACCAACTTTCTTAGCCTCTTCAGCAATAGAGAGTAAAGCATCACAAAAACGATCAATCTCTGCTTTTGGTTCTGATTCCGTTGGCTCAATCATCAAAGTTCCCGGAACAGGAAACGACATCGTGGGCGCATGGAATCCATAATCAATGAGACGTTTTGCAATATCATCAACACTCACCCCATACTGCTCTTTCAACACGCGTGTATCCACAATACATTCATGCGCAACACGCCCATGCTTGCCCCGATAAAGAATGGAATAAACTGGTGAAAGACGTGCAGCAATATAATTGGCATTTAAAATGGCTATTTGTGTTGCATATTTTAAGCCATCAGCCCCCATCATTCGAATATACATCCATGTAATCGCAAGAATAGACGCACTTCCATAAGGAGCAGCCGAAACCGCATGTGTTGTCCCATCCTGTTCATGACCTGGTAAAAATGGTTTGAGATGCTTTGCAACACCAATTGGTCCCATACCAGGACCACCCCCCCCGTGGGGAATGGCAAATGTTTTATGAAGATTCATATGACAAACATCAGCGCCAATATCCGCAGGACGAGCAAGACCCACAAGGGCATTGAGATTAGCACCATCAAAATAAACTTGTCCGCCATTTTCATGAATAATAGAACAAATTTCCTTAATGCTTTCCTCGTAAACACCATGGGTTGAAGGATAAGTAATCATAAGAGCAGCCAATTTATCTTTATGCAATTGCGCTTTCATCTTGAGATCGTCTACATCAACATCACCATCGCTTAAACATTTTACCACAACGACTTCCATCCCTGCCATATGGGCCGAGGCTGGATTGGTACCATGCGCAGATGCAGGAATAAGACAAACTGTACGTTGATGCTCTCCCCGTGATTGGTAATATCGTCGGATAGCCAAAAGCCCAGCATATTCACCTTGAGCACCAGAATTTGGCTGAAAAGAAACTTGCGCAAATCCTGTAATTTCGCACAACCACGCATTTAACTGGTTGATCATCTCCAAATATCCCGCTGCATCCTCTTGTGAAACAAAGGGGTGTATATTGGCCATACTAGCCCAACTTACAGGCATTAATTCAGCCGCAGCATTAAGCTTCATTGTACAAGAACCAAGAGGGATCATAGCGCGATCCAGCGCCAAATCCTTATCCGCTAAACGACGCAAAAAGCGCATCATATCTGTCTCTGAATGAACCGCATGAAAAAAAGGCTGAGAAAGAAAAGCAGCCTCCCGTTTTTTTCCAAAGAGTCGAGGAGAAGCCTTATCGCCTAATTGTGCCCCAAAAAGCTGCGCTAAAGCACCAGCATCTCCTTCTGTTGATAATTCATCAAAATTGATTGCAATAGTGTCATCATCAAGAACACGAATAAGGCGCCCACCTATTTTGGCTTGATGCGCAATCTCACGCGCTTTTCCCTTAACAGAAATACTCACACAATCAAAAAAGCTTTTCCCTTCAACATGAACCCCTGCTGCTTCTAAACCAGCAACAAAACGACATGTTAAATGATGAATTCGCTGTGCAATTTCTTGTAAGCCTTTTGGCCCATGCCAAACAGCATAAGCGGTTGCCATATTAGCCAACAAAGCCTGCGCTGTACAAATATTTGACGTCGCTTTATCACGCCGAATATGTTGTTCACGTGTTTGCAAAGCCAAACGAAAACCAACGCGCCCTTTGGTATCCACGGATTGACCAACAATACGCCCTGGAATAAGACGCGTTAACGCATCACTCACAGCAAGGTAACCAGCATGTGGACCACCAAATCCCATCGGAACGCCATAACGCTGCATAGAGCCAACAACGATATCTGCCCCCCATTGAGCAGGTGGCTCCTGAAGGGTAAGCGCTAAAGGATCAGCTACAACGATAACTAAAGCTCCCTTTTCCTTTGCCTCTTTTATGATCTCACTGTAATCATGAAAAGAACCTTTTGTATCTGGCCACGATAAAACAATTGCCGCTGTATCAGAATCAATTTCGCCATTTTGGCTAATCTGAATCCCTTGTGTTTCAGCACGCGTTTGCGCAACACTCAAAGTTTGAGGATGTAAAAGACTCTGAAGAGAAATTTTTGTTTTTTTCTCACGGAAAGAGCGAAAAGCAAGGGCATTGGCTTCAGCTAAAGCAGTTGCTTCATCAAGAAGGGAAGCAGCAGAAACAGGCAAACCTGTTAGTTCACTAACCAATGTCTGAAAATAAAACAAAAGCTCTAAACGACCCTGGCTAATTTCTGCTTGATAAGGCGTATAAGCAGTATACCAAGCAGGATTTTCAAACAGATTTCGTAAAATAACCGGAGGCACATAAGTCCCATGATATCCTTGCCCAATAAAACTTTTATGCACATGGTTACGCTCCATCATCTTGGAGAGTTCTTCCAAGGCTTGTCCTTCACTAGCGGCCTCTGGAAGATTCAATAAACGTCCCAAATGGATAGAGTGCGGAACAGCTTGAGAAATGAGTGTCTCAACACTATCAAGCTCTAAAACATCAAGCATTTTTTGTGTTTCATCAGGACGAAGCCCAATATGTCGAGAAGAAAAAGAACGCTCGATCATGGTACTCATCCAATCAAAGCCTTATAAGCATCTTCATCTAACAACTCGTCCAGTTGAGTTTCATCTTGCAATGTCATCTTCCATAACCAGCCTTCTGTTTCGGCTTTCTGATTTACCAATTCAGGATTATCCGCCAATGTTTCATTTCTTTCGACCACTTCACCATCAAGAGGAGCATAAACATCTGAAGCCGCCTTCACTGATTCCACAACAGCCGCCGCCTCTCCTTTGGAAAGTTTTGTTCCACTTTGTGGTAAATCAACAAAAACCAAATCCCCTAATTGCTCTTGCGCATAATGCGTAACCCCAACAGTCACTACTTGTCCTTCAACTCTAAGCCATTCATGGTCTTGTGTAAAATAAGTTTTAGACATAAAAAATCATCCTTTAAAATAACGTTGTTCAACAAAGGGAAGAGAATGAACTGATAGTGCAATCTTTTTGCCTCGCAGTTCTGTAAAGACTTGTGTTCCTTCAACTTTAAAATCAACAGGAACGTAACCCATCGCGACAGGCCCCTCAAAAGAAGGACCAAAACCACCTGATGTTACAACGCCAATCTCATTACCTTGATCATCAAGAAGCAGCGCACCGGCACGAATAGGTTGGCGCGTTTGCGGTTTTAATCCAACACGACAACGAGCAGGTCCTTTTTGCAGTGCTTCAAGAAAAGCCTTTGCACCATAAAATTGTGCTTTTTCTCGAACACTTTTAGGAACAGCCCATGTTAGAGCCGCATCAATAGGTGTCGTATCAGGGGTAATATCATTTCCATGCAAACACAGCCCCGCTTCCAACCGCAAGCTATCGCGTGCTGCAAGTCCAATCCACTCAACACGAGAATCACTCAGCAATTTTTCAGCCAACATATGCGCATGCCCTATAGGCAAAGCAATTTCAAAACCATCCTCTCCCGTATAACCAGAACGCGTTATAAACCAATCCTGTTGTGGTTCGAATCCTTGCATAAAGAACAATTCATTCCCTGGCAAATCCGCATCAGCAAGAACAGCTGCCGCTTCAGGACCTTGAAGCGCAAGCAATACCCTTTCAAGGGCAATCACTTGACATTCAAAATCAACCGCACGCTTTTCCAATTCTACAAAATCAGCCTGTGCATTCCCAGCATTGGCAACCAACATAAAACGGCCCTCTTCCAAACGGGTAATGATAAGATCATCAAGAATACCAGCCTGCTCATTAAGCAAATAATTATACCGTGAGTGTCCAATCTTTAAAGCTGCTGCATCAATGGGAAAAGCATAGGACAAAAATTCCACGGCTTGTGCCCCTTCAACTGCAATCAATTTCATATGAGAAATATCAAAAAGTCCTGCATGTGCACGCGTATGAAGATGCTCTTTTAAAACGCCAAGAGGATAAGTTAAAGGCATGTTCCAGCCCGCAAAAGCACCAAATTTTGCTCCTGCTTTTTCATGCAAATCATATAAAGGAAGTGTTTTTAAAAAAGATGTTTCTTGTGCTGTGCCCATAATAACTCCAAAGCTGCGCTAACGCCCACAGAATATGGTCGTCTCTGCCCCCTCTGTCATCAACCTGAGAGACTCGCGAAAAAATTTTCCGCTTACACCTTCGGCGCGGGTTCTCCCGACTTTCCAGATCTGCCTTCTTCCTTTTACGGTCCTTAAAGCCTGAGAGATTATGGGCTATTTCCCCTTCGGCGGCAATGCGAAAATTTGCAATCTGCACTCTCCCGCAAAAGAATGAAAGAAACGATAACGCTCTTTCCAGCATATTTAAACCTATAGCCTATCTTTATCACACTGTCATTAGTAAAGTGATGAAAATACTCTCATTTTAAAACTTGCATAAGCTGCTTCAAAAGATTTATAATATTATCCTTTTGAACCTTACAAAAATTGCAAGGAACACATTTTAGGAAATTTAAGACAAAAATCAAAAGCTATAAACAAAAATACCTCTTGAAAATCATGCAAAACGTCACACACTAAAAAGATCGCAAGCAATATTCTTTCGCGCACAGTTCAACCTTAAAGATAGGGTTTCATATTCTTTTTGAGAATAAGGACTTCAAATATTTTATAAGTATGATTTTAATGCACAAGAAGTAGGTTTTCTGCTTTCTCAATAGTGTCATAAATAGCGACTATTTACAGACTAAAACTACCGAACAAAGGTGACAAAATACTCATGAAAGCTGGTAATATCTCTTACAATTGCGAAAATGATCTTCCAAAGCAAATTGCTCTTTTTCCTTTAGAAGGTGCACTCTTACTACCCGGTGGTTTTTTATCACTTAACATTTTTGAACCAGAATCACTTGAAATGATTGAAAATGTTATGGTAACTGATCGTCTATTGGGCATTATTCAACCACTTTCATCGGATACAGATCGCTTCTCTACACAACTTTATAAAACAGGCTGTATAGGGCGCATTACAAACTACAGTGAAACAGGAAATGGACAACTGTTCATTATCTTACAAGGTGTTTGCCGCTTCACTTTAGAACAAGAATTGAAAAACACAAAATCCTATCGAACAGCTCTCATCCAATCAAACATAAAAGACTTGCAAGAATTTGATATTGAAGAAAGCATTAACCGAGAGAACTTACTCGACGTTGTAGAAAAATATCTAACCATCCATGAAATGGAATATAATTGGAGCAGTATCATAGAAGCCCCTACACCTATATTGGTTAATGCTTTTTCTGCCCTTATCCCCTTTACACCAGCAGAAAAACAAGCTCTCCTTGAAGCTCCAGATATCGAAAGCCGTGCCCAAACTCTTCTTGCATTAACAGAACGCTCGCTCATGAAACAAACAGGAACAGATTACCGCTTAAACTAATGAATATCCAAACATGAAAAAAATGACTACAGATCCCAAAATGCTCGAATTGCTCGTCTGCCCAATGACGAAAGGCACGCTCTCTTTCAACCGAAAAACACAAGAGCTCATTTCTCTCAAAGCCAAACTTGCCTACCCTATTCGTGATGGCGTTCCCATTATGCTTGCCTCAGAAGCGCGCTCTTTGCAAAACAATGAAGAAATAACGCATAAAAAATAAAAAATCCTCATGCAATTTCCCTCTACAAGCCCACTGTTATCAAGCCTCTATCAATATGATATCTCAAGTATTGACGAATTCTGAAAAAAAGCGTTTTACAATAAAGATATTTATATCGCTTTACACCTTGTAACAAAAGCCAAAAATATCACCAGATTCTCTCATTCCAGCCTGTTCATACTAAAGCAATCAAAACCATTCGCTTGCACAACACAAGCATCTGAATAAAAATAATTAAAAAGGGAATAAAAATGGCTCTTATGAACCTTTTAAATACAAAGGCCATAATAACATTTTGAATCAACCCAAGTGAATGAAGTTTATTATATTAAACATAAAGATTGTTATATTTCATGGACTTTAATTTATACTATTTACGAGCAACATGTTTGAGATACCTCAATTTAAGATGAATAAAAACGATAAGCTGTATCATCTTCTGTATACCATATAGAAGACAAGAATATTTATCTGTTTGCATAATCTTTGAAACGAAGACGCAACCTAATTTGGGAGAGAAAACATAAAATCGTAAAGGAGAAAATCTCCCCATTACCTTGCCATCACCCTTTAATTCCGCTTTACAATTTTTAAAAGTATCTAAAGTATCTCAAGCAATATTTTTATGTATAATACACGCATTAATTACGTGAAAACTTGAAAAAATAAACAAGAAACACTGTTGTAATTTCAATTGACGATTGAAAGTAATTGCCTTATGAAGGAGGCTTGTGTTTTTGGTTGTATACGCAACAATCAAATAGGGTCTGGAAGCCCGAAAAACTCAAACTAGAAATAAAACCGCTTTTGCGGATATCCCGGAATTTCCGGGGGCTCTTGTTATGTCCAAGTGCTTTCAGCACTAAAAGCAAGAGGCTGTTTTGAGTCAGCACTTCCAGACCCCGGAATACTAATGCGAGGGCGCTCGCAACCGGTGGGGACATCAAGTGAAAGCTAAAAATCTACATTTTTACGATATTTCTTTAGGCAAAAAAATTCGCTTCAGAAGAAACGTCATGGGGGTTTTCTCAAAAACAATTAGGAAGTCATTTAGGCGTAACATTTCAACAAATCCAAAAATATGAAAAAGGCTTAAATCGCGTAAGTGCAAGACGTTTACAGGAAATTGCTCATATATTAGATGTTCCCGTTTCCTTCTTTTATGCTGATAGCGCAAAAAAGAAGAGAACCTCTATCATTGTGATGACAGAATAGCAAGCAAAGCAGAATATTTACTTTTGAAAAATTTCAGAATACTGACCCGCAAAAAACAAAGAGCAATTTTGCAGTTGATTTCTGATGAAAAAAATAACCCCTTATTTTCATAAATTCACCGCAAGGATAATCAAAGTCCTTAATAATCTTGACAAGAATTTTGCCTGTCTCCCCATACCTCATGAGAATGAAAATGCTTAATCTAATCTGGTATGTAAATAATCGGAATTCTAACGAGTTTAACTTAGAAATAGCACTTTGATTTATAATCATATATCTAACGTTATTGATATTGAATAAGTGTTCCGAATATCGTAAAATTCTTTCATTTCAAACGTGTTCTATATTGAATCAATCAAAATCTCTTGTTTGCACATTACAAGCAAAGTTGGCGTGTAAGTAAAAATGTACAAAAAGGCATACCTCTTATTGAATCGTCTCACAGACCAAGAGCTGTAACGATATTGGGTGCTGGAAAAATGGATGATGGTGCTAACTTTCTCTTTTATTAAACGTAAATATGGGAGTGTTCAACGGCTGGCTTTCCACTCATATAAGTCACTTAAAAAAGGCTTGCCAAACAAGCCTAAGAATATTCCCACACACTAAAAAACACTTAAATATATCGAGAAAGCTTAAAGATCTCATACCATCATACTCCAAATAATGATATTTTATATCATAATATTATTAAAGTAAAAATAAGAAATATAAAGTAAAAAAAATAGATATGAAAAATATATGTATAACTTTCATAAGGATTTATATATACGAATACTTAAGTTTATTCTGTTGTGCTATGAATTCTATCATTTAAGGTATGAGGATATGAAGCACGCATACCTCCTTGAAACATTCAAATGTTTTTTAGATACCCAATATCTTTTGAAATATTTTTAGGCCTGCTTGTTGAGCCTTTAGTTTAAGTGAAAAATGGGAAGCCGCTAGAATCTAGCTGTTTACAGACTGTAATAGGAAGTTTCGCTTTTAAAGGCATAGGGAGAAAATCAAATAATTCAACAATTAACAAATAAAGTATTAAAAGATTCAACCAACGCGATACGTAATACCATCTTTAAAAAATTCAAAAGTATGAAGGTAAACATTGACAGAAGATAAGGAATTCACTTAATTAAAGTGCTCTCTAAAGAGGTAATAGTTTAGCGTAAAATATTCAATTTTTTCAATGCTGAAAGATTAAAAAAAACAATATTATTTGAAATAAAACAATTTATTGTGCTGACAGTTATAATTTGTATGCACAAAATTGAGTTGTTGAAAATCAAAAATATAATTTAACGATGTTCCTTGACCAACTCACTCTCTCCTGAGTATAGCACGGGGAATAAACGTGGAGAGACATGAGG
Source organism: Bartonella sp. AC535YNZD (assembly GCF_042196625.1). Classification (NCBI taxonomy): domain Bacteria; kingdom Pseudomonadati; phylum Pseudomonadota; class Alphaproteobacteria; order Hyphomicrobiales; family Bartonellaceae; genus Bartonella; species Bartonella sp. AC535YNZD. Next base: position 14,729 of record NZ_JBHIQP010000014.1, on the reverse strand, counting down.
AGTATAGAAAATGAGTTTTAAAGTTGCAATTGTTGGCGCAACCGGCAATGTTGGTCGTGAAATGCTTACAATTTTAGAAGAGCGTGGTTTTCCTGCGCATGAAATTGTCCCTCTCGCATCACGACGCTCATTAGGACAAGAAGTTTCTTATGGAGATAAAACTTTAAAAGTAAAAGCACTGGATACTTACGATTTTTCAGACACAGATTTTTGTCTTATGTCTGCAGGAGGGAGCATTTCCAAAGAATACGCCCCTAAAATCGCTGCTACCGGCTGTGTCGTCATCGATAATTCCTCCACGTGGCGCTATGATACCAATGTTCCGTTGATAGTCCCTGAAGTCAATGGCGAAGCTATAAATGCCTTTTCTAAGCGTAATATTATAGCAAATCCTAATTGTTCAACAATTCAACTGGTCTTAGCTTTAAAACCTCTCCATGATGCTGCAATCATTAAACGTGTTGTTGTCTCTACATATCAGTCTGTTTCTGGAGCTGGTAAAGAAGGAATGGACGAACTTTTCGAACAATCACGTGCAGTTTTTGTTGCAGATCCAATTACATCAAAAAAATTCACTAAACGCATTGCCTTTAATGTCATTCCTCATATCGATGTTTTCATGGAAGATGGTTATACAAAAGAAGAATGGAAAATGACCGTGGAAACAAAAAAAATTCTCGATCCGAAAATTAAATTAACAGCCACTGCTGTTCGGGTTCCTGTCTTTATCGGTCATGCCGAAGCTGTCCATGTTGAATTTGAAAAACCACTAAGCGCATCTGAAGCACAAGCGCTCCTACGCGATGCACCCGGCTGTCAGCTTATCGATAAACACGAAGATGGTGGCTATACCACCCCTTATGAATGTACGGGAGAAGATGACACCTTTATTAGCCGTATTCGTGAAGATATCACCGTTGAAAATGGTTTAGCTTTCTGGGTTGTTGCCGATAATTTAAGAAAAGGAGCAGCATTGAATGCCGTTCAAATTGCTGAATTGCTCATTTCTCGTAATTTGATCAAGCCAAAGTCGATAAATTAATCATCTTCCTGTCCGACAGGACAAGGAACCTTATACAAAGCCGGTCTGTTAAAAAGTCCGGCTTTTTTAACAGCTTCCCTCTAACACCATCTTAAAAGGTTATTATTTCAAAGCACTGGCAAATTCCACCCTGCATATTCTTAGCTCTCTCTGCCTTAAAGAATGAAGCTCTTTCCCTGCACCGATCTGAACACAATCGCACTTTTGAAGGAGCTTGCACTAATATCCACCTTAATGCCGCTTTACGAAACAGCAAGAGCAGCAGCATAAGCATTGTTTGCTTCATGCTGCTGATCCTTTTTGTCATTCCGGTTGTAAAATTAACTTTACCCTTATCGAGCAGGATAAGTCACGACACGGTAACGCGTTTCATTGCGTTCAAAGTTTTTGTAATTGACATCATCCGGAAAGGAGGGATTATAAGCATTCACGCGCTTTACAGAAACTCCTTGCGCTTTTGGCGACGGATTTAAAATTGTCCGCTCATCTCTTTTTTTTACCCCGGTGGAATCGATAATCATATCTGTTCTATAGAATTTTTGCATGTTTTTGCGTGTTTTTTGAATCGCCGGAAGAGCTTTAAAATCAGAAACAACCTGTTTCACTTTTTCTTTTGGTGATTTTACCATGGATTTTGATTTTGCTGGCATCTTTTTAAAAGCAATGGTAGGAACATCGTTAACATTGACGTAACGTGCAGATGCCCAACCAACTTTTCCATGATAACCAAGAGAACACCAAGTTTTATTGGATAGGCAGCCATAAATTTGCACTTTTGCTCCCATTGGAACCATTGCGATAACTTTATAAGCTGTCGCAGGGCCTGTGCGTAAAGATACCTGACCTGATGCAACACGAGCAACTGTTCCTGTAATGGTTCCAGCTTCCGCGTGAAAAGCAGTCACAGCCACCCCTGACGCTCCTAAAGCCCATAAAGTCATCATTGTTGATAAAAATTTCTTTCTTAACATTATTTTTCTTCCTCTCTAAAACATATGAAGGACAAAAATTCGCCTTTGCAAAAATTTGCCGCGTTTAAATCCAATGATCAGCAACCTTTTTCCCCAAAAAATCCCACAACATTGCAACAAAACCTCTCTTTATCGCCTACACGAACACGGCCTTTTGATCTTGATTGCGCAGTATGTTCTTCATGAATTTACGGCTAAAACATCATCTGATTGTCCAGTTCTTCAACCAATTGTCCCTTACAGAAGTTTTTAAAGGGGCATTGGTTCCCTCAACAAATGATTGCAATAAAAGAATTAATTATTTGAATTTCAGAGAATTTCTATGAACAAAAGATGATCAGCCCCCAAAACAACTAAAATAGAAGGAAAAATAATACTCTTTTAAAAATAAAAGTGATTGAATATTCTCTAAAGCTTGTATAACTTTAAATCTGCCTAAAAAGATACAGAGTATATTGAAACTTCCCTCAAAAAATTTCTCGAAAAAGAAAGTTAAAAGCATATGACATTAAAAAAATTTTTTCGTAGTCGGATTATAGGATTATTCCTCTCTCTCTTTGCACTTTTTTTGTCTACTGCTTTTTCCATGGCCGCAGACAAAACAAAGATCAAACTTGGTATTATGGAAGGGCGGGATGCGATTATTTGGAAAACTGCTGCGGAACAGGCTAAAAAAGCCGGTTTAGATATTGAACTCGTTTATTTTTCTGATTACGCTTTGCCTAATGATGCTGTTAACGCAGGAGAGATCGATGCGAATGCTTTTCAGCACGCCCCTTATCTTAATGAACAAATGAAACAACGTGGCTATAAACTTTCAATTGTCGGCTATACATTTATTGCTCCAATCGGTGTTTATTCACACAAAATAAAAGACTTAAAAGATCTTCGTGATGGTGCTCATGTTGGTATTCCGAACGACCCATCTAATGGTGGAAGAGCCTTACTTCTTCTTAATTCTTTAGGTCTCATTAAGTTAAAAGATCCTCATAATATTCTTGCATCTCCACTTGATATTATTGAAAATCCTAAAAATCTGCAAATTCGTGAGCTCGATGCCGGTATGTTAGGGCGAGCTATTGACGATTTTGATCTTGCAATTATAAACACAAACTGGGCTATTGTTTCTGGATTAAGTTTTGAAAAAGATGTGGTTGCATGGGAGAGCGCCAAAAATAATCCTTATGATAATATCATCGTTGTACGCACGAGCGAAAAAGATGAACCATGGGTTAAAAAATTAGTTGCCGCTTACAACAACGATCTTATCCGTACAAAAATCAAAGAGATTTTTGGCAAAACCGCCCAAACGTCTTGGTAATTGTGCCAAATATCTGAGTAATTGTGCCAAGTATCTGAGTAATTGTGCCAAATGTCCGAGTAATTGTGCCAAATGTCCGAGTAATTGTGCCAAATGTCCGAGTAATTGTGAATGGAAAAACCTACTCTTATCTCCTTAAAAAACATCAGCCGTTGTTTTAACAAAACGGCTGGTGTTCCGGTAATTAATAATCTCTCTTTAAATATCCATGCTGGTGAAATCCTTGGCATTATTGGGCGCAGTGGAGCAGGAAAATCAACACTTATCCGCTGTTTAAATGGGTTAGAGAAGATTGATGCAGGGGCCATTTTTTTTGAAGGTGTTGATATTTCCAATCTATCAGAGATAGAATGGGCGCCTTACCGTCAACGAATTGGGATGATTTTTCAACATTTCAATCTTCTCTCATCGCAAAATATTCTTGATAACATTGCATTGCCGCTTAAATTAAGTGGTGTAAATAAAAAACAACGCCACAAACGTGCCCTTGAACTGATTGAATTGGTTGGGTTATTTGGGAAAGAATATTGCTATCCAGCACAATTATCTGGGGGGCAAAAACAACGCGTTGGCATTGCTCGTGCTCTTGCTGCTAATCCTAAAATATTATTATCAGATGAAGCCACTTCTGCTCTTGACCCTGAAACAACACAATCTATTCTAGAGCTCCTTGCTGATATTAACAAACACCTCAATCTCACGATTGTGCTCATCACCCATGAAATGGAAGTTGTGCGCACCATAGCGCATCGCGTTGTTGTTCTTAATCAGGGAAACATTGTAGAAGAAGGACGTGTGAAAGACATTTTTACATCACCGCAAGACGATACAACCATAGCCATGCTCAAGCTTGTAACCCCGCAACTTCCTGAAAAATTTGCGAAAAATCTCAAACCAATCGGACGAGAAGCTGTCATTGAAATTAATATTGCCGGTGAAATTACCCAGCAGCCTTTTCTTCATCTTCTAGAAAATGAGAGTGGTTTAAAAGCACGTATTTTGCATGGTGGCATTGATACAGTTCAAGATGAAACCATCGGGCGACTCTTCTTGGCTCTTCCTGGAGAAGATAAAGAAGCTTTAGAAAAAGCTGTTCAATGGTTAACGAAAAAAGGACGATATTGTGAGGTCTTAGGCTATGTTTAATGTTCTGTCTCATGAACTTCCCCAAGCTGTTATTGATACAATATTGATGACACTTAGTGCTTCTGTTATGGCATTTATTATAGGACTTCCCCTTGGTCTTCTTCTTCACACAACAGCACGCGGAGGGATTTTTTCCTCATCTCTCATCAATCGCCCTTTAAGCATGATCATTGACAGTATTCGTGCCATTCCCTTTATTATTCTTGCATTTTATCTTCTGCCCATAACGCGTATCGTTGTAGGAAGAGGGATAGGAATGCCTGCTGTAATTTTTATACTGACCATTTCAGCTATCCCTTTTTATGCTCGCATGGCGGAACTCTCTTTTAAAACCGTTGAAAACGGTCTCATTGAAGCGATCCGCTCGATGGGTGCAAGTCGTCTTCAAATTATCAGACATGTTCTTATTCCTGAAGCTCTCCCTAGCCTGATTACAGGTTTTACAGTCATGGTCATTTCTCTTATAGGAGCCACCTCACTTGCTGGATATCTTGGTGGAGGCGGTTTAGGGGATATGGCAATCCGCTATGGCTACCAACGCTACAATACCTTCATCATGACCATCGTCATCATCCTTTTGATCGTGCTCAATATTACAACCCAATGGACTTCTGATAAAATCGTACAAAAACTTGATAAAACAAAACATTAAAAGACTTAGAATTTCACATGCCAATACCATCATCCTCTTTGCCACTTTCCAAGTGTACCAACCCTTGCCTATCGAAAACGCTCATAAGAGATTAGGAACTTTTTTCTTAAACAGTTTTTATCTCTCCCCATCCGTTTGTAACATGAAAGAAAATAGTTTTAATGGCTTTAATATAAAAGGGGATAAAATAAGAGATCTCATAGTATGTGAGACTCTCTTTAAATTAAGACATTGACCACAACCTCTCCAAACCGTAGATAACACATTGAATTTATAATGATAATATGGTGTTATTCATATTGAACGAGAACTCTGAATACCGTAAGATCCTCTCATTCCCAATTTGTTCCATATAGAATCAACCAAAACCTCTCTCTTGCACGTTACAAGCGGGAAGAGCCGTGTGAGTAAAAACATACAAGAAAGGAAGGCATGCCTCTTATGAATTATCTCCAGCGCCAAGACCTGTCTTAACATTGGCGGCTAGCATATAATATGATAATAGTATCGGTTTTCTTCTTCACAAGCATAAAAATATGAGGGTGCTCAATGGCTTTATCGTTATACTATTCACAGGCGCCATTGCGAAATGGGTGTGACGAGCGTTGAGAGACATTGCTTTAAAATAAGCCTGTGAATTGGCAACGCAAGTATATTCCATTTGAAGCGTTCTGTTTTACGTGATGGGTATGATCCCATAAAGAACGCTATAAATAAAAGCGCGAAGCAATGCACTATCTTCATTAGAAAACTCCTCTTCAAAACGATCTAGGAAAGATAGTAACCTGCTATGGCTATCAACGCTATGATAGCTCGATCATATCTATTATCCTATAGATTATTCTCAATATCATCATTGAAGAAACTTCTAATAGAGTTGTATAAAAATTTTGTAAAATAAAGCACTCAAATAATCTAGATATTGGAAGGTTTTTCTTCCACAACAGCAACGATAAGCCATTGAGCGGTAAGAGCTGGTTTTTTTAACTTTTCAATTTCCACCGTAACCCCATAATGGAAAACCACTCGACCAGAAGGGCGAATTTCTGCGTCGTCTAACACAAAACGCGCACGTATCCGTACCCCTGTTTTCACAGGACTCATGAAGCGTACTTTATCGAAACCATAATTAATCCCCATTGTGGTCCCTTCCAACTCAGGAAGAGTCTCATAAGCGAGCGTAGACAAAAGCGATAATGTTAAAAAACCATGAGCAATCGTGCCACCAAACGGTGTTTGCTTAGCCTTTTCCTCATCAACGTGTATCCATTGATGATCATCTGTAGCGCATGCAAACTGATTAATCATATCCTGTGTAACAAGACGCCACTCCGATAATCCTACTTCTTTCCCAATAAAACTGGTGATATCTTGTACTGCTATTTTTTGCTGCATAACGCTATTCCTATTTTATTCGATAAAAGCCCCCCTCTTGCTTTTATAAAATCCATTGATTAGAGCATCAAGAATAAAAGATTAATTGTCTTAAAAACAAATGCACCTTATGAATGAGAAAAGTTCTTTAGTAGAATAGTTTTCAAATAGGAAAAAAGAATGGCAAGCAATGTGAACCTAACAGGTTTAGCGCATGATTTGAAACAACGTGCAGAAAACCATCCCCCCATCCGTATTGGACTGATTGGTTGCGGTGAAATGGGGACAGATTTATTATCAAGTATTGCGCATATGGATGGTATAACAGTCGCTGCTGTAGCCACGAGGACACCATCACGTATTTTTGATGCCGCTACACTAGCCTATGGCGAAGATGGACATGTCTGTGAAATTGAAAATGCTCATGCTCTCACGCAAAGCATTGAAAATGGTTTGATTGCAGCGACAGATGATATTGACCTTGTTTTGCGCCATGAACAAATTGATATTATCATTGATGCAACAGGCTATCCCGAAGCAGGAGCAGAAATTGGTATCAAAGCGCTTGAGAATAACAAACATCTTGTCATGATGAATGTTGAAGCAGATGTTACAATTGGCGCTTATCTCAAACATGAAGCAGAAAAACGAGGGCTCATTTATACACTTGGTGCCGGCGATGAACCAACTTCTTGTATGGAACTCATAGAATTTGTTTCAGCTCTTGGACATAAGATTGTTGCAGCAGGTAAAGGAAAAAATAATCCTCTGCGCTTTGATGCTACACCTGATGCTTACGAAGAAGAAGCATTCCAGCGTAATATGAATGTACGCATGTTGGTTGAATTTATTGATGGTTCCAAAACGATGGTTGAAATGGCAGCCATTGCCAATGCCACCGGACTTCTCCCCGATTGCCCAGGAATGCATGGACCACGAGCAGCGCTACAAGATTTAAATAAAGTGCTTATTCCAAAGCAAGATGGAGGCATTTTACAGCGATATGGTGTTGTAGATTATTCAATAGGTCAAGGTGTTTCACCAGGTGTTTTTGTGATTGCAGAAATAGCACACCCACGTTTACGCGAGCGTATGGAAGATTTAAAAATTGGTCAGGGGCCTTACTTCACCTTTCATCGCCCCTATCATTTAACAGCAATGGAAGTTCCCCTTACCTGCGCACGTATTATGCTTTATGGAAAAAAAGATATGGTCCCTCTTAGCCATCCCGTAGTAGAAGTCTGTGCTGTTGCTAAAAAAGATTTACATCCAGGTGATCAGCTAGACTTTATCGGTCTTTATACTTATCGTGCTTGGATAATGAACATCGCAGAAGCACGCGCTCACCACGCCATTCCTTGTGGTCTTTTGGAAAAAGCAACAGTAACAGCTGCAATTAAAAAAAACGAACTCATTACAGTACATAATACAGCCATTCGTGAAGATCAATGGATTGCACGTCTTCGTGCTAAACAAGACCTTTTACTTCATTACCCTTCTTCCACTAAGCTATAAATGCTCCTGAATTACCTTACTTAACAGTATCCTTCCCTTAAGCAACAGAATAACCCAGAATACACCTCTATCGCAAATACAGGTTTATATTTTAATAAAAGCATTTTCCAACGATGCACATCACCACTTCCCTCTCACAATATGTCCTGTAAATGCGACAATATAAACCACCCCATGAGATGGCATAAGATTCATTGTGTATCACTATCTTTACTCTATGAAGATACAAACCAGCATCATCATTTATTTGCCAATATTACAACAGCCCTTGAACCTTAGAGATAATTCATGAGAAGAATTTTTACTCTTTTTTCTTTAATAATTTTGTCCATACACGAACACAACTTGTTATACATAAAAAATACTTTTTATGGATTTAACATCAACAAATTTGAAATGATAAATAATAATTTCTCATTTTTCTTATTGCGTGAAAGCCATGAATACAGGGATACTTTTTTATTTTATCCCCTTATGAAAGATAAAAAAATTTAAAAAGGATAAAATATACCTTTGATGAATAATCTTCATATGAGAAAAGGTAGACAATATTAAAAGACTGATAAAGATAGTAAGTATACTATCCTTATTACTAGAAAATAACCATAAACTGTAAAAAAATCAGGTTACACTAATTTGTAAAAAAAACATAAATGTAGGATCTTGAACTTTAATAATGTTAATAAAAGCTACATTTAATATTAAGAGTAGTGATTTTATTATCTAGTATAGTATAAATAATAAAATATTTATTTTTTTAAATAATGAAGTGAACAAAAAATCCTCGACTCTGTCAATGAGCTTTCTACTAAAGTGTAATGAATATTCCAAAAAGAGATACAACAGCACCTAATACATCCCCAATACATAAAGAAGCAAGAAGTGATAAAATACCTATCCCCCCCCAAAAGGCTGAACCTGAAAAGGCAGCAGCTTTTTCAGGTTTCCCTAAAGCAACTTCATTTTGTCCTTCAATGTTATGGATAACAACCCTATCTACCGCTTTAACAACCGCACTTTTTTCTAATGTAGAAACAATTCCTCCCTCTTGAAATTGATTTTTTACAAAACTTGCATTTCCCTCTATAGTTTGTACAAAAAAAAGAATAAATAGTGTAAAAGTAAATGAACATACACGATTTTTAAATATTTTAAACATAGCTTTCTTTGCTCCTCTTTTTCTTCACTGAAAAAATGAAAGAATATTCACATATATAAAAACCAAAACTTATATTTAATCATTTATATAATTACACATAAATAAAATATTATATGTAATTTTGTTATTAACAAATAACACATTATGTATTACATGTAAAGATAAAAAACAATAAATGATAAAAATAATAAGAATTTGTTAAATTTATTATTATAAGAAATATTACGAAACAAATTCATTTAAAAAATTATATAATAGAGCTTTTATAAATAATTTAAAATGTAATTAATTTTAAAGAATTATAACATTAAAAACTTTCAATATAATGATAGTGCTTGTCTATTATTTCAATAAAAATAAATAGCACTTAATGGATTTTTATTATATCACTCGTCAGTAATATTAAAAAATAAAATTGGTAGAGAATAAAAAAAATTGATCTAAAACAAATATATCATAATAAATAAATCTTTAAATAGTATACTATTTTTCTATAAAATAGGTATAAATTGTAACAAAATATTGACTTTCAAACCTAACAAAACAAACGCATAAAATAAGTAAATCTATCAGATTGACAAAAACATTATAAGCAATAATTGATCTCCAACAAACTACCTAAAATTAAATAAAAAGAGAGTCATGAAAAATAAGTTGATCCCACAAAATACTGAAAAACAACTTTCTTTATTAATTTTTATAAAAGTTATTCCATATTTTTCGTCAATATTGTAGAGCGTAGCCTTATTTATATTTTGAGTAATTATATTTACTCTGTATTAGTAAAAAATAATTCTCTTTGAAATAAATTTTTGTAATATTCACATAACTGTCTGCAATTTGTGCAAAATGAATAATAATAAAGAATTGATCAAATGCTTGAAGGAAAAGTGATAGAGAAAATTACTAAAAAATTACATTTTTGAAATACTAACTTAAGTAGCGCATTGAAAAAATAACGCCATAAAACTGATATTGAATAATAAATTTATTGTTTTGCCTGTTGAATGAGAAAGCTAACGATTATAAAACTCTCTTATATTTTAACTCTGTTTATATTGAATCAATCAAATTTCTTCACTTGCAAATCACAAACGAGATCGATGTGTGTATAAATACACTTGAAGAAAGGAAAATATTACTTATGAGGTATCTTAACTATCAAGCGCTGTTAACATAGTATTGAAAACTGGCAAAGTGAATGATGGTGCCCCTTTTTACTTTTAAAGTGTAAAGATGGTGGAACACAATAGATTTTATATTATAAGGTTTTACCCTTATACCATTCACAAGCTGCGTCGTGAAATAGGCTTTGGTGTACTAAATGTTTCTTTAAAACAAGCGTGTCGATGTGCAACACAATGGCGTTCTGTTTATCATGTATCCAACGGTGTTTCTTTTTGAATCATCTTATAAACTGCTCTCTGAGAGAGCAAATTCTATCTTAGTGAATTCTTCCCTTTATATTCATTTTTTCTCATGAACACTAAAGTCTGTTAATACACTATCCAAAATAAAATCAATCAATTTCTATTCTTTTGTAATATAGATACGTACACTTAACTTAAGAATTTAGGAATGCTGATTGAAACCAAAATCTGTTCTATCGTAGTACTCATAACAACAAAAATACTTTGACTATTCTTGCTCCATAGCAGAAAGAAGCATATGCAGCTTTATCAAAACTTTCACTTTAATAGACAATAGAAAAATCAGTTTTCATTACATGATGTGAAGTATTTAATATGCCCGAAGATTTACTTGTCAAAAACAAGAATACATATCAAAAAATCTTACAAGAGATATCTATCTTGAGAAGAGTCACCTCATATTACATCAACAATTGAATTGGCTTTTTTCAATAAAAGCTTCACTGTTTTTAACAAAGCTCTCATTTTTATAACATCCCTCTGTAATGTAAAAATATGATATTTGCATTTCTTTTATATATAGACTAAAAAATAACTCTAAAGCCTTTGATCACTTTATCTCTGTTGACTTCTCTTTTGGGCATTAATTTATGGTATCTAACCCACCTTTTCTCGCTCTTTTACCTTTAGGTGCACATGAATATCACGGAGAGCACCTTCCCTTTGAAACCGACTGGATTATAGCTGAAGCATTTGCAAAAGCTCTCACTTTACAAACAAAAGAGCAATTCCCTATCGCACTTTTACCAGTTGAAAAGATTGGCTATTCCATAGAACATATGGATGTTACAGGTACACAAACCCTTACCTTTTCTGATGCGATTAAGCGATGGATAAAGATTGGTGAAAACTGTTATCACAAAGGGATCAACCGTCTTCTTCTTCTCAATGCTCACGGAGGCAATTCACCTTTAATGAGCATTGTTATCACCGAATTACGAAAGCGTCTTTCCATGCTCGCTGTAGCAACAAGCTGGAGCCGTTTTGGTTTACCACAAGGTCTCATGGAGCCATCTCAACAACATCTTGATATCCATGGAGGTTTTATCGAAACCTCTCTCATGCTTTATTTAGCACCGAAAAAAGTTCATATGGAGAAGGCAAAAAATTTTCATAATAAGCAAGCAGATATGATTGCCAATTATCGATATTTACGCGCTTATGGTCCTCATGCCTTTGGTTGGACAATGCATGATCTAAACACGCAAGGTGCGGCAGGAGACGCAAGCAAAGCAACACCACAAGCCGGTGAAGCAATCTTTTCTCATGTTCTGTCTCAGCTTCGTGATTTACTTGATGATATCCATCGATTTAACATAAACACATGGCAATAAAGAACAATAAAAGGTCCCTCCATGGAAAAAATACAGCCCAACAAACTTCCTGTTACGGTTCTCACAGGCTATCTTGGCGCAGGAAAAACCACACTTCTCAACCGCATTCTTAGTGAAAATCATGGCAAACGTTATGCCGTCATTGTCAATGAATTTGGTGAAATTGGTATTGATAATGACCTGATCATTGAATCAGACGAAGAAATTTATGAAATGAATAATGGTTGTGTTTGCTGTACCGTACGTGGTGATCTCATTCGCATTTTGGAAAGTCTCATACAACGTTCTCATCGATTTGATGCGATTATTATCGAAACAACAGGGCTTGCTGATCCCGTCCCTGTAGCACAAACCTTTTTCATGGATGATACGGTCCATGAAAAAACAGCTCTCGACAGTGTCATAGCGGTCGTTGATGCAAAGCATTTGCCCTCTCAACTAAAAACAAATCGTGAAGCTGAAGATCAAATTGCTTTCGCAGATATTGTTCTTTTAAATAAGATTGATCTTGTTACTCAACAAGAACGCAGCCATGCTGAATCTCTCATTCTAGCTATTAATCCTCGCGCTATACTCTATACAACACAGCGCGCCGATATTCCTCTTGAGACACTCCTTAATCGTGGTTCTTTTGATCTCCAACGGACTCTCGATCATGAGCCTCATTTTCTCGATCACCAACATAAAGACCAACACGCCGACCATGTATGTGGTCCCGATTGCGATCATGACCATCATAACGTATCCACCCTTCATGATATTACCATCACTTCTGTAAGTTTAAAAACAGGCGCTTTGCAACCAGAAAAGTTTTTTTCTTGGATTCAACAGGTTACGCAGCAACAGGGGCCTAATATCTTGCGTCTTAAAGGCATTATCGCCTTTCAAGGAGACGATGATCGTTACGTCATTCAAGGGATACATATGCTTCTTGAGGGACAACATCAACGCCCATGGCGTGAAGATGAAAAACGAGAAAGCCGTCTTGTTTTTATCGGACGCTCTCTTGATGCCAAACAGTTAAAAACTGGTTTTGAAAATTGTGCATGAGTAAGTAATAATGCCAAACATTACCCATTATTATCTCAAAAGTTACTGCCTTTCCTGCGGTTTTATAGGCAATAAACCAGCCTTTGTTTCCGTAGAAGGTTTCATTGTTTTTTTAACCCCAACCCCACAAATCGTTGAGGTTCACCAAGGAATAATTTCAAGCCATTTTTCCCATGACAATACCGCAATCATCACAGGGGGAGAAGATGGAAAAGTCTGTCAAACAACCGCAGCGGATCACACAGAAGTGTTAAGCCAAAAAGAACGCAAATGGATAAACAACGTTGCTTTTGGACCACAAAAAGCTTTTGCCTTTTCCTCCTCTCGTCTCGCATTTGCACAGGTTGGAAAAGAACAGCAAGAGCTCACGCATGAACGCAGTGTAGAAGGCCTAGCTTTTGCCCCAAAAGGTTTACGACTTGCCGTTGCCCATTACAATGGTGTTACTCTTCATTGGTTATCAACGCAAATATCTCCTACCACATTGGTATGGAAAGGAGCTCATTGTGGTGTCACCTTTTCACCAGACAACCGCTATGTCATTTCCACGATGCAAGAAAATGCCTTGCATGGCTGGCGTCTGACTGATAATCAGCACCTCCGCATGAGTGGCTACCCAAGCAAAGTCAAAAGCTGGTCTTGGAGCGCCAAAGGAAAATGGCTAGCAACCTCAGGTGCCTCTGCTGCAATTATTTGGCCCTTTCATACAAAAGACGGCCCCATGGGAAAAACACCTCTAGAACTAGGCACACAAGCAAATGCGCTTGTGAGCACCGTTTCATGCCACCCAAACAAAGAAATTGTAGCAATAGGCTTCAATGATGGAATGATTTTAGCCGCATATTTTCATGATGGAAAAGAAGTCCTTCTAAAAGGTTATGGGAAAAGCGCTATCTCAGCACTCAACTGGGATCAAGCAGGGCACAACCTCGCCTTTGGAAGCGAAAATGGTGAATGTGGTATAATCAATATCACTGATTAAATTACACCAACAAGCGCAATCATCGCTGATAAAAAATGCCCACACAATCCTCCAGAAATCTTATCCCCTTGCATCTCTAGAGCTCTCAGAAATCCTACCTCCCTAATCTCCCCCCCCAAAAGTCTCCTAAAATCTTCGTAATCATTAAATCTTCCCTCTTCCTTTCCTGCACCCTTTCGACAAGAAAATACCTTAAACATGTTTTTGACATTTTAACATTGCTACCCCCATACAAGAATAAAAACATCACCCCTAAGACCGCCCCCTATCTCCCTATAAACATCTATATAGGCTACATACTTCCATAACAGCATTTTTCTTAAAAATTTGGCAAAAAATAGCTGATCTCATCATTAAAACAACGATTTATTCCTACGATCAGAAGAAGGGAATTCAACACTATTTTCCTAAATAAAAAGTTTTTTGAGTTCCCCCTCTAAAGAACAAAGTTTCCTACGAGCAGCCTTCTACACTTTAGTTTCTTGCCTAGAAAATTCTATCTAATAATCATTTCATGGAGCTTCTATTACCGCCCTCTGTTCCGGTATCACCTTCATCTCCAGATTCTGTTCCTTCTGCTTCTTCCCCTGTTGAACCAAAGCCTTCTGAGTCCTCTGATGCTTTGGAACCTTCGTCTAATCTCTCTATACCGCTTGATGTTCCGCCTGAGCTAGGTATTAGAGCTGTTGTTCCACAGGTTCCAACTTATCTTCTTTTGCCAAATGCCTTATTTCATGCTGGTTTAGTGGATAT
>NZ_JBHIQP010000013.1:0-43029 GCF_042196625.1 Bartonella sp. AC535YNZD | reverse complement strand
AGCCAGTCCACATAAAAAAGATGTGGTCCTAACATCAGCAAAGGATCTCTCATAGACGCCCTCCCCTTGATTGTATCCCTTCCAGCACGTCATCTCTTTCAAAACGTATCATTGCATCTCTCCTACCATTGCGCTCTCCTAGCACTTCATCCCTCCCCTCATTGTGTTCTTTCCAGCATGCCGTCTTTTCCCTTATTCTGCAGCCCTTATCATTCTGTCCCGCCATGCAACGCATTGGCGCGTGCCCGTTGAATGGCATGAGCGACCGCACGACCAGTGGCAATAGGATCACGCGCGCCATTGACGTGCACCGTGACATTTTGATTGTGTGTGATGGGGGAGTGATCTTTGCTTTTTGCTTCTGTGAAAGGGGAATTTGCATGCCCCGCCCCCGCAAATTGTGCTATGGGTTGGATGGTTGTTTTGCCTCCCAAAAAACTTGGCAAAAAATCTCTTACATCAATGGACCCAATCCACCCCTTCATGCGGCTGGGCAAAGATTTACAAAAATCGCTCAACTTTGTGATGGGTCCCATAAAACCATAAACAATCGAATTAGCCAGATCTTCGCCCGCTTGTTCCATACCAGCCTTGGCACTCTCCGAGAGCTTTTCCTGTGTAAAAAAACTCTTCAACCATTGCCAAAAGTTGGAAAAGCTTCGTTTAACGCCCTCCCACAAATTGCCAAACCACTCGACAACAGAGGAAAGTCCTTGTTTGAACTTTTGCCAAGTTTGAGAGAAATCAAAAGCAGCAGCAATGATATTTTTCCATTTGGTGATGGTGGTAGTATCAGCACCAAAAAAACGCATAACGGCTTCAAAGGCACGCCCCCAAGCCCGAGATACCCCCCGTGCAAAACCTTTGACAAAAGAAGAAAAACGGTCCCAGTATTTCCACAAAGCAAAACCAGCAGCAAGGACGACCGCCACAACAGCAGCAACGACAGCCCCTATTGGAGTAAAAACAGCTCCCACAACAGAGGCAATACCTGCCCCAACCACTTCGATCACTGTCCCAATAAAGCCAAACGAGGCAGAAAATGCCGCACCTGAAACAGCTATCCCTCGTAAAGCCCCCACAAGTAAAGTCATTGGGCGAAGAAGACGCAGCGCACTCCCACCAAGCCCTGCTGCCATTAAACCCAATGAGCGCCCTGCAGCCAATAGCCCTCGCCAGCTTGCAGAAAGACCACGACTAACAGCACCCATCTTGATAAAAGAGCCTATCAATTGAAGAAGCCCAAGGCGTGTCCCGGCCATAGTAAAGCGCAACACACGCAGAGCAATATTAAAAGCCATAAGGGCAGCAATGGTTTTGATAATGGCGCTTGTTAAAGTGGGATGGGCATTCGCCCATGCCATCAAACCATTGACAAATCCCCCAACACTTTCCATCAAACTGTTGAGAGGAGGCAGAAGCACTTCACCAATGCTAATCCCCAAAGCCACAATGCGGTTTTGTAAGAGTTCAAATTGTCGCATAGCACCGGTTGCTTGTTTGTCGGCTTCTTGTTCTACCGAGCCCTTAAAGACTTGTGGATCTTTCACATAATCTAAAGCTTGCCCTAACAATTCAGGGTTACCCACCAATTTGGCAAAATCGCCGGTAAAATCGCGCCCCGCAATGGCAATCAGGGAACGCATCCCTTGTTCGGATTTGCCCAACACATTAAAAAAGCGCACCAAGGTACCGGTGGCATCTTTGTCGAGATCTTGCATGAATTTTTCGCGGGAAAGCCCAATATTGGCAAAAGCATCTTCAATATGCTTGCCCCCTGCTTGAATACGCGCACTCATCGCATTAAAACCACGCGCTGCACTCTCAGGAACAATCCCAGCAGAAATCATCGCTGTACCAAATGCCGCGGTTTCGCGGGCTGTCAGTTTAAACATGGTTGCTGCACCGGTGGCACGATTGGTAAAATCAGACACCTCACTGGCCTTTGCCGCCATGTGGTTAGAGAGATGATTGATGGCATCGCCTAGATCTTCAATGCCTGCTTGATTAAGCTTAAAGACATTGCGCAACTTGGCAAAGCGCTCCCCAATCTGATCCCCCGTCATATCAAAAGCAACAGCCGCTTTGGCTGCATAAATGCTAAAAGCTTCTAAATCTTGTTCACCAATCCCTGCTTGGCTAGCACTGGTCATCAATTCTAAGACTTCACGCGCCGCTAACGGAATCTTGGTGGAAGTTTCAAGCGCAAAACGGCGCAATTCCTTTAAGCGATCAAGGGGGGCATCGAGAACCTTTTCTAATCCCTTCATCGATTGGTCAAATTGCATGGCTTTATAGAGCGGTGCAATTAAGGTTGCGGTTTGCGCAATGGCACCCACCATACGCCCGCGTGCATGATTGAAAGCATTTTCAGCATTCTTTGTCGCATCCTCAAGATGCTCAGGGTCAAACCAATTTTTAAAGTGTTGCCTTGTCTTGTTTTGGAAATGCGCAACATCTGAACTAAAGGCTGCAAGATCACGCTTGGCAGAAGCTATCCCCTCTTGCAGATGATTGACAAAACGCACAACAAGAGAAACATCCATGATCGCATCTTATCCTAACTTATGGCTTTCATATTCTTGAGCTTTCAGGCGCGCGAGTTCTTCTCGATAAGCAATCACATCCAGCCAATCCATCTGGTTAATTTCTGAAGGCGCCCAGTGATAATAAAGGGCTAGCTCTGCCCCAAATTGTCTGGCAGAGAGGATTGGCGTTGCGGAAAAAAAGCAAAAAAAGCCTTCAATATTGCGACAATATCTATCACATCAACTCGATCAATCAATTCAATAGATTCATGTGACATATCAGCCAAAAGTGCTGTGATGCCTTCTGTTGCCTCACTTGTGAACAAAACTTGAGAAAGCTTCGTGATAAGCACATCATTGCTCAAAGTTGTTTTATCCTCTTCTACAGCGGGCAGAACGAGCTCTACCAACTGCGGTCCAATCAACACCGCTAATTGGCGTGCTTGCTTGAAGTTTGGGCGATAAAAGGTCAGTTTCTTGCAGAGAGATTCTTTGCCTCCTTTATCCTGATAAGGAAGCGGAACCTGCAACTCTACATCAATGCTGGTTTGTAAACTTGTCATGATCAATTCCTATAAATGAGAACCCTATCAATAATGAGAGCTTATAAGTTGAGAATAGAGCGGCGGCGAGAACCGATCTCTTGCCCATTGCGCACAAGCCAACCGCCCCGTTTAAAGGAAAAGCGATGCAAAACAGAACCATCCCAAAATTCCGTATAGTCCCAAATATTTTTGATCTCGCAATCATAGCCTGTCGCTTTTCCAGCCGTTAAGCCTTCACTATCCACTTTGACCAAGCGCCCAGTCACATCAATGGAATGTTCATGCTCACGTCCATCTTCTTCAGAGATGACATGTTTTTTGCCTGTGAATTTATGATGAAGACCAGGGGGACCACTTATTTGCCTTGCACGGACAACATTATGAAATGACCTGAGAGCTTTGAAAGATATTTCCTTAAGAAAACATATAGGTTTTAAACAACATGAATATTCTTTGCTACGGCATCTTTTTTTACCCGAATAACAATGCCATGGAAGGGACGATCACAAAAGTATGAAGCAATCTACAGGCTATAATGACCAAATATTTAAGCTTTATTCTGCATTGCTTGATTCAGCATCAAGAAACTGATGCAAATCTACAATGTAATAACGTTGCAATGCATTATCTACACTGCTTTGTGCCTTTGCCTGCCATGCTTCTTGAGCGGATTGATAATCTGAAAAAATACCAACCACATCTAAATCATCAGGATTCTTAAATTGATTACTGTTAAGACTTTTTAATTCCCCACCAAATACAAGATGTAAATATTGTTTTTTTTCCTTTGTTTCAGTCATATGTGCCTCCATATCATTCAAATGATTTTAGCGCTTTTTATGTGATTAAACTAACTTTGCTTGACGAACAACATCTATCATATCCTGACAGCAATTATTTTTACCAGCAATTAAAAGCCCATATTGGTAAGGTTCAATTCCATAAGATAGTAAAGGAGTATCAAGTGATAAAAAACACCCTCCACACTCCTGCAAAATAAGATCAGCAGCGGCAATATCCCATTCATGACAATTTGGACGAACTAATACGATATCAATTTCATCTTGAGCAACAAGAACAATACGATAAGCAAGAGAAGGAAGATAATGGTAAAGACTGACTTGATTGAGAAAATCATCTGGTAATTTTTGTGCGAGCGATTTATCAAGTGAAATTTTATATTTTCGATGAACCTCAAAGGCTAAACGAGGAAGTTTTATTCCATTTAATGTTGCTCCTTCACCCGTTACAGCTGCATAAACATCCCCTTGAGCCGGACATTGTAAAACGCCCACAATAGGACGCCCATTCTCAATAATAGCAACAGAAATACACCAATAAGTACTGCCAGAAAGAAAACCACGTGTCCCATCAATAGGATCAACGACAAAGGAGCGCTTATAATCTTGTTGTTCTCGATTATCTTTTGTTTCTTCTGAAATCCATCCATAATTTGGACGTGCTCCAAGAAGCTTCTCTTTCAAGAAATGATCGACAGCAAAATCTGCCTCACTGACCGGGGAATTACCTTCTTTAATCCAGACATCCAACGTGCATCCAAAATACCGCATTGCTAAATCTCCTGCCTCTCGACAAACGTCACGCAAAAGATTTAAATCAGAAGAATGATGCATGTTATTTTCCTGCAAGTGTCATCCCTTCAATTAACAATGTTGGAGCTGCTGTACCATAACGCCGATCAATATCATTGGCAGGTGTTAAATGTGCTAACATATGAAGCAAATCAGAGCCTAGGGTTACTTCACTCACCGGATAAGCAATTTCACCATTTTCAATCCAAAAACCGGAAGCCCCACGACTATACTGACCAGTAATAAAATCAATGCCATGACCGAATAATTCGGTCACATAAAATCCATTTCGCAAATCTTTTATCATATCGCAAGGCGATACTAAACCCGGTTCAATAGCAAAATTTGTACTGGTCGGCTGCACTAATGATGCCGAACGCATACCGTGTCCATTTGTTTTAAGTCCCAATTCACGCGCTGTAGATGATGAAAGAAGCCAATTTTTTAAAATACCATTTTCAATAATATTGAGTGTTTTCCCCTCTACCCCTTCTCCATCAAAAGGATGAGAAGCATTTCCACGTAATCGCAAAGGTTGATCGGTTACATTAACATTAGGCTTCATCACTTCCTTGCCTAGGAAATTCTGTAAAAGACTCGTTTTTCGAGCCACAGAGGCTCCATTGACCATAGATGCGATATGCCCTGCAATTCCACGAGCCGTACGCGGATTAAAAATAACATCAACGCCCCCAGTCGCCGCACGAACTGCACCCAAACGTCGAACTGCACCAAGCCCTGCATTCTTTCCCACAGTTTCTGCTGCCTCTAAATCAGAAAAATGTAAGGCTGTTGTATAATCATAATCCCGCTCCATCTGTGTTCCTTCACCTGCAAGAGCACTACAAGAACGTGAAAAACAACTGGAACGATAGGCTCCACAAAAACCATCACTGGTCACAAGAATAAGTCCACTACGGCCATAAGCTGTTGCAGCGCCACCAGAATTGCTTACACCTTTAACATCAAGAGCTGCTGCCTCCGTTTTTAAAGCATCTTCTGTTAAAAAATGACTGCTGGGTATAAAATCATCAAAAAGGTCAAGATCTTTAGGGTTCTTAACCAAACACTCTTTATCTGCCAAACCTTCAAATAAACTATCGGGAGAAGCTTTAGCCATTGCAATAGCACGTTCCGCAAGTTCTTGCGGATAAGATCCTAAATTAGCAGAAACACTTGCTACTTTTTTTCCAACAAAAACCCTTAGAGTAAAATCATTGCTCTCTGCAGATTCTGTCGATTCGACTTTCCCAAAACGAACAGATACACTGGTGGAATGTGCATGAACAATAACAGCATCAGCAGCGTCGGCCCCAGAACGCCTTGCTGCTTCAACCAATGAAACAGCTTTCTCAATCTGGTTCTTGTCAGTCATTATAGACTCCCTAAAATATTTTATTATTTACATTGATAAGCATTCTGACAAAAGATTATGCACATTTCATGCATTCTTTTTCTTTTAATGCATTAAATCATTTCCTTTTTCGCTTCTTTATGAAAAGATGCAATATGTCGTAAAATCTCTTTAGTTGCAAGATTGCTCATTGGACCTTATCATTTTAGAAGCCAAATCTCCACTGACAATCAAATCAACAGAACATTGACAATTAACAAAAGTCTTAGCAATAACACTTGAATTTAAGCCAAAATCCTCAAAAATTCGAAAAGCATAAAATGATCTAAATCACAGGTCTTCCTTCCTCTGGGTAGTAAAAAACCTACCTCATCTCTTTCCTATAGCATTCTTTAATTTCCAAGCAAGAATCAAGAAAATGCCTTATATTTGTATACACTTCTTTTCTTCTATAAACTCTCTCATAATGAAACGGCACTCTTGTAAATGAAACAAAACTTAAACAGAGTAAAAAATATTTCCTTCCATTATGGTTTCAACAAAATGAGCAGTCATAAACTTCTTTACCCTAATGGACGTAATATCATAAAGAACTCATTTTTTATATTTAAAAGTAATCAAAGAAATTATATTGTAATCTTTCAATAAAATTAATATTTTGATTTATACTTATAATTTATTGTTTTGTAATTTGTATAAAAAAGCCTAATAGCATAAAATTCTCTTTGTTTCGAACCTATTCATGTTGAGTCAATCACAACTATTTGCGAGCATATCATGAATAAGGGGCATATGAATGAAAACTATTTAAGAAGAAAACAAAATGCCTCTTATGAAGGTTTTAAATGCAAAAGCTATCGCAACATTAGAAACCAGCAAATATCATGACGATATTGGCCTACATCATAAGAGAAACAATGAGCTTCTGAAACTTTCTCATTTTCAATGAATTTCATAAGATTTTTAGCGCAAAATTAATCCCGTAAGATGATTTGAATCGATTTCAACAGCTAACTAAAAAATGCTCCGTAGCTCATTGGTTTGCCGTATACTCATAACTGATTCCATTCTAATAATAAGTTACAATTTCTGCACCTTTTTTAAGGTGTTAACTTCTTTATAAACGCACACCCTTACAAGATGGTTTTGTTTTCAGTAAGAGCACGCTTACTCATTTCAATCATTGCATCGCGAAGATGTAACTTAATTTTTGATCCAATAATCATTCCAAATAAAGGAGCAAGTAAGCCAGAAATAATTACAGTATGACGAATTTTGTTATTTGAAGAACCCGATTTTGTTGAACAAATATATTCATGATTAAAACTCATACGTGTAAAAGGAAGTTTAGCATAATCAGAAAAGCAAATATTTTTTATAACTTTATCAAGTGTAAAAGTTACTGTAGGTCCTTTTTTAGGTTTCATGCGTCCTATAGCGCCTTCTTTGAAAGGACCAGAAAGTTCTACCCACTCAAGTTCACTATCCCAGCAAGGCCATGATGCCACATCTTCCCATATAGCCCAAATTTTCTCAGCACTTGCTTCTGTACTAATTTCTTCACTATATATCCATTTAAACATGATAATCTCCCCTTTTTTATAAATTACTTATCTTTAGTGATAAAAAATAATATAAAAAAGTATCCTTAAAGCTGCACAACGATAAGATACTTAATACTCTCAGATCTACTTAATATGTAATGATTAAATCAACAAGCGATACTACTAAACTAAACACACAAATATTCAGGATAAATGAACAATATTTTCAATACTAAACAAAATATCTTTTTTAAGTTTAGACAATAACAAAAAATAAAAGTTACGCATCATTAAAATATAAATGCAGACTGCATAGCTTAAAGCTTTCAACTGCTGATGAAATGTAATGATTAAGGTATAGCATAAAGAAATTAGACAAAAAAGATCATAACTATTATCGAGGATATATATATCCTATTGGAGAAAAAACATCCTTCTGTAGTAAAGCTAATAAAACTTCATCAATTCCTTTAACATTAGAATCTTTTATTTACTTTCTGCTTGACCTTTTAAAAACCATATAAAATGAAGAAAACTGTGAAAAAACATTTTTTTATCTTATCGGATAAAAACAAGAACTTTCTCAAGATGTAAGCAATCGTAATTTATAAAGACGTATTGCTGTCTCACCATAAAAACGCTCATCGTCTAGATAAAAAATATCTGGTAAATGAATAATCGTATCTTTCTTTTCTTCGAGCACGAAGAGTGTATCAGCTTTTGCCCAACCTCCTCGCAAAGCTTCTACAAAAGCACGTTCACCTAAACAACGGCTATAGGGAGGATCAGCGCAAATAACATCAAATGGAAGCATTGTTCCAATATTGCCAAGTTTGGTTGCATCACGACGCAAAATCCGTCCAATCCCTTGCAATTCAAAAGCTTCGATATTTTTTTGAAGTACTCCACGCCCCTCAACTGAATTTTCAACAAAAACAGCAGCCTTTGCTCCACGTGAAAGTGCTTCAATGCCTAAAGCCCCCGTACCAGCAAAAAGATCAAGAATGCGTTTATTGGTCCAAAATTGTTCTTCACGGCTAGAAAGAATATTAAAAAGGCTTTCACGTGTACGATCACTCGTTGGGCGAATCGACTGATTAACAGGCGAAAATAAAACACGACCAGCAAATTTACCGCCTATAATCCGCACGTGGACCTCCAAATCGCTTCGAAGTTTTTGCACCATCACTCTGTGATTTAGATTTTTTCATAGAACCACCAAATGTTTTTACTTTTTTCTTTCTCTCAAAAGAACGCTCATCATGACCACCTTTTATCATTTTCTCTTTATCCTTTAAAAAGCGATCTTTCTTACCAAAGGGATGCGTCTCGTCATAAGATATTTTGCCACGTTTTTGAACAAAACTTTCCCTCTTCTCTTTGTGTGACGAACTTTCTTTTAGTTTTTCCTTGCCTCGATGAAAGGACTTTCTACCATCCAAATCGCTCTTATAACCATGCGATTTCTCCTCACTATAGGAAGGCTTTCTACGTGCACTTTGCGGACGTGCACCAGGAGCCATCCAAACATTAGCACGGCGAGAACGCGGTAGAAAACGCTCTACTTTTCCTTCTTCACTTTTCTCCTTTTTTACATTTTCATGAGATTTTGTACTTAATCGTGCGCGACTATGTTCAACAGAACCATCTCTTGAGCGACGTCGTATCACCCTTTCACTTGAGAAAACCCAACCATCATTTGCAACAGAAAGATCTTTCTGGCTTTTCTTTTCTGCAACAACTGCAGAATTTGAAAATGGCTTAAGAATAGGAGCATCAAAATCTGCATTGGCTTGCATAATCAAACGCTCTCCCAACTGATCTCGTAACATCCGCCCTTTTAACTCTTGCACAGCTCCTTCTTCTAAATCAGAGAGATGAAATGGACCATAAGATACACGTATTAATCGATTAACTGATAATCCCAATGCCCCTAAAACATTCTTTATTTCACGATTTTTTCCTTCTCGCAAAGCAACAGAAAGCCATATATTCGACCCTTGTTCGCGTTCAATTGATGCTTCAATTGAACCATAAAAAATACCATTAATCGCAATACCATTTTTAAGGTTATCCAGCGCACTCTGTTTTACTCTTCCATGAGCACGGACGCGATATTTGCGGACCCACCCCGTTACAGGAAGTTCTAATACACGCGCTAAGCCACCATCATTGGTTAAAAGCAAAAGCCCTTCCGTGTTAATGTCAAGCCTTCCTACAGAAAGAACACGCGGCATTCCTTTTGGTAAATTACTAAATACTGTAGGTCTACCTTCAGGATCACGGTTCGTGGTTACAAGACCTGCTGGCTTATGGTAAAGCCATAAACGCGTTCGTTCTATAGGAGGTAAAGGTTTGCCATCAACTTTAATAACATCAGAGCGGCTAACATTAAAAGCTGGCGTTTTCACGACTTTACCATTCACAGAAATACGACCTGAAACAATCATCATTTCTGCATCTCGACGCGAAGCAACACCAGCACGCGCTAATCTTTTAGCAATTCGTTCACTCTCATTATTTTCATTCATTTGCGTTTCAAACCAATCTTTGCAAGTATGTTCAGAAAATTATTCACATGCACCATACCGCTTATCCTGAAAAATGAAGTAGCATAATCATTTATCATTTTCTATCCTTTAACGACAATAATGTATCTGTTGACTTGCAAGTTTGTTTTAAACTCTTAAAAAAATAGAGGTATTCTTTTCATTATAAAAGCGTAATAAATTATTCATTCCATAGCATTCCTTATCGAGATAACCTTTAGATTTTCTATACCTTCAGTAGGAAGAATATTATGACTTTGACGCCCATGGAAATAGCCCTTTTAGAAGCGCAAGAAGCTGCAAAAAAAGATGAAGTTCCCGTAGGTGCTATCATTACACGTGGAAAAGCTATCATTGCACGCGCTGGTAACTTTATAAAATCTGCATATGACCCTACAGGACACGCAGAAATACGCGCAATCCGTATGGCTTGCAAAACATTGCAAAGCGAAAGGCTTCCTGATTGCGATCTTTATGTAACACTTGAACCTTGTGCTATGTGTGCTGCTGCCATTTCATTTGCACGCATACGACGTCTCTATTACGCAATAAATGATCCCAAAGGAGGTGCTATAGAAAATGGTCCACGTTTTTATCAGCAACCAACCTGTCATCACAAACCTGAGATTTATTCTGGTTTTAAAGAAAAAGAAGCAGCTCAATTACTTAAAGATTTTTTTGTACAAAAGCGATACTAAAAACAATTCTTCTTCCATAACTTTTACTCTTTAGAAACTATCCTATTTCTTAAAAAAGATTATTCATCCTTCTGATATAGCGAAAGCTATTTTGAAATATTTTTTCTCTCACACTCTTTTAATATTGAATATTATTTCTATTATACAACATATTGATTTATAAAAATAATTCATTGCTTTTTATATAAAATATTTTTATATAAACTATAAAGCTCAAAATATCGTGGAATATTCTCATTTCAAATGACGTTGAATCAATAAAATCTCTTTCTTGGCACTCATAAGTGAGGTTACTGTCTAGATAAAAAACGATTTAGAAAAGACTAAAAATGTCTTTTATGAAAGCTCTCAAATGCAAAAATTGTCACAACATTGGAGTCTGGAAAATAAAATGATGGTATAAGTTCTCTCCTTCATAAGAATAAAGCTGCTAATTTTCAATGGCTTTCACGTTATACTATCCACACAAACAACGTTGTGAAATGGACTTAAAAGATATTTCTGTTAAAAAAGTGACGCCGAACCACTCTCTCGATGCTATAGCCATATTGCTATTTCATGGAAATAACAACCAGCTTGCAGCAGCATTATAACGCTGCATGAACGAGAACTTGGTGTCATAAGTAATGAGAAGAATACTTCGCATACTTTTATTTTGTCTTTTTCTTATCGACCAATAGGTGCAATTTTTGCCGGTTGGCGATAACTTAAAGGTGGTTCAGTGAGATAGCGACGGTATTTTGAACTTCCAACTTGTGCTCTCTGACGACGTAAATATTCTTGTCGTTGCTTCGCACTCAACTGTGAAGGATCTTCTGAACCAGCGCCATTAACTAATGATCGCTTGTGAGGAAAAGGAGTACTTTCCCGATGCTGCTTCGATGCTGCTATTTTATTGACAGATTTATCTTGTTGTGGCACCGGTAAAAACCTGCGTGAACTAGGACTTGGTATTATAAGCTTTGGATGGGGTTTCATAACAATCTGGCTGCTGTTATTTGTTGGTGTTAATGAAGTGATATTAGCAACATCTTCAAAAAACTGTATCGAAACTGGTTTATTGGTACCATAGGTAGGCGCATTACATCCCGTTAAAACAAAGCATATACCTAAAATTCCTATTGGAAATATTTTTACTTCACATTTTCTCACTGCTTATCCCATTTCCTAAGTATATGGCTGATTAATATTCCCGTTATTTATGAGAGAACGGTCCATATACAAATTTCCCCCCCCTGCAGATAAAACAACGGAATTTTTTCGTACCACAAAAAACTATATTCATCAATACGAGAAATATACTTGCATTTCTTTCCTTTGATCTAAAACTTTAAATCTTGCCAAGAATCCGCAATTCCCGCAAAGCAGCTGCATCACGAGCAGATACATCCGGATAAGCTGGATCACTTCCAACATCTTGTGTATAACGCCATGATCGAGCACATTTTTTTCCCAACGCTTTCTTTGGATATACACCAACACCTTCAACATCATCCAAAGTAAACGCATCGGAAGGCATTGTATCCTGCGTAATTGTGAGTGCGCTGGTAATACAGATCTCCGCCATATCCACATTTTCTAATGCCTCTCGTAAAACCAGATTGGAAATAAAAACAATAGGCGCAGCTTCCAAAGAGGATCCAATACGCTTATTAGCACGTTCAAGTTCTAAAGCACCTGTCACAACTTTACGGACCTGCCGAATTTTTTTCCAACGCTCAGCCAAAGATTGGTTTTGCCATTCTTCTGGTACAGAGCGAAATTGTTCCAAATGCACTGATTGGCTTTCTGGGTAACGCTCTAACCAAGCTTCCTCCATAGTAAAAGGCAACATTGGAGCAAGCCATGTTACCATACGCTCAAAAACCTCACGGACAACCTGCAAGGAGGCCTTGCGTTTTTTTGATGAAGGCGCATCACAATAAAGAGAATCCTTTCGGATATCAAAATAAAATGCCGATAACTCAATGATTGAAAAATCCAATAATGCACGCATAATCTTTTTAAAATCAAATTCATCGTAAGCGCGATTAATCAACTGATCAAGTTCAAAAAGCCTATGCAATATAAATTTTTCAAGATCCGGCAGTGCACCATAAGATATTTCTTCTCCATCATCATGTGCTAAAGTTCCAAGCATCCAACGAATTGCATTGCGTAGTTTACGATATGAATCCACATTTGTCTGAAGAATTTTCTTGCCTAAACGCTGATCTTCCCAATAATCTGTTGTCATCACCCAAAGACGAAAAATATCAGCTCCAGATGTTTTAATGATCTCTTGCGGAACAACCGTATTGCCTAAAGATTTAGACATTTTCTTACCATTCTCATCCAAAGTAAAACCGTGTGTGATCACTGCCTTATAAGGAGAGCAAGCACGCGTACCACAGCTTTCCAAAAGAGAAGATTGGAACCATCCACGATGTTGATCAGAGCCTTCAAAATAAACATCTGCAGGCCATTTTAAATCAGCCCGATCTTCTAATACAAAGCTATGGCTTGCTCCAGAATCAAACCAAACATCCAAAATATCATGAACCTGCATCCAAGGCTCATGCGCACGGTCACCTAAAAAACGTTCACGTGCTCCTTCAGCAAACCATGCATCTGCCCCTTCTACTTCAAAAGCCCGTAAAATACGTTCGTTCACGCTTTCATCTTTCAAAACAACACCATCCTCATTCGCAAAAATACAAATAGGAACTCCCCAAGAACGCTGACGAGAAAGAACCCAATCAGGACGATCTTCTATCATAGAGGCTAGGCGGTTTTGTCCAGAAGGTGGTATAAAACGCGTTTTTGAAACAGCATCCAAAGCCCGACTGCGTAAAGTTGAACCATCCCCAAGATCTTTATCCATTGAAATAAACCATTGCGGCGTATTACGAAAAATAACGGGTTTTTTCGAACGCCAACTATGGGGATAGGAATGTTTCAAACGACCGCGTGCAAATAATCGATCTGCTTTAATTAAAGCGTTAATGACCCCTTTATTGGCATCACCCATTTTCCCATTATCATCAATAACACGTGCTGCTCCCCCTTCACGATCCGGTCCCAAACCCGGAACATCTTTCGTATAGAAACCCGCATCATCGACAGGAAATGGTATAGATGAATCAATCCCTGCTTGCTCCAATAGAGGCTTATAAGCATTCCAAATTTCAAAGTCCTCACGCCCATGACTTGGTGCTGTATGGACAAAACCTGTACCAGCATTCTCTGTCACATGCGATCCCTCAAGCAATACTATCTTATAATTATACCCTCCCGCCAAACCTTTGAGTGGATGAGAAAGAACAAGAGCTTTCAATTCATCAGCAGAAATAACACGCAAACGCTTCAAAACAAGTTTGGCTTTTTCTGCACAACTCATCGCTAGAGCATCTGCAAAGAGAAGCTTTTCTCCCACTTGAGGACCAAAATCATTTTCAGCACTTTCAACTTCGTAAATACCATAAGAAATCTGCGAAGAATAACTCACTGCACGATTGCTTGGGATTGTCCACGGTGTTGTTGTCCAAATGACGACATAAGCACCATATAAATCATCAGAATTTGCTTCAAAAACAGGAAACTTAACCCAAATCACCTCTGATTCATGATCATGATATTCAATCTCAGCCTCTGCCAAAGCCGTACGCTCCACAACAGACCACATCACTGGCTTGGAACCACGATAAATCTGATCTGACATAGCAAATTTTATCAATTCACTAGCAATGCGTGCTTCTGCATGAAAAGCCATTGTAGTGTAAGGCGTGTTAAAATCTCCCACAACACCAAGGCGTTTAAATTCTTCGCTTTGAACGGTTACCCAATGTTGTGCAAATTCACGGCATTCTTGACGAAACTCATTCAGAGGTACCTCGTCCTTATTTTTTCCCTGTGCTCGATATTTTTCTTCAATTTTCCATTCAATTGGAAGCCCATGGCAATCCCAACCAGGAACATAATTTGCATTAAAACCGCGCATTTGGAATGAACGAACAACCACATCCTTTAGAACTTTGTTTAAAGCATGCCCGATATGAATATGACCATTTGCATAAGGTGGACCATCATGAAGAATATAAAATGGACGATCTTTTGCTTGTTGGCGCAATTGCGCATAAAGCCCTATATTTTCCCAATGCGCCATCAATTCAAGCTCTTTTTGTGGAAGACCTGCACGCATGGGAAAATTTGTCTGTGGGAGATAAAGAGTTTTTGAATAATCTATTGTTTCATTTTTCACAGTCATTGTGAAATATTCCTGTCCACTTTTACGAGTTTACTTTTGCATAACTTCCCTGAACCCTGCAACTCTGGTTTTTATCTATAGGGAAAGCCGAGCTTATCATTCGTATTAAGCAGCGATCAGGAAAATATATCATCACACTCTATGGGCTTTATCATGAAATTCACAAGAAAAGAAACCAAAAAGTGATCTTTAAAAAAATAAAGGCTCCACTAACAGTGGAGCCTCTTAGAAATTTACTCTTTAAAAAATTAGAATTTATAAGCTACACCAACACGGAAATCATTGGTTTTGTAGTTAACTTCAAGTTTTTCCTTTGCAAATTTCTTTTTACCAAAATCAGAGTAACGATATTCTGCACGTACAATCACATTATCCAGAAGCGAGAAATCAACACCACCACCAAGTGTGTAACCAATCATGGTTTTTGTTTCATCAGCTAAGTTCTTAGAAGAAACGACTCTTCCATCCTCATCCTTAACGGATATTGATACAGTGTCTTGGAATTGCCCATAAGCAATACCACCAGCGAGATAAGGCATAAAGCGATCAGCAGCAAAACCAATACGGACCCGTGTAGCACCACCCCAATTTTGCTTGAAAGTATGATTTAAAGTTTCAGCTTCATCCTCTTGACCAAGACCAAGTTCAGAAGCCATCTTTTTTATTTGTTCTATACCATATACACTGGAATTGTTCTTATCCACCGCTTGTGTACTTTGTGCACCGTGTCCAGCCATATTCTGTCCACCATGAGAACGAGAAGCATGTGGATTAGCACCAGAGCCATGCCCACCTGCATGAGATGCACCATGCGAATTAGCATTTCCGCTACCATGGGAAGAACTATGATGACCTCCCTGTTGGGCTCCGCTTGTTCCTTTGGAAGCTTTTGCTGTTTCAGAAGATGATCCTGATCTCGCGAGGACAAGTGATGAACTCGGTACTGTTCTTTCTACTGCTAATGGTTGTGATACAGATTGTACCGGTGTAGGTGCTTTTGCTGCTGGTTGACTTGCTTCTATTCCTGTTGATGGGGTAAAAGGCTCGGTTTTTATAGCAACTGGTTTTTCAGACACTGTTTCTCCACTTGCCCTTCCCCCTGATAACTGATCTCCTATAGCTGATCTTTCCAATGAGAGCGATGCTGACCGCTCTGCTGTTCTACTCCCTGCGTCAGGGGAGGAGGATTTAGATGCAACTGGCTGTGATCGACTTACCTCACCTACCGATGTCCCTCCTATATTTGATCTTCCCAATGAAGACGATGGCAATTGCACTAATCTAACCGTCTGCCCAGAGGAGGCTGATTGTGCTACTGGCGATGCAGCTGGCGTTTGTGATGATATTGTTGCAACTCCTGGATTTTTTACCTCCACAGCCACTGTCTGTGTTGCATTAACATTGTTAGAATCTCCAGTTGTTGCTGCTTCGTTTGATTGTGCTGCTCCTGCTCGTGACGGTTGAACTGCAGTTACTGGTTTAGCTGGTGCTTGACTGGATCGCGTTCCAGCAGATTTTTCTGAAGCGGATACTGCTGTTAGAGGCCCTCCTGTTGTAGCTCCTGCACCTGCAGTTCCTGAGGCGGTTCTTTGTGTTCCTGCTGATGTTACTTCTTGTGTGCTTGGAAGTGTTGGTGTTCCTGCGGATCTGCGGGATCTTACGACTGCATTTTCTACTGTAGTGTTATCAGCCGCTCCTATAGTAATGGTCTTTGTGTGTTTTTTTCCAGATATCATTAAATCCGTATCGATGCCAAAAATAAAGTTATCACCGAGATCAATATTAGAACCTGCATAAAAACCACCTACAAAACCTGAAAGTTTAGGAGAGAACTCTTTATCTAGTGGTAAACTCTTTTCTTGACCAACAAGAGCCATATCAGCTTTGCTCGAAAAACCACCAGCTTGGACACCTAAATAAAGACCTGTCCATGAAAAAGTAGGCGCAACAATGGCAGAAGAAGAAGCAGTCGATGATGCTGGTTGATGAGGAATCATAACATCAGCAGCTAGTGCTGTAGACGCTGAAATTAAAGAAAAAATAGACGCTGTTATTAAACGTTTTGTATTCATAAAATCTCTCCAAATATCCAAAATGAAATGTATATAGAGCATCTTTTTTGAAATATCTGTAGCAAAAATGACACACTCACAAAAAAATAAAGAATTTTTGAAGATTATCAAAATACAACTCTCAAGAATAATTCTTGTGCAATAAACAAATTATATCAAATTTTTTTAAACAAAAAGCGCGTTGCAATCACCTGTTTTGAAGCCAATGTATGCATGTGTCATAGAGGACAACTCGCATTAGCTCTTACTCAATTGCCTGATTGGAAATATGAAATTAAACACATCTAAAAAATAAATTTGCATATTTTTAAAAAATGGGAGTGCCCATATGTCATCCAGCACACCCCTACTCATTCCTAACAACTTTTAAGTAATGCATGATTCAGGCTACGGGTGGATTGTGCCAAATCAAGGAAATAAATCATGGGGAGAAAAACTGATGAAACAATAGAGTTTGATGGATACATTACGCTTTACCGTATCCATGAATTGAGAGACTTTAGAGATAAAAAGGCAGGTAATCTTGACAGCTTTATAGAGGATGAAGACAGTTTAAGTCATGAAAACGATTGTTGGATTTATAATGATGCCAAGGCGTATTCCTTTACCAATATTTACGATAGCGCTAAGGTTTTTGATAACGCACAAGTTGCTTATAATGCACAGATTTTTGAAAACGAAAAAATTTATGATAATTCAGAAGCTTGTAACAAAACTATGACCGCCCAGAACGGCGTCCCTTCAACAAAAGACGACATTCCTTTCTAACACCAAAAAACTAACCTTTTAACACCAGCGTGATTCACGCCATGGTAAAATTATATGGTATGTGCGTATTGGTCGTGGTCAACGCATTAGAGTACGTGGAACCTATGGAACGCAAGAGTTTGTTGACAACTACCAAAGTGCGCTTGCTAAATTACAAGGGCTTATACTTCCAAAATCCAAAACCGGTAAACTTATTGAAAGGTTATTTGCATGGCTACTTAAACAGTATTTTAACAGTATCAATTGGCATAGCTTCTCTAAAGTCATAAAAAGAACTCATCCTGATGAAGGTGTGTGATTCTATAGGTATCATTTCATACCAAGCAATCGAAAAGAAACATATTATAGCCGGTGTTGAACATCGCAAATAAACACTTGGAATGGCTAGAGACTTTCTGAAAGGTCTAAACGGACTTTTTAAATGGGCCATTGAACAGGGTCTTTTTGAAAATAATCCAGCTTTAAGAATCAAAAGACCTCCTCTCAAAAACGAAGACGGATTTCCAGTCAAAACAGAAAAAAGTAAATTCCAAACAGATGTTTTTCTGCCAATTTTGTCTGAAATAGCCCAAACCCTTTAAATTGGTCCTATTGGAGAAGAAACATTCATTTGTGGTCAAGTTAATCAAAAACTCTCGAAAGAAAGCTTTGGCGATACATTTAGATAGACTTGTAATACTGTAGGCATTAAAAAATCAGCGCGCATGGTTTAAGAAAATTAGCAGCAACACGCGCTGCTAATTTCGGTGCAACAGTCTCGCAACTCAAAGCAGTTTTTGGCTAGACAGACGACACTATGGCATCTCTTTACACAAAAAGCGCAGACCGTAAAAACTTGCTCTTGAAGCCATAAAAAAGCTTCAAAAAGATGAGGAAAAGAGGACTATAAAACTCAATAGAATCAGGAACAACCTATTCTCTTATATTAGACATAAATATTTTATTTTACACATATTTGTGAATGAAACGGCTTTTAAAACCTTTTCTGTTAAAGTTTATGCTTTTTTCCTCTGCATAATTTAGCGTTTTTAAGTTCTATTCTTGAAAAACTATGCAATACTTTAACAAACTATTTATTGATCTAAGCGTTCAATAATCTTTTCTTCCATTCAAATTACCTTTTTGCTTATCCTAAAGAAAAAAGCATTATAAATATACCTAATTTTCAGTCATATATGGAAAAGGTTTCAAACTGTCGATGCAAATCTTACACAACATTTTATTCAAATAGTGTAAATCAGCCCTTTCCTCCAAGATACCCTTTAGACGCATTAAATATCTGAATATTTTTATTTAAAAAATAAAAATCTTTTAAAGAGCTTTCTTATTGAATTGTACTTATTTAAACTCAATAAAAATTTTCCTTGAATATATATCCCATTCTTACAAATTTATCTCTCATAAACTGTCAAAGCAATAACATTTTCTTTTCGCAGATATGACCGATCTAAATAGAATAAATATCTGTAAAGGTAAAATAATTTAAAAATACACGACCGAAATTTAATATAATTTATCAAACATTTTCAACTGAACTTTTCTTATTATTACGAAAACGACCATTAGAACTTAAAAAATATTGCTTTGTGAAAAATTTTCAAACAGGAAAAAGAAATGATAAATATCATAATTACCTTTCATTTTTTCAGAAAAAACTATCATATTTAAAAATGAAACTCTTAGATAACACACTAAAAGAATTAACTTATGAAGAATTATTTTAATTGAAACTTAAATAGTTTTACAAAGAACGCTTTAAAATGCGTATTAAAATGATTGACCTTTTGCAAGAAATTTGTCAAAAAGCATATCTAGTTTGGAGGGGTGGCCGAGCGGTTTAAGGCACCGGTCTTGAAAACCGGCGTGCAGGAGACTGTACCGTGGGTTCGAATCCCACCCCCTCCGCCACAGCACTTTTATGGTGCTATAACTTTTTGATTTTATATGACTTTTTTAAAGGTTCGGGATAAATAAATAAAGGTTCGGGAATAGAATTTTTACACTTTCCTTTACAAAATGCATTCTTTTTGCCAGCTTTCTCTAATAATTTTTTTAATAGTTCTAAATCTTCTTGTGAAATAATGTTTATCAGTCTAGAAAACATACCAACAGTTTCACATCTGAAAGTATCAGAAGGCTTTATAATAAAACTTTTGCGACAAGAATCCGACTCTCTTCTCAAAATTTCTGCTACCTCTTGATCTAAAGCATAGAGTTCAATTATCTTTTCCTCCAATCCTACAGGAACAGATTTTTTGCCAATTTCTACAGATGATAAAAATGCTACAGATATATCTAATTTCTTAGCCATATCTAAGAGGCGTTCGGAGTGATCAATGCGAAGTTTCCGTAAAATTTTACCAAAAGATGTAACCATATAAAAAGTCCTATTAGAGAAGAAATATTTTCTTCTGATTCTAACAAATCTTTTTATGATTTTCTTCAATTATTACGAATCAAGAGTTCTTTTCGGGGTGGTTTTTTAGCAAAACCAGAGGTCCAAAGGGTCTCAACTTCTAAAAAGTCAAAATCCTTAAAGATCTCTCGAACCGCATCACAATCATTCAGACTCAAGACAAATTTGCCTTGAATGCCTTTGAGGACTCTTGCCATACTCACAAAATCATCTTCAACAAAATTCCCAGAGCTATAGCACTTCTTCTTTACAAGATAAGGAGGGTCTAGGTAAAATAAACTGTCGGGTGCATCAAATAGCTCGATAACCCGCTCCCACGACAAATTTAAAATCGTCGTATCAAGAAGCTTCTGTCTAACACGTTTCATCCTCGCTAAAAGCTTTTCGGGATTAAACTCTGCCAGTCTTTTTCTTCCAAAGCTAAAAGAGACATACTCTTTTTTCCCATACATCACACAACGCTGGAGAAATAAAAACCGTGCGGCTCTTTCAACTTTGGAGAGCTCTTCTGGGTCAATCGCAGCAAGATCAAAAAACAACTGTCTTGAACAAACAAACCACTCCAATCGTTTGGCTAAATCATCAAAATAGTTTTGAACGCATTGAAACAGATTCGTGATCTCTCCATTCAAATCATTAATCACAGAATATTTTGCTGGTCTTTTATTTAGAAAAATAACACCAGAGCCTAAAAATGGTTCAACATAGGTTTCATGGTCAATATTATTTAAAATCGGTATAATTTTCTTACGCAGATAGTGTTTACCACCCATCCACGCAAACAGCGTTTGTGTAAAACTTTCCTCTTTCATAAGCGAAGTTCATTCCCTCAAGCTTTTGCAAGCCTAATCATTTTTTCATATTTTAAGGATAAATTTAGTGAGACTAATTCTTTGAAAACCACTGCTTTAAATGTGCAATGACATTATCTAACGCATCCATGAGGCGTGCAAAATCAAGGATAAGCAAAAAAAGAAAAAATGCTATCCACTTCATCAAGCGAGACATCATTTTCACGCTTTGATAAGTGATGATCATTTCTTGAAGCATTTCTTTTTCCGATTCTGTAAGCTCTGTATGTTTTTCAGCTTTTTTTCTTACCATGTTGCCACCCACACAAGCGTTCTCCTTGCTTATTATGTTTTAAGATCTCTCTTGCTAAGCTCGAACTGATGGTGTCGACATCTTGCTGGCTTAAATAAATAGGTAACCAACCAACACAAGAAGAGATATATTTATTTGTCGTGCAACCAACGAGAGAGAGCAGCACGCACATCAGTATCACTTTTTTTGTTAATTTCATTTTCTACCTCAAGACGGGTTGTTGCTGCTTTTAAGGTTTTTTCTGTTTGCTTTTGCTGTTCAGCCTTTTTTCCAAGAGTGAAAGCTTTGGCTAAAACTATAAAAAAAGCGGCTAAAGCCGCACCTGTTACCATCAAGTTTCTTTTCATCCATAAGATCATAGGCGGTGCTCCTGAAAGCGTTTAGCAACAAAGAAAATGCCAGTACATGCGGCTAAAACCATAATGGCGGCTAAAGCCCATTGGATTGGTCCATTGCCCGCTAAAAACCCACCAAGACCTGAGAAAGAACCAATAATCGGTGCCAATGCTTCTGCTTTGAGAAACCCTGTTGGTTGTTTCGTTTCTACTGTTTGATAATTAGAAGAAACATAAGCCCCTTTCGCCCATAGCCCTGCCTCAGCTACACGCCGGTGTACGAGACCTTGTAAACGTTTGCCTCCCGCTTTGGTCCATTTCTGCAATTCGGTTGGTACCGCTTCATAATCCCCCCGATTAAGCCTTTTAAGCAATGTAGAGTTTTGGAAAGCTGCAATACCCACATTATAACAAAAGGAAACAAGAGCGCCGAACTGCTCGTCGCTTAAATTCACACAAACTGCTTTTTCTACCGCCCTCTCATATTGCCGCAAATCTGCTAAAAGCATGTTTTCAGCTTTTTTTTCTGTAATCACCATACCTTCAACAACTGTTGGTTGACCGGCTTTTTTCGTATGACCATAACCAATCGTCCATATGCCAGAAGCATCTTGATAAGCCTGCAAGCGCAAACCTTCCCACTTTTTTAAACAGTATAAACAGTCTTTACTTATTTTCCGTACCATTGTTCAATTCACCTTATAAATATACTTTTATGAGTACTGCTCCGTCACCACCGTCGCCGCCAATTTTGTCGCCTCCGGATTTCCCATCGAAATATCCCCCGCCGCCGCCGCCAGCTCCATTGCCGCCACGACCACCTCTACCACCTTTGTAACTCTCACCACCCTGCCCCATGATAGAACCCTTACATTTACCGCCACCGCCGCCGCCGCCGCCAAGAAAAGAACTTCCACCAGTACCAGCTCTCTTGCCGTCTATTCCACTCCCTCCACCATTACCACCAGAAAAAATAAAGCTTTCACCACTGCTGCCGTCCCTGTTTCCTCCTCCATCGCCACCTTTCCCTCCAAAGTTAACAAAAATCATGGAGACGGAATATCCTCCTTCTGCAGTAACAAGCCCTTTGATAATTGTTTTACCACCATTGCATAAAATGTTACTGTCATTGCCTTTACCACCACGACCAATGTAAGCTGTTTTTAATTTATCTAAATCAGAACCTTTCATTTTAACATGCACGCATTGACCGCCGCCTCCGCCGCCATCTTTAACACCACCACCTCCACCGCCCCAAGCCCATACTTCGATATCGGTGTCAGCAGTAATACCATCAGGCAATAGAATATCTCCGCTTTCTGTCATCAGAATTTCAACAGGTTTTCTAACCCCGCCATCATTGTTGCCGCCACTACCGCCGCTGCTATTGCTACTATTTGCTTTGATTGAAGCCATCAGTTTGGCTGGTGAAATAAGTGCATCCACTGTTTTTGTGCCATCAATCCAGTCTTGTTTGGCAAGAGGTTGAATGAGATCAACTTTTTTCTGTACACTATGTGCTGTATCTTGCGCTTTATCGGCTGCTGTTTGCGCAATATTTGCCTCAGCTTTTGCACTGTCTCCCGTTTTTTGTGCTGTCTCAGCCGTTTTTTTTGCATCTACTGCATAAGCTTTTGCATCATTTGCTGTTCTTAATGCACTATCTGCAACGTTCTTCGCTTCACTTGCAACATGAATCCCTTGTTGTGCAACATCTTCAACTTTATCAATTTTTGCAATCTGTGCACGTTCTGGAGGAGTTAAGATAAGATGCTTTTTCCCTTCCTTCATATTCTCCATATCAAAGGCATCTTTTTCTATTTTATCTGGATCATAGACTGATTTTGACATACCAAAAGACTTTGAGCCTACAAAATAACGAATGGTATTTTTGAGATCTACCGGAGATATGGGATAATAAACACCTTCATCCCCCATACGCCATTTTTCCATTGTTGGCTGCGTAGCACTCAACCATCGTAACTTTGATCTTTCCTCTGTGGTTAAGATCTTTTTTGTAGAACCCTCGTGCATATTTTCCATAGAAAATGCATTTGCCCCCACATTGTCGGGATCATATGTAGCAGCCTTCATATCGCCAATCCCTAAAGGCGATATTTTTACCCAACCAGCGCCTGATAAAATCGCATTCTCATGCGCTTCACCACTTGCTTCAATATCGTGAATTGTGACCTTATTTTTGTAAGCAAGGGCTCCAATATCTCTCTTTGCAACAGCATCATCAGCCTTTTTTCCTTGAGCAGCAGTTGCAAAATATTCTACCTCATAAGCTGCTGCACTCCCCACTGAAACTGGTGCAAGAGCCTTACTATTTAAAACACCTTCTTTGACTTCTTTCTTTGTTGCTGGTTCAAGCTTAAATATATGTGTGTGATAGGGTAATGGCATCGCGTTTCATTCCTTAATCAGTTCGTTGTCTTGTTGTGTGAAGAGAGGACTGCAATTCATCAATAAGTTGTTGCATGGTCTCGAGACGTTTATCTGTCGCTTCTTTATATTCTGCCAAAGCGCTTAAAAGATCATGCTGTATGTCGCTTTTGACAAGATCAAGCACCTTATTTAATGGTGCATGGACCATTCTATTGCTTGCATAAAAAAGGACGCGGATTTGCTCCGCGTCCGCAATATCATCAATAGCAGACGGATTATTGATCATTTGAAAAACTCACGATTTTATGGCATAAACAACCGGTACATTAACAGGGCGTGTTTCTGCCTCGCCCGTTGAAGAAAGTGTTATCTTGTGCGTATGCACTCCAGCAGGTTGTGTTGTTCCTCCAAGAACGGCATAGTGATAAGAGGGGTTTCTTCTACCAATATCATTGGCACTCCATCCCACTCCATTATACTGAAACTCGTGTGTATGCTGCCCCGCCGATTCAACACTACAAGCATGTGTGTGCGATTTAAGGCAATCTTGCTGTATATCAGCAAATTTTCTACTTCTGTCTAAACCGCGACCATTATCAAAGCCGCGCAAAAACATTCCTCTAAAGTCTGGAACTTTAAAGGTTGTATCGCTGTTTTTTCCCCATTTATCCCCTATCGCCTTGAATAATTGCGGATAATCCTTGCGTTCATAAGTAGCGCCATCACATAAAAGCCAACCGTTTGGCACTTCTTGCATAGCAAAGGTCGCAATAAAACCGCAAGGAAAGGTTTCGACCTTTGGTAGTGGAATGGGGGTAGGGTTTAAAAGATACCAGCCATCAAGACCTTTTGTTGATACGCCATCATTATAGACTATTTCATAAATACCGCCCGTTTGTAACTCACCACCTATCAATGGTACTATCCCCGTGCTGGTGGCTTTATAGAGTGGCTTTGCTCCTATATTATTCATGTTTATTGTTGTCGTACCAATATTTATACCACGCGCCTTAAAGCGGATAATGATATCGTTTTTATATTTCGCTATCGGCGACACCGTCGTCAACGTGATTGATGTTGTTTGTTCCTTTCCATTCACAATAAACTTTGAGTCAAGAGAACCACCATTATCGGCAAGATATTCACGTATACGCTGCATCATGACCCGCGCACTATCATTAACAGAACTAGGTGGCTGCCCTTCTGCCCAATTAATGATACTATCGGA
Organism: Bartonella sp. AC535YNZD; assembly: GCF_042196625.1. Taxonomy (NCBI): domain Bacteria; kingdom Pseudomonadati; phylum Pseudomonadota; class Alphaproteobacteria; order Hyphomicrobiales; family Bartonellaceae; genus Bartonella; species Bartonella sp. AC535YNZD. Next base: position 17,659 of record NZ_JBHIQP010000013.1, on the reverse strand, counting down.
ATTGGCATTTTGATCAGCTGTGAGTGACCAGTCATAAATATCAGACATGATAAGCCCCCGTTCTTCTTAATAGCTCTTCGCGCAATTGCTCTTCTTTTTGCCGCCCATAGGAACCAACAGATTGCCGCCTAGAGGGATCAATGAGAGGTGTTAAATCTGTCGGTCCCCCAGTCGATTGTGAGAAACCCGCCATGACTGGTTGCTGTAACATTTGTTGCTGTACCATCTGTGCCTGCTGTTTTTGTCGTTCTCCATTCTCTCTCATTAAATGAAGCAAACCGGAAAAGCCCTTTTTAAGAGCACCTGCATCAATACCTTGTGCTTGTAATGGTGTAGTTTCCATAACCTGTCCTGTTAAATTGTCTCTGCTTTCAGGTGCCATCATTCTGTTTGGGAATGGCGTGTCATATGCCATCAATTGGTTGTCCCCTTGATCACCTTGCCCCACTTGATTACCTTGAATTGTCTTTTGAAGCCTCTCAAACCCACGCAAAGGCCCCACCTCGTTTGGTGCTGCTTGTCCATTGCTTTGGTTTTGCTGTATCGTTTTCTTCAAAGCATCTCCCGTTTTATTATAAAGTCCATAAATATGATTCATAAAATCCCTTGCTGTAGCTTCCATGTTGCCACCGTTGAGTGTGACTGCCTGTCGACCTAAAAGCTGGCTTGCTGGAATATGTGGATTTTTGATAAGTTTTACTGCCCCTGCTGGTCCTTGTTGGTGTGCGAGGTAAAGCTCTGCCTCTGATGGCTCTCTGCCTAATGCTGTGGCTAAATAACGCGTATTATCCTTCGTTAACCGTGCCATAGCATCAGTTGCTTGAAAGGGATCAAACTTGTCATTCAGTTGATAGTGTTTTGCTGTTGAATCGAGAAATTGATACAGCCCCCCTGCACTGCTGTTCTTATTTCTTGCATTTGGATTACCATTACTTTCTATCATAGCAACACGTTCAAGAAAGCTTTCTGGTAAACCATATTTTTGTGCTGCCTGTGAGATAGCACGCTTCACATTGGGATGAAAATTGATCATTAGTTTATAACCGTTCTATCAGCACTGCTATTCAAAAGAATGCCAAGAAAATTGAAGAATTTTGTGTGGTCTTCTTTGGTTATTAAGCGTTTCTTTTCTGCTTCATGAAACTTCTTAATTAATTCAACGGCTTTTTCTCTTGCTAACCCAAAATCTCCTTTTTCCCGCGCTGTTATAAGCGCTGCAATATCTCTCTCAGTATCTTTATGGACGCTTGAGAATTTGCGTCCAAATTTCTCTAAGAAATTTTTTACAACTGCCTTGATGAAAGCAATCTTTCCTACACCCATAGTCTGTTGTGCCCCCCTCTCTTCCACTTCACCTATATGGTTTGGCAATCGTGCAAAAAGCTTTGTTCTTTCCACTTCTGGTCGCAACATTTTCATAAGCTGTTTTGCTTTATCCTCACCATAACTCCGCTGCAATTTTTCTTGACCATTTTTTGTGTCAAACAAACTCAAAAGATTGTGGTCAAAATTCTGTGCATTGCCTGCCGCATGTTCTACTTGCGACCGTATACCTTTTTGAAACGCATCTTTTTCCATCAACCCAAAATCCGAAAGTTGACTGTTGATTGTGTCGAGATTAACGCTCTTCTTCAGCGCTTGCTCTCCCTGCTCGAGGGCATCACCAATAGTACGCTCGTCATAATAAATTTTCCGTGCTTTAGCATAATCTGGAGAGGACGTATCCAAAACGTCCAGAATGCGTTGTTTGAACAGAGTCAAATCTCGCGCATATCCTTGTTTTCCTTTGATGCGCGCAGAATTAATTTGATCATCCAAAACCTCTTTCATCTTATGTAAAATTCGCATATTCAGCTTTGGATATCCATTGCTCTCTATAACTGTTGCATCCGCTTCATTTGGCATTTGCGCAATTGCTTTTTTATAGGCTTTTTGGAAGGCAGGAGTTTCTTGCAACCGCGATAAATCTTCACGAACAGCATTAGAAATGGGAGAAGCTTTCGCCCTCTCATAAAATGGTTCAGCCTTTTTCTGTGCTTGTTTGATAATCTCTTGCTTTAAATTAAGCGTATCTACTTTTGGACCCATCACATCTGTCAACGCATTCTTTACCCGCAATGCACTCGCATCTTGCCTTTCATTCAAACGATTACTTATGAGCGAATATGTATCATGGTCTTTTTTTGCTGCCTTAAAAGCTCTTGTAGCAAGCCCATCATGAAGATCAATAATCATTGAATCAGGACCTCGCTGTTTTAATGCCCTTTCAAGTTTATCAACACCTTCATCCCCTAAAGTTTGGCTTACATCCCTAAGCGCTCTATCGCTTATCTGAAATGCTTCTTTTTCTACACCTTGTGTTATTGGTTCAGTTTTACCAAACAATTTTCCAACTGTGTTTTTGAGAGCCGCAGGTGTTTTTTTCACAATAGCAGGCGTTTTTTTTAGTGATCTTGTCGCAAAAGATGTTGCTTTTGATACACCACTGGCAACAAATGGTGTTGCAACGCCTAGCCCTGCACCAAACCCAGCAGACACTAGAGTATCTGCAAGCCCTTCCCCCTCACCACTGCCTGCTATTCCACCATAAATGGCTCCAGTTTTTGCTGCACGCCCCAAGCTAAATTTTGCCGCCTCTTTACTTGCTACTGCTTTCATTGCTGCTTCACCTGCAGCTTTTGCCGCTGCCCGTTCCGCACCCTCTGCTAAAGCAGATTGCACCGCCCTTTCTCCTGCTGCTAAAGCTTTACTGGTTATTTGTGCTCCTGCAACACCAGCTCTACCTCCCAGCACAACATCAGCCCCAATTGCCGCACGAGCAGCCGCAGTAGCACCTGCCGCGGGTGGAAAGAGAGCAGAAGCAATTACGGGTGCCGCAGCACCCGCTAAATTCCCCGCAAGAGATAGATAAAACTGATCTCGGTTCGCCGCTCTTTGATAGTCACGCCATCGCTTTGTTACTTCATTATATTTTTTGACTGCCTCTTTATCTCCCGTCCAATAAGCAATAGGACCCGCCTCTAATATTCCGGCTAATTCATCATCATACCCCATGGTTAACCCGTGAAGAGCTCCCCATCCAAAAGCACCCGCAGCACTTGGATGTGGACCATCTTCTTCTGTTTCCTCTGTTGCACCTTTATTTCCTGTAACAGAACCCCTTAACCTTTCCTTATTTTTTGAAAAAAGCTCTTGAAGCTGTTCTGGTGTATAGTCACTTACATGTCCAATGACTCTTGTGTTTTTACGATTAATAAGAGGGGGGATTACTTCAGCCATTGGTTTGTTTCTCCTTAATGCGCCCGTCACTATCAACGAACAGCATGCCTTCCGGCAATGCTTCTATCTGTTTTTCTAGTGGATCATTTGACTGTGCATGATTTCCCTTATAAGCATCTTGCCCATAGGCGGCTCGAACGAGCTCGTTTGTTGCTTCTGCACCACCAAAAAGAATTGCGCGCGTTGCTGCATTGGATTTATTGAAAGTGTCAATAACTGTTTTTAAAGATTTCTTCATTTGCTCTGCAGAAAGATCTTGATACAGTGCTGCTACAGAGTTTTGCAATGCTTGCAATTCCATATTAGACAAGTTTCCAAAGCCAGATGCGCCATTTGGTGAAAATGCTTTTGCTTTTCTCAAGGCATCAAGCCCGATACTCGCCTTCAATGAATCGAGCATATGCCCGAAATCTTTTGCCTGAGAATTAGGAAGGAACGACATTATAGGACCAGTGAAACCAACAACATGCGGGTGTTCCTCAACAGTTTTTAGCAATTCTTTAGATGCTGAGAGTATGCGATTTGACCTGTCTGCTGTTTCCAGAATTTGCATTTGTATTTGTTGATTTTTACGTTCATCATCCTTCTGTTCTTGAATTAATTTATGTTCTGCACCACTGCCTGCAATTGGCATCGCACGTATACCATGAGGAGCATTTTCATCCTTAATAAGCATATAGCCTGCTTCAGGCTTTGACAGCATGTTATCAGTATTTCCCCCTAATCCAGAAGCAGTGGAACGTTGTCCCCCTTGGACAGGTATAATTTTCCCTGTGCTTGTTGAGACTTGGAAAGTCATATCCTCAGGCAATCCTTGCTCTGCCTTTTCTTCTGATGTCAATGTTCTATAGCCTTCTTGAGGGCTTAACGTGTTTCCTATAACTTTCATGGCAAGATCTGGATATTGCACAAGGGCTTGTGCGTCTTTATCACTATATCCTTTAGAGCGTAAAAACTCAAAAATTGGTCTATTTTGAGCGCGTACATTATTGCCCTGCCGCATAACAAGCGCCGCATTTGAAAAACTTTCTTGCGGTGTTTTTCCTGATGCTAACCCTGCAAAAAAATCCATTAAATGCTCGGAAAATTCTGATTTTCTAAAACGCTCCCATAAGCTACTTGGGTCTGCATCTTTATGGATAAAGTTTCCAACTGCGTTTACATAATCGGTTGCCTGTTCGGGCTTAGCACTTGCTTTTAAATGCTCCTCTTCTGGTAAGTGTGCATTCAAATGTTTTTCTTCTCCTATGGGTGCCTCAAAAAGCTTTTCCTCATTATTTCCAGAATCGTTTTTCAAAGAGTTTTCCGCTACAGATTTCTCATTAAGTTGTGCAATATAATCCATGGCATCTTTCTGCTGTGCACGTGCTTTATTCTCATCAGCTTTATCTGTGTTAGCAACAAACGAAGATTGAGAAGGCAATATTTCAACCACTTTTTGCCCTGAAAAGTCATTCTTTCCTTGCTCTGGCGCCTCTTGGATCTTAACAGTATCCTTTGAAGCATCCGGCAAAGGGGGCATTTGACGCTTTAAATCATCCGTAGACATAATCAGTTCTGCTGGTGTTTTTTTCCCAGCTTCTCCTCCTCCTGTTTGAGCACCGCGAATAAGCTCTGTAGGACTCAATTTTTGTGGCGTATCAGCCCCATTGCTCGCATCAAAAGGGTTTGTGCTAAAAGCAGCCCGTTCTATAAAACTAGGCTTGTATCGTCCTTCAAACGGTGTGTTTGAAGGCGTGGAATGTTTTTGAAAAAAATATTTAGGTAACTGAAAAAGACCCTGATGTATTAAAGGACGCAAAACTTTTGGATTCATAAATAGTGATAAAGTATTAAAGCTGTTTTGTTCCATCACTGCACCCTTTCCATTTCAAATCCAAGCTTGCTATAATCCACATGCAAAAAGCCTGTCGTCTTATGCAAAAAAACAGCTTTAGGATTTGTCTTCAAAACATCCTGCGCCATCACCCCGCGATAGCGCTCTGGATAACCTTTGTAGTTGTATTCATAGAGTGTATAGCCATTTCTCTGCCCAGCCTCTCTGATGTTTTCTTTTGCTCTGATGTCACTAAGCCCAGCAAAAGTACCAAGGATAGTTCCAACATTTCCAACAATCTCCCATGGATTAGGTTTTGGCTGTGGAGTCAATGTCGTCATTTGTCCTGTTCGCGTTCCGTAATTTCCAGCAACAGCCCCACCAGCTGCAAGCAACTTACTTAACTGGTCCCAATCAAGATTGTTCTGCTGCTCCCATTTTTGCCGCTCTTCATCCAATTGCCGTTGATGATTGGCATCAAGCACACTCCCTCCCGCCAATGCATTGAGATTTGCCTGTCCTTGACCTTGAAAGAAGTTATTAGCGCCCGCCAACTGATTTTGATTGGCTTGATCAATCATTCCATTAGCTTGCATCATATTGTTGACATCTTGGTTATATTGCTGTGAGAGAGCTTGTGTTGCTATGCCGCCTAATTCATCAGCCAAAACGCCCGTATGTGCACCAGAACCATAACGCCCCGCGCCTGCTAGCGAACTGTTAATAGAGCTTGTTGCTTTATTTAATGCGTTTTGAAGTGCTTCATTAAAGTAAGGGTTATTGCCTATTTGTTGCCCTGAAGCCATATTCTTTAAGTTTTGGCTTGTTGAATTTTCCCCTGTGGCTAATCCATTTAAAGTGTTATTATCATAGTTATGCGTATTATTGCTAAGCCCTTTAATCGCATTCTTTGTTTGATCACTTAAACCCGCAACACGCTGCCCGTCATAAACGGCTTTTCCGCTGCCTTGGTTATAAAAAGTCATGGCATCTTGAGCTGCGTGTTCAAAAATACCTTTTGCCCATGCAGGGGGTTCATTTGTTTGCGTCGTGTTTTGGGTATTCTGGATTGGTTTAGAACTTTTTCCCATATTAAAGCTGCTTTCTATATTCTAAAAGATTAACGAGATATCCATGCGATTTAAGAGATTTTTCCCACCCTCGCCTGCCTATGATGACAAGCTCTTTTGCCCCTTTTTTCTTGTAATAGGCTTCAATCTGAGTGATAAGCTTTGTTAAGGGCGCTCCTCCCTTTCCACCAAGCGTGACAACAACCGCCCTTAATGCTCCAGTGACGAGTTCTTGTAACTGTGTTGTGACATGCGCCATAAAGTTTTCATGCGCATCAACGATAATCCAAAGAACTTTTTCTCCCTTCAAAATATCGTTTAAAATGGTCTCTGTATTATAATCATCAGGGAATTTTTGATTAAAATAAGCTATCGATTTTATGACATTGTCAAAATAGGGCGCCATTTGTTCAGCGCTCCATTTTTCTGTATTATAGATCTTAAAACTCATCTTATGCCCGCGGGTTTCAGCGTTACATCAAAGCCTGTTATATGCGTCCATGGCGTACCTTCTGGTATTCTCAGACGCAAAGCGTGATAACGCGCCCGTGAGCGGATATTATACATCCCAATATTATAGCCGGCATAACGCTCTTTAGCCCAATTTAATTGGTTCTTGTTATCAATGATAAAAGCCGCTCCAACACTTAAAAAACCATTTGTGGTATCCGCTTGAACAAAAGCCTCACTCATCAGGTTGATTTGCCTGCCCGTATCCCCCACAATTTGTGAAGCAATAACTGCTTCCATCGGAGGACCTGCAAAAAAACCAAATGTGTTGTCTGGCGTAAAGGCTCCCAAAACAGGCGCACCATTTTGCCACATTTTACTATCAAGAGAAGCTGGTAAATCTTTCAAGCTCTCTTGTACTTCGTCTAAGCCTTCTAATGTATAACCAGCAGCAAAGAGGGGAAATAAGAGAAGGTTCTGCCCCTTAATGACACTCCATATTTGCAAGAGCCAATCATAAACATAAATATGCATACCTTCAGTGTTATCATTGATAGAAAAATAAACACGAGAATAGACCGGATCAATACATGCCCTCATCTCATCAATGGCAAAGTTATTGTAAAGTGTGAAGATGGTTTTATCGACTTTGCCAAAACCAATAGGGAGCATTTCACCAGCACTGTTGATTTGATAAAAACCATCATCAGAGACAAAAAAAGTACAGTCTCCACGGCTTGCAATTGCTGTGCTGCTTTTAGCTCCTATTTTGTCTTTTATTTTTGCAAAACTGAATATAATTTTAGAGCCTGGTACAAAGGTTGCGTGATAAATGGCGGAGCGCATGAAAATAAGCGGATTTGTTGATTCCGTAGATCCTTGAACATATTCTCCATCGGGAAAATCTTGATAATCGCAATTTTTCTCCCCAACCGTCCAATGTGTCGCATCATTCAAACCTGACCACTGAACACGGTTTGGCTTATCTGTTAATTGCATCAAGCAAACAAAATCACCCCACACACGTACAAGTCCAGCACGCGGAGGATTACCGCTCAGATCACAAAACCTTTCATCCGTTTTTAACGAAAGCATTTGTGGTGGATCATTGCTATTAACAGCAATGATATGATCACCAAAGGAGGCAAAAGACCAAAGTGCAGTTTCATTGGCGTGATATTGTGTGTAAGGTTTGCTAATGTCTTTCCAGCCGCGCGTGCTGTTGTCATATTCATAAAGTTTTGTTGGTGCCCCCACAATGATGCGAACACCACCCAATGAGCGCACCGCATAGACCCCCAAAACCACATCCGGAAAAGGATCTGAGACCGGCGCCACAATAGGAAACGGAATATACGAATTTGGTGCAGGTAAAACGTTCACAATCTCACTAGAATAACCACTATTAATAAATGCAACATCTGGTCTATACTCAGCAATAGGAATAAAGGTCATCAGAAATCCGTGTGTTGAATTTTTAACAAATTCTTGCGCCGTGATGTTTCAATTTGTAGCGCATCGAGTTGCTCTTGAAACATGGCAAAAGCTGCCGCTGCCATCTGTGGTTCTTTAATAATATTGGTATAAATTTCATACTTTGCACGCGTTTTGATCAGTTCATAGGCTTCTAAAAACCATATGGACGCTTCTTGTGCACTCTCAATATCTTTTATTCTTATAGGGTCAAGAATAAGCCTGATAGAATAAACTCGCTCTGGTGTTGGATACAATACAAGCTTTTGTTCAAAATAAGCATAGCGTGTCGGCATGCCATGGCTACAATCATCCTCAAGATTCTCAATAAAAAGCGGATCTGTATGCAAAAGCTTTGATTTGCTGTGATTATCTTCATAAATGTAAGCATCAACAATGCGAACAGCCCCTGTCATTGAAGGATGTGTCTCTGCACCATAACGGCTTTTTCCCTTTATAGTGGTAAAAACAACTTCGCGGCTTTCATTGAAATAAAAAGGCAATCGTTCACAAAAGCGAATAGCCGAAAATATCGCCCTTTGCACTTGATCAACATACTCATCTGTTTGATCATCTATTTCATCCTGAATATCGTTTAACATCTGGATAAAATTTTTATCCCAAGGAGCAATGGTCTGTTTGTCTCCAATCGGACCACCTGTCTGTACTATTATTGTCATATTACCCTCTTCCAAATGTCTTGCGGCATCTTGTATGGGAGGGGGACGCAAGCAACAAACGCCCCCTTGCCTTTAACGATTTGTATAAAACTCAACAATCACCTCAACATCACCTTTGGTGCTTTTCTTGTCTCGTGTCATGTAAATCGCACTTTCAGCTTCTAATGGAACATCTCGTTCCTTCATAGGGAGGTACAGATTGCTATTGGAATATTGCGTAAGCCCTATATTTCCATAATCATTACCATGAGGCTCTTTTCCAAATGTAGCTTTTACATCTTCAAAATCCTCCATGGGATAAGCTGTAATACTTTTTATAAAAGCCCCTCGGGGTAGAACGCCAATTTTCGTTATCAACCCTTGGTCCGTACATTTAACACGCGCCCGTAAATAACTAACCTGCTGCGTAGAGTTGTTGCGTCCCTGCAAAACAGGTGGCAATCCCTCATCTGTCATCTCAACAATTTCAATAGGTTCAATAGGTTCAACAGTTTCATCAGGTTCCTGTGTAATTAGCGATTTTTCTGCCATAATTGTCATCCTTTAATAATTAGCTTGCTTCGGCAAAAGAAGGGATGACAATGGTACCAAAATCCTGTCCCCCTTGATCAGAATGCGGTAAGGTATAGCGTGACTTTTTCATGCCGATAATAGTTTTTGCTGCAACCCCAAATTCACGTTGATAATCAAACAGTTCTTCAACAAGTTTATAGCGTGTTCCCCCTTTCCCATCGCCTCCTGTTGCTCCATTACCAACGCGCCCATAAGCCATGATAACGCTTTGTGCACCAAGCAACACGGCACGGCGAACAGATGTTACAGGTTCTTGTGTCTTTGAATTGATACCATTGGGAACATGTTCAGCTTCACGTAAGATGACACCGTTATACATCCCCAAAGAGCCATCAAAAATTGGGTTCTGAGACCGTGAACCATCATAAGCTGCTTTGGTAATGTCTAACCACTGCCCGCTCTTTGTATTGGTCCGTAATTGGGTCACTTGTGTTGGGTGGAGATACATCACATAAGCAGATTTTCCATCAACACGAACAGGGCGCAAACGTGGATTAGCAAGTTTAGCGCGTTCAACAGCCTGATCTATAAGATCTAATGTAAAAACATCGTCTTTTGTAAGTTCTTCATCAGTTTTTTTCTTAGCTGGGCGAATAATACGCAATTTGCTTGGCTCTAATGGAGCATTAAAACCATAATGCACCGGTTTAAGGGTTATGGTGCGTCCTTCAAAGTGAATCCATGGTGCTGTATAACCTGCTGCCTGAATGAAGAACATCAAACTTAAGCGATCTGCATACCAATCAACAAGTCCATCCTTTGCTTCTGTTCGTAAATTAAATAAGACACGTTGTTGATCAATGGTGCCTTCATATTTTACGCGTACAGCATGAGAAAGCTCGTTAATACGCACCGTTTCATTCATAAATTGGAGTGCTTCTTCATTCCCCTCCAGTGTTTGTCCCTCGCTAACGCCATCCCCCATAAGTTGGACTCTTAATCCGCTCGTCACAGAGTCACCAGCGGATTTTCCTAACATATCCAATACTTGAATAATGCTGTTTTTGCCTTTTCCCATCAGCGGTGCAATGGGCAACGCTTTTGAAGTTTCCGTGTTTAGCATCTTAGCCCAAACGCCAACGGCTAATGGGTCATTAAGATTTACCTGTGTTACTGCCATTTCAATCAATGCCTTTCTTGGTTTTTAAAACTCGCCTTGCGGCTATCCCAAACGATAAAAATCACTTGGTTCTCTCTGTTGCGTCACCACGCACATCTCACGCTCTGCTCATAATTTGTTCAAATTTTTCGGGATTTTTCTCAACCCATACAGCAAATTCGGCTTCTGGCATGGAAAAGAGCGTTCTCACATCCATACCGCCTGTTGGAACTTGTCCGCCGCGCGCTGTAAGTGTTCGCGCTGCTTGAGAGCGCTCTTGAAGGGTTTCCACTTCATCCTTTATTGGTGCTTCACTATAGCCAAAAGCCTTTGCTTTTTGCACCAGCACCTCTATTGGGTTTATACCGGCTTTTTGGCATTGTTGGCATATCTGACGCAATTCAACACCAATTTGCTGTTGCCGAGCCATGGGGTCTTTCCATTGTGGATAAAGATCTGCCTGCGCTTGTAGGACACTGTCTGCTCTTTCATAGAGATAATCGGTGATACTGTCTAAATCCGGATATTTATCTTGTACCTGCGCTTTGGCTTCCTCGAAATAATCCCCTAACTTTTGGCGTTCATATTCCTCTTGACTCATGCGCTCTTGGCTCTCTCTTATGCGAGAAAACTCATCAAGTAATTTCTGTTGTTCTTGTACCTTATGACTAAGCCATGCAACATGTGCTTGTGGGTCATCTTCTAGGGAGGGAACATTTTCCTCACGGCGGCGCGTGATTTCTTCCTGCATTGCGGCATATTTTTGCGCAAGTTCAATAGCCAATTCACGCGCTTCAATGGCGCTTTGTTCTGCCTTTTGGCGTGCTTGCCGCTCTTGCTCTAGTTTATCAGATTCTATTACATCAGAATTTGGCTGCTCCTGAAGCGGTTCTACAGCTGGCTGTTCAGAACTTTCCTCTGCATCAAAAACTTCCTCAACTTGTTCAGGCTCGACCAACTCAACAGCATTATCACTGGCAAAATGTTCATCATAGATTGCTTGTTCTTCAGGCGTAAACTCTTCTTCCATATTCTGTCCCTTCAATGTGTTATTATATTTTTTGTCAAAACTCGATAGTGTTCCAACTGTGCCTGTAAAGCTTTGCGTTCTAAATCACGCTGCGCTATCTCATTTTTTGCCTGTTGAAGTTCGAGCTGCATACGCGCTTGTTCTTGTTTCAAGAAAAGTTCGATATTTTTCTGCTGCAATGCCGTTTGTTTCTGCTGCGCATCAAGTTGATAGAGTGTGCTCTTTGCTTGCGCTTCTTGCTGTAAAACAGCAATCTTTGCTTGTTGCTCTGGAGTTAATTGTGCTCCTTGGCTTTGTTGTATCATCTGCTGTTGCTGCTGTTCTTGTTGTGCCTGCTGTGCTTTTGCCGTTAAATTTGCTACCAATGTTGCCGGTAGTGGGGAAAGCTTTAAAAGATCTGGAATCATCTCCGGTGTTAAGAAACCACCAAGCAGCGGCAACATCTGCGTAATTGCTGCAAAAGTTTTCTCTTTTTCATTGGGGCTTGTCGGTGAATCATCAACAATAATGTCGTACTCAAGCGTTGTGACAGCTTCACGCGTCAACGGCACATATTGGGCATTCTCTTGTCCAGAAATACGTACCAAACGCCCATCAGAGAGATAATTTTGAATAAGATAGAGAATAATCTTTCCCTGCCTACACCGATAAAGCTTGAGATTGTCAAACAACCCCGCAAGCAAATTAAGCGTTGATTGCCGGCGTGTGTTTTCCAGCACATTGGCTTGGTTGACCTCCCGTGTTCCGATAAACTCAGCTGATAACCCTGTTACATGCGTTATCGCTTCACGCGATTCATTAAACAGCTGAAAAAATCCATTGGGAAATTGTGCACTTGGCTTTGGTTGAATTTTCCCTCCTATAAGCGCGCCATTTTTAACCCAAGTAATCGTATCCGTTCGCGCCCAGCTTTCCATAGCTTGGCGATCATCATCGAAAGCGTCTCGTTCTGCCATCAAGCCGCCCTTAGACTGGCTATTAAGGATATACATCACTTGGCTAAAATATTTATTCGACCATTTTTGTGGATCTTTTGCGGGGCGAACAATCCCGTAAAACTGGTTTTTAAGCTTATCCAGCGTGCCCGTGATACACTCCCACCCAAATTGCCCATCAGGTGCTAATGGCTTATCGGGCTTTGCTAAAAGACGTCGTCCTAGAAAAGCGCGCCTCACCACTTTTTTATTAAAACACACCCCTTGTAGTTGTGGCATCACCCTTTGAAGCTGTTCAAACTCCTGTTTGCTATAGTTGCGCATCTGGCCGGTTTGAAGATCAGGCGCCTTGTAAGTGATCTCATATTCAAACCAACGGCATTCAACCAGCGTAACATAGCGTTTCCTAGAACACGGCTCTGATAGAGAAGTCGCATTGGAGTCATCTTGATACGCATCAAGTGACACATGAGAATCCTCAGAAGCGGTTGTACTATCGATAGCCCAATCGGCGTTAAGATCTTCAACAGCAACATCAGGAAAAAGACTTTTAGCATCCTCAACAGATTTACGATCAACATACCACATACGCTGTGCGTCAATGAGATTTGGTCTTACAGCATTGGCATCCCAAACCATTTTTAAGGGATCTAAACGTTGAACAGCAGGTATCCCTTCGGGATCTGTATCATAATCAAGCCGCGTATCTGTCCAGCCCATACCGCAAATGACCATATCCTGAAAAGCATCGGAATCGGCATATTCCGCCTCCGCCTCATCACGAAACCATTCTGCTGCTCCAGTAAGCAATTCATTGGGTATTGCTGCTCCCATTTGCCGTGGTTGAAACTGTACTTCGCGCTTATTATTACGCTCCGCTCCAACAATAGCATTCACAAGGGGCGCAATGCGGTTAAAAGTCATGACAGGACGGCGTTGCTCTTTTAAAACCGCAAGATCTTCCTCTGCCCATTGACGACCATTATAAAAATCAAAATCTTCACGCGCCTGTTCACGCCATTTATTGACATGTTCAATATCTTCTGCGTACCAAGACTTTAAACGCTTATAGATTTCATATTCATCGAGGATTGTCGTTTTTTGAAAGTCTTGATCTAGAATGCCATCCATGATGCCGCTTCTCTTTCCATCGTGCAATAACGCTCTTGCTTGGGTTTGACACTGGGTGCTTCATAGACAACGCACATTAAACCAAAGGCATCCGCCCCATGGCTCGACCAATCATGCTCTGCACCCAAACCAATGCCGCGCTTCTCATCCCATTTCTCGTGATACCAATTCAGTGCTTTGCGCCCTGCTACCGTCATCTCTTCATTAAACCAAACAGACGGCAAAATACGCCGCACCGCCTCTATTCGCATCTTAACCGCCCCCGCCCCTTGATTAGGGATTACTTGCGTTTCAAAACCCGCATCATTTAAAGCACTCTCAAAACTCACATTGTGCACACGATCTCTCGTCGCACCATCATGGGGTAACACCATCAATGCCTTCTCATAACCATTTTGACGTAACCAACCGATATGTTCCGATAATGGCTGTCCCTGTGCTTCGTAATAATTAAGCACTCTGATTTCTCGCCCCACAAACTGTGCTATCCATATCGCTGTTGCATCTGCCTTGGCGCCCGTACCCCCAATGTCCCAAAAAGCCCGTATCTGCATTAAAGGGTCACGCGCAACACGCCCTATCCGCCCCTCTTGCTCGGCTGCCAACATTTCCCTCTGATAATAAGCACCTTGAACCGCTTTCAGATAATCCCCTTCCCAGATATGCTTATAGGTCTCTGGACGGTTTCTCAGATCATCCAATCGTGCTTCATTCAAGATCTTGGGAAACTTCGGATTGTCTGACCAATTGATCTCTACACGCTTGATTGCCTCATTGTCTGAAAAGCGAAACCGCTTCTCAACGGGTGCATTCTCTCGCAACGGGTTCCATGTGACCCATAACTCTGCTCGCCACCCCTCTCCCTCTTCTCGCAAAGTCGGTATAAGCGTCTGCCAAGCCGTCTCTGTAACCGGCTCTGCTTCATCAACCCAACAAAGCAAAATACGCCCCATGGATTTGATACTGGCAATATTACGGTCTAGTCCAGAAAACTGAAAGGCTATACGACCATCTATCGATTTAATCGACGACTCCCCAACCTTGTAATAGTCCTTTAAAAAGTCGTGCGCTTCAATGGCGCGCTTAATCTCCTCCAATGAACTCTCTGCTAGCGAATTCTGAAACTGACGTGCACAAAGTATAGTGCCTGATATCCCTCCCATACCAAATTGATAGCCTTTTAAAGCAGCCATCAAGGCAAATGATCTTGTCTTTCCAGACCCTCTTCCTCCCCAAGCAGCACGCACCAAAGCCTTACCTGTAAAAATCGGTATAAGCTTTGGAACAATATTAATCTGTCGTGTCGTCATTGACCAAAGGCGCGATTTCTACACGCGTTATCATCTTAATGGCGCCCCCATCTTCCCCTGTCACTTGAAGAGGCAAAATCTTTCCCAACAATGACAGATAAGCAGCGGGGCATTTGATTGCCTGTTTTTCTAGATAAGAGATCAAACCATCATCACCATATTTCTTACCAGCGCGCTCAGCTGCCTTAAGCACTGCTTCTTTCAAAATACGTGTCGTTTTATTTGGCACACCTTTTACTCGCCCTTGACCTGCCTTTGGGGGCGTTTTTTTTGCAAGTTTTTCAGTGGTTTTCATGTGTGTTTCTTTTTGTAAACAAGACAATAAAAAAACCCCGCAAAAGCAGGGCTCTGAACAATCATATAAACTTATAAGAAAGGTTATACCTTTACCGTAATTCTAGACACAATTCGACTAGTACAGCAACGCCATAAAACACTATTTTTCATATCCTGTCAACAAAAAAATCACGATATTGTATATTTTTTATTTTTTTACCTAAATCTAGTGTCTTTAACAACCAACCACTCACAATTGTATCCTCTAAACGAATCAATTATATGACTGGGAACTGCTAAAAAAGGGGGGAAACTATGGAACCAATATCAATGTATTTTGGCGCAATAGTAGTAATAATTGATATACTATTTATATCAGGTTCTCTATCTCTTCGAGTTTTGACAGCAATATCGATTATTTCTATTTTCTGGTCAATCTTTAGATATGTATTTTCGTCGCACTACTGTGAAATAGGTGATAATTATTATTATGATAGTCGTGATTTCACGCACGTACTGATATCTATAGCTATAATATCTACAGGAATCCTCCTCTACGAGTCCTTAGATGTGGGAATAATAGTACTCGTAATTACAGTACCAATCATGCTGTTTTTGTTTCTTTTGTATGTAGAGATCGAAATCACAATTTGCCTAGTAATAGGAATCTCTATACTTCATTTTTTCGGAGTCCCAACAAAAATTTTGTTGGTAATAACAATCTTCTCTGTTGGTCTGTATGAGTTTTTAGCGTCAAGAGGACTTAAAATTTTTTGCGATACTCATAATGAGCTAGTTAATTCTTATAATTTAGTGATAAAAGACCGTGACAACGCTGTTAGAGAACGAGATGAGGCGATTGAAGAACGGGACGAATTAAAAAAGAAATTCAAACATTTAGATTACTCAGATGATTACTTTTAAATCAACATAGCGATAAGCTTTTATGAAAATATTTGCCCAGCCTTTGCTTCAGTTTGTTAACACCTAATCGTCCAAGCCAAGCTCTTTCCTCACCTCTTCAGAGCTATAAAAAGTACCCTCTCCCCTTCGAACACGCTCTCTTACTTGTGAGGCTAAATAATAATCCTCTGCTTCCTCTATTCCACGTTCAATAATCTCGCGTAAATAAAAAGACTTTGTACGTCCTGTCTTAGCAGCTAAATTATTCAAACGTGTTTCGAGATCACTTGACAACCGAATAGATATCGTCATAACGCAATCCTCATCTTTGTATTCATTGTAATACAAATACAACGAATTGCACAGAAAAACGTTTCACGTCATATCGCTTGCTTTGGCAACATTCTCATAAATTCCGAAAAAAGTTACGTAAGAAACGTTGCTAATTTCGCAAGGACTTCGTTCATAATCACGGAGGGAACTGTTTCCATTCTCTTTCCCTGACGCGCTGCTATATCGAGAGCACGTGGTTGATCACAACGTATCACACCTGTTGTATGTAATCCCACTCCCATTAATGAAACAGCAAACCCTGCGGTTCTCGCAAAATTTCCTCCGCTTGTAATAGGCAAGACAATAGGTGTTTTTGTTACACGATTAAATGGCTCTGGTGACACAATTAATACAGGACGCGTTCCTTTTTGTTCATAACCCGAAGATGGATCAAGAGATACAAGCCAAATTTCGCCTCGCTTCATCACAACAGCTCTCTACCAACAGGCTTAGCATCAAACCATTCCATATCATCATCCGCAAAATCGTCCGAAGGATTACATTGCGCTAACAATTCATCAAGAGTATAACTAGGAAATGTTTGTGGTTTCACAACCAATTGTCCATTATCAATAGCCAAACCCACTTGCGTGTTTTCAGTAAGATGAAGAACATCAAGCAGCGCCGGCGGTATAGAGAGCATAACAGACCCTCCAACTTTACGTAATTTTGTTGTGTGCATAAAACACTCCCTTTAATATTATATAAAAATATAACATTCTAATGCATATTCTTCAAGAGCTTTTCACGCTTTTATGGAAAAAGAACAATAAACATCTACCATTTATTTTTTTTATCAAAATATTTATGAAGCGCATTCAGAGCAATCTGCAATGAATTTATAAGATATGGCAACGTTTGATCTTCACTAACAAGATATTGTAGAGCCGCATAAAGATTATACTGTTTATAGAGGCATTGTGTTTCTTTGATTACCTCTTGCATGTTACAAAACTGTTCTGTTGCACGTTCAACCCACTTCTCTCTTGCTTTGTCATCAGAAGATGATGGCATTTCATCATAAACAGCGCTTGGCAAACCTTTTGCACACGAATAGTCATTTCTCACTTCAAGATATTTTTGCGCAGCATCATACTGATCTTGAGTAAGCACGCCTTGCAAACATAGCCGCCCAACATAAGAACCAGCAAGCGGACTTTTAGCCTCTTCTATGGTCAAGCAGAAGCGTTTAGCACGCATTTCAATTGCCAATTGATTAACAGAATCTTGACGTACTTTCACTTGTGAAATATGAGTATCTTTCTTTTTCATACATCCCCTAATCTGTGGGAGCCCACATG
>NZ_JBHIQP010000012.1:0-46046 GCF_042196625.1 Bartonella sp. AC535YNZD | reverse complement strand
AGCGCTTTTGTTAATCAGCGCTTGGACACCTGCCTGTATCGCCGCATTCATGGCCGTACTCGAGCCAAGCCCCAAAGCACCGGTAATGGCACTGGCAGCGCCCGAGGCTGCTCCACCCGTAACCGCCGTGACAGCCAATGCCACGAGAGCCGCACCGGCTTCTGTCAGCCCTTGGGCTTTATAATCCCAGTCTTTAAATTCAGCTCGAACTGCTTGCCAATCCACTTGCTTGGATAATTCTGGATCATCACGCAGTTGCTTGATCCATGCTAAGCCTGGGGAGCGAGATAATTGCTCAAGAGATTTGTCTAAATCACCAGTTGCCTGATACTCAACAACAAAGCCATCGCCTGCATCAAGCTTTATGCCACCACCGGCTTCTATGGTGACATGCTCGATGGTCTCCTTAAGGTAACCTTTATCGCTCTCACTCCACCACACAAGGTTTTCATTACGCTGATAAACGTCCTTAAAATCTTGATCCTTGTTGGTCAGAAACTTGATTTTTCCCGTATCTGATGCCAAATGCGTCTGACCACCACTTGATAGCCCTGCCGCATCAAGCGTAAGATCCCCATTTTGCGCATGCATGGAGAGGTTGCCCTCTGTTTCTATCGTGGTTTTGTTTGTAGTAACTTCTGTTGATTGTTGACGAAACTTATTCTTTTGCTTCGATTTGTCGCCTTCTTTGCCCCTCAGATCCAAATCAAAACTGTTAAAATCTTGCTCTGAAACCACGTTGAGAGCGACACCACTGGTGAAATCTCCATTGCCCTTGGTTTTAAACTTTCCCCCAAGGTTCAGTTCACCACCTGTGACAATGGTCAAATCTCCATCACTGTTGACTTCTGTCAAACGGTGCTCACTGCTTTGGGCGTTATAATGCCCTTTTTCCAATGTTTCCTTATGGTCACTCTCTAGCACTAATGAACCAAACGTAGCAGAACCATCGACAATCACCGTCGTCGATCCACCACTGCTCCATTGGCCACCAGTCATGCTTAAATCGCCAAGGGAGTGAATGTTTAAATCCTGTATAGAAATGATTTGAGCCTGCTGTCCGATCCGATCAACAAAACCATATTCATTCGTGTCACGGATTTTTGCAGTCCCATCAATGATTGTCTTCGCATTGAGGGTGATGATATCCCCCAGAATAACACCGGAAGAATTGGCTAAAAGATCGCCACTGCTGAGATCTACAGCACCGCTGCCAAGCAAAAAACCACCATTATTGAACAAAGTTTGCGTAGTCGAAACATGCAATGCACCATTACTTGATATGGTGCCACTATTGGTAAGACGGTCCGTCTCTATAGTGACGCCATTGCCTTTCAAACGTGCACTGGCAAGGTTTCCTTGCTGCGTTTTTGCCCCATAAACATCTTGTGCTAAAGAAGTGTTTGGTGCCAAATAAACGTGGGGTACCAAGACCTCTTGTCCATCGACAAGGTGTGTCTCAAGCCAGATCATATCCTTTTTGATCCCAGCAATCTGCTGAGGCGTTAAGGGCTTGCCTAGCACTAACCCCAAGGGATCTTGCTGCTCCACAGCATTGTCATAGAGCCTTTGCATTTGAGCATTGGGATCTTCAACATCAAGAAGAGTGCGATTGCCTGTCAGCTCGAAGATTTGCTCACCCACCAGACGATATTCAAAATAAGCATCGCCCAACTTTTTGAACACGTGCTCAGGCTTATAATTGCCAATCTTTTTTAAGTAATAGTCCGATCCTAAAAATTTACTTGGGTTGATAAAATCTGGACGCGTCTCGACTAAAAATGGCACATCCGGTGTTTGGGTCTGGTCCAATTCTGTCTTAACAGAGTTAAGCCCATCTTGCGTTGGCACCTGTATGGATTCTGGTGCGGGTGTTTGGATACTTGGTGCAAAAAGCCCTTTGTGCCCTTTCAAACCATTGATAATACCGTCCAATCGATCATCACTAATCAGTGGTTTGGAACCGTCAAAATCGGTGTTTTTAACACCAGCCAAACCTTTCTCGCCAGAGCTTAAGCCAACTTGCTCAACCCCTTCACGCACCGCATGATTGTCAATAGTGCCTGTCAACTTGGCATCAAGCGTGCCACCAGCTTCAATCGTGCCATAAACAGCATCATAAGTGCGTTTGAGTGTTTGGGTAAAAGTAGGACCGTCCCATTCTTTTGCATCGTGCGCTATACATCCTGGATTTGTGATACTACATTGCTTATATCTGTAGCGTGTTTTAGTCACAATCTTGGTTGTTTCGATTAAATCGAGCCCCTCATTGAGCAGCGTATCGCCATGCATCTCAATATTGCCATTAGCAGCAATCAAGCTATAGCTATTGCGGATATCACCGGCATTAATTGTCAGATGATGTCCTACTAAAATCTGTGCAGCATTATTGGTAAAATGAGGCTGCTGACGAATGATCGTGGTGTCGATATTTTTCTTGATCTTTGTGTGTTTATCAACATTTGGGATATTTTCCCATTCTCCTCGCACGTAACTGTGACCAACCACTTTATCGTTAACTTCAACCCCGCCTTCACGCATGTTGGTAAGCGCTGAGACATCGAAGGTCATATCGCCTGACACGGCTTCTAAAAGACCCGAGCTGTTGATCACATGACCAGCCCGCTCTCCACTTAAACCACGGATGATGAGATTGTCTTCAGCAATGACATCGGCAAATTTATTAATAAAATCCCCATCCAAGGAGAAAATGGCAGATTTCTTGGCATAAATCAGCCCACTATTACTCAGATCAGCGCTCACACTGAGCGCAACCCCATCACCACTTGAGCTAATACTGCCGGCATTGTCCAAAACATCTGCGGTTAAAACAAAAGCGCCACCACTTTTGAGAACACCGTCTTCACCATTTAAAACCAGAGCAACTTGCCCCAATGACGGATCATGACTTTCTGCTATAAGTGTAAAACTGTCACTGGCTAAAAGCTGACCTGAATTGGCTAAAGACCCAAGCTTCGCATCAACAACACCGCCCACCATAATACCGGAATTGCTTAAAACATCATGGCTGTTGAGAGTAAGTACCCCGCCTTGCGCTTCCACAAGCCCAGCTTGGGTGAGTGTGCCTGCCTTCAGCGTTACATCATATGCGCCAACCTCACTTGTCTCGCCCATTGTCAATATGCCATCACTGGAAAGCTCTATCCGCTTTTTAGAGACAATGCGCCCCGTTTGGCTGAGATTTGTTTGCGCACGCAAAGCAATGGTATCATTGCTTTCTATTGTGCCACTATTGCTTAAATCACCGTGGCTGGTCAGTTGAAGGTCACCACGCTCAATCTCTATGTGCCCTGCTTGGATCACACTATCTGCAACAATATTGACTGCCCCTTGCGTAGAAATGAGACCATCAACATTCTCAAAACTGCCCACATCAATGCGCAAACCATCCCGCGCTAAAACATGCGCACCTTCATCATGTGTAGCGTTTTGTTGCTCTAAATTTGTCGTTTCAGCGCTTTTATTGACAAAAGACGTTGCAACAATCTTCATCTCACCGGCTAAAGCACTGAGAAGACCAGCCTCATTATTTATATGACCAGCACGTGTCTCTTTCAGCCCACCAATGCTGAGAGCCTCTTCAGCAATCATTCTGCCCTGTGTGTTGGTTAAATCACCATCACTGAATAGGTCCATAGATTTTTTGGCGTAAATCAGCCCACTATTGCTGACATTCTCTGCCACATTGAGGGCAACATTCTCACCACTAGAGCCAAGCGCACCGGCATTGTCTAATTGCCCTGCGGTCACAACAAAAACACCACCACTTTGAAGGACACCTTCGGATGTATTCTTCAGAAAGGCTTGTTGCGGATCGGCGCCTTCTTGTGTGCTTACCATCAAATGCAAATCATCGGTTGCAATAAACATCCCTTGATTGGTAAATGCACCAATATGAGCATCGACACTCTCACCGCGCATTGTGCCGTTATTTGCGACCCCATCACGCACTTGAAGGGTTAATGCTCCTTCTTGGGCTTCCACAGTCCCTGCTTGGGTTAAAGCATCAGCACTCAAAACCACATCATAACTTAAAATCGTGCTCTCTTGAGAGGTTGTGAGCATGCCCCCCGCTGTCAAGGCAACCTGCTGCATACTGACAATATCACCCGTGTGATTGAGGGCACCATGGGCATCCAGCGTTATCTCCCCATTGGACAATACAGTACCTTCTTGGATCAGGGCACCGTTATGCGCATAAAGGTCAACTTTTTGCTCTGCCACTAAGCGCGCACGTGATGTAAGCTCTGCTGCTTCCACCAAAAGAGAGCCGCCGGCGCTATAATGTCCAGCGCCTACAGTGAGCCCATCATCGGCGCTCAAGACAATATTCCCCTTGGCACCAATATGGTTGTTTAAAGCGGTGATTTGATTGGTTTTAATGGTCAGATCGCCAAGGGAAGAAACCCCTGTTTGATCATTGTCTTGCATGCGGCTCAGATCAATTGTTGCTGCTTGGATCTCTAAAAGATCACCGGCGGCTATCCGCCCATTCCCCGCCTCAAGCTTTGCTGCCTGTAAATGCAAAGAACCCGTCGCTGACTGTTGACCATCACTCCCAATACCGCTTGCTAGAAGAGCATGAGACTGGAGCTTGATCACATCGGCGCCCACATCAACAGCACCGCTCGCTGCAACGCGCGCATTTTTTTCCAGTTCAACATGTTTCAAAGCCTTCAGTTCAACCGCTTCTTCTGAAAAAAGCAGATCTTTCACATGTACACTGTCGTGGTGAGAATGAGCCTTCACCGCTCCTTTGGCGCGTGCTTTGGCAATCACCAGCTTGCCATCACTTGTCAATCTCATGGCGCCTGCATTGGCAACCATGTCTCCGCGCATCTTAACGCCGGCGCCTTTATCATTGGCAATCACGCGGATCTGCCCCGCATACATTCCACCAAACTCACTGGAATCAATCGCCAATTCCGGCTCTTTGCCATCAGAACCAAGAGAAGTTGCTTCGCGTTTGTCATAATCAAAATGATTGTGACCAGCGATAACAGCCAAATCCCCTTTGACCTGTATGGGACCCCCGATACTGATCTTGCGCGAAACAAGATCAAAAATATCTAATGCACTCCCATCAGCCCCACGAGCGCCTATGGTGATATCACCACCCTCAACACGCAACCCAGTCAAAGCGCCATCGGCTCCAATGATCGGTTGTCCGGTCGATAAAGTCACTCGTGGTGTATTAATAAAGCCACAACCGTTACAGGTAATGCCATTGGGATTGGCGATAATAACATCCGCCATATGCCCGTGTACTTCGCTCACGCCTTCAAGACGCGAGCGATTGGCACTTACCACTTCATTAAGAATAACCTTTGCTGCACCGCTATAACGCAAATTGCCGTTGCCTGGCACCAATCCCCCAAGCTGTGAACGCGAAACCTCCTCAGTCGAATTGTTCAAAATCACGCCATGGGTATCAACATTGAAACTGTCATATTTGTTATGAGAAAGACCCTGTCCATTGGGGCGAACAATATCAATCAGCGGCACATCATTTCCGGCTTTCCCCACCGTGGGGCGGAAAACAGAGCCAACCCCATCAGCTGCTTTTATCCCTTGGCTCTCTTAGAAACGCTTTCTTGCTCGTGAATGATTGGTTGGTTAGTTTCTACCATTTCGATTTGCTCTGATTGGCTTTCAACATCACATTCGATTAGCTCGTCAATAAAATCGATTGTTTCTAAATCTTCAAAATCAATTTCTTTTTTTGATAAAACGTTAGTTTTATTTTTTTTATAATGGCAATGAAATCAATTTAAACCGTGCAATTTTTCACATTGAAAATGGCACTGGAATTTTTGTTGAAGCTGTTGTTGAAAAAAACATTGAAAATAGTCCTGCTCTATCAATCGGTACACTCAATCTTAAAGATCCAGAAATCCATGCTGATGTATTATTAAATGATGGTATTTTGGGGAACAAAATTTCTTGGCAAGATGAAAAAGATAAAAATGTCTGGAATAATAAAAAATTAAGGAGATAGCCAACGGTAGCTTCACCTTAAATGCAGATTATTCCACTTTAGAAGGAAGAACAAACATTGCAAAAAAGAGAAACGTACGCTTTAACCTGAAAAACGGTACACTATGGATCTTAAAAAACAGCACACAAGAAAAAGATGCTGAGGGCAATCTGCTTGATATCGCTCAAAGATCACGTTCTGATATTTCTGTTCTGGGTCTCGAAAACAGTTCTCTTGTTTTTAAAGAGCCAACAGAAAATTATTACCACACATTGCATATAAACTCTGGAAACCCAGATACCAAAGCCATCTATAATGCAACAGGCGATGCGCAAATTTCTTTCAATACTTGATAGAGTGATGGTAAGTCAATAGCAGAGCAAATAACCGATCGACTTCTGAATAAATGGAATGTTTCAGGAAATACAAATACTCTTGTTAATTTAAAAGGAAAAACCACTCAAAAAAACTTCTGATATTGAGAAAAATGTACGGGGACTTTCTCTTATCCAAGTTTCTGGAATAGCCGAAGAAGACTCCTTCAAACTAACCCATGGCTATACCACAATAGGTGGTTCACCTGATAAATATATGCTCCGTGCCTATGGGCCAAACTCAAGCCAGGACAAAGCTGATATAAAATAAAATCTGTTCGATGAGAAAAGTAAAGGTTTCTGTGACTTTCGTCTACAACCTGAATTTCTTAATTCTAACCCAGGTTCTAATTCTCATCCTGAAGCAAATGTGCATTCGCCTGTACCACAAACGGCAAGCTATTTGCTATTTGGTCATGCCAAATGCTCTCTTGTATGCTGGATTGACCGATATGGCAACTGTTAGCCAATATGCGAACATCTGTTTTAGGGAAAGAATAAGACAAACGGAACGGCTTCTTCTTATACTTCTATGGAGAAACAGGAATCTTGTTTTCTGATAAGTAGTGCTCCTAGTAAATATGGTTATAGCAGTGCTAATCTTCACTATGCTGCTCTACAAGGAGCCACTAACTTTGTCGCGCAGAAGGGAAAAATATCTACAACACATTTGGATCTTGTAGAAACCTATGGACAACTCTCTTTCACTCCAAAGAATATACAAGACAGCGAGTAAGAGCACTGTGGATAAATGGTCACTCACAACCTATGGAACCATACAACATGACAGTGGTTTCTATCTTGATACGCTGTTATCCTATGGCTTCCTAAAGGGAAAGATCACCAATGCCCTCATTAGTACAACCGCAAAATTGAAAAATGCAAAAATGTTGGCGATCTCCACAACTGTTGGCAAACAATTTGCAACGGGTATTCAAGGCGTAACATTCGAACCGCAGGCACAGCTTGCCTATTAGTATTTGATGTTTGATACCATTAAAGATGCTGATAATCTGACCATTGAGATGCAAAATCCTTCTCAATGGATAATCCGTGTTGGTACACGTTTGACAAAAACCATTGCCACTAAAAACAGCCGTCCTATGTCTTTCTATGGAAAAGTAAACTTGATCAAAACCTTTGGTGATGATCAGGCACTCCATATCGATAAGGACTATAAACGTGACCCCTCAGGAACTTCCCTTGAAGGTGGGTTTGGTATTAAGTGCACAATTGTCCGCTAACCTCTCCCTTCATGGTGATGTCAGCTATCAACAAAAGTTTCAAAAAACTGGTATAAGTGGTGCAAGCTTTTCAGGAGGAATACGCTATCAGTTTTAAACCAAGATTGTAAAAAACAGCCTATTCAATTTAACAAAAAGGCAGCATACCTCTGCCTTTCTAGCTTATTATAAGCGTTTTTTTAATAGAAAACAGTGAAATATTTGAAGACAGTTATTTAACATTGGATATTTTTTACAAAAAATTCTTTTTATAAAGAATAAAACTGTAAAAAAGAGAATAACCAAAAACAAAATGATATTGTAAAATAATGAGAAGCTATTTTAGAAAATACAGCATTACTATCTTTTGTTATTTCTCACAAATTTAATGCTTAAAATCTCAAAATAAAACTTTTGAACATAAAATGATAAGTAAAAATAATGCAACAATATCAAACAAAGGGATGTATGTTATAAGTCACTCGTATATTTCAAAATGCGAGTTCTAATAGGATTTAAAATATTATAGCTCAAACACTGCCCAGCAAATTCATACTGAAAAAATCCTATTATCCCCTTCCCTCTTAATAATGCCGCCAAACATCTCTAAAAACTTTAAAACAAATAAAATTGCACTTTCTCTTCTGTAAAATTGATCATGCTCTTTGCTCTCTATGAACAATAGGCTCTATACTTGCTTCAAAAAACTCCTTTGTATAATCGTGTTGCGCATGTAGATTACGCAATTCATCATTGCTAAGCTCTTCAAGAATAATCCCTTTATGCATAATTCCAACACGTTCACAAATATGTGCAACAACAGCAAGATCATGGGATACCATTAAGTAAGTAAGCTTTTTTCTCACGCGCAGTGATTTCAACAAATTTAAAATTTCAGCCTGTACCGACACATCCAATGCAGATGTTGGCTCATCAAGCAATAACACCTCTGGCTCAATAATTAAAGCACGTGCAAGAGCAATACGCTGACGCTGCCCTCCAGACAACTCATGAGGATAACGATAAAGAAATGAAGAATCTAAACCAACAGAATCTAAAGCATCCTCCACACGCTCTCTTTGATTATCCATCCCATGGATTTTGAGCGATTCAGAAAGAACCGTATGGACCATTTTTCTTGGATGCAGCGAAGCATAAGGATCTTGAAAAACCATTTGAATACAGCGTAAAAAATCCTTACTTCTTTTCTTTTCAACTTCTTGTCCAGCAAAAAGGAACTTTCCACTATAATCTGGAATGAGCCCCACCAATGTATTCAAAATAGTTGACTTTCCACATCCAGATTCACCAATCAAACCATAAGCTTCACCACGCTTAATATGAAAATTAACATTTTTAACAACTGTTACTGCCTTATGCCTGTGCCCAAAAGTTACAGATAAATTAGAAACATCAATAATATTCTCACAATTTGTCATGAGGAACCTCCTCAACACCATTAACAATCGTAGGATTATACAACCAATCAGGATCACGCTCAGGAACAGCCAAAATATCAACTGGATTATCAAGCCGTGGCAAACTCGCGAGCAACGCCTTTGTATAAGGATGACAAGCGTGAGACAAATCAGAAGCAGGCAACTCTTCTAACACACGGCCCGCATACATCACCAAAATACGATCACAAAAATCAGCAATCATATTTAAATCATGACTAATGAAAATAAGTCCCGTTCCAGATTTTGTCACAAGTTCATCTAATACAGATAAAACTTGTCGTCTGACCGTAATATCAAGTGCAGATGTTGGCTCATCGGCAATAATTAAATCAGGTTTTGGAATGAGCATCATTGCAATCATCACGCGCTGCCCCATCCCCCCAGATATTTCATGAGGAAAGAGACGCATCACATGTTCAGGATCACGAATATGAACAGATTCTAACATAGATATGGTGCGCTCCCTCGCTTCAGCTTTTGAAACACGGTAATGAATACGGTAAGCCTCCATAATCTGTTCCCCGATCCGTATTAATGGATTAAGTGAATATTTTGGATCCTGTAAAATCATTGAAATACGTTTCCCACGGATTTTTCGCATCTGAGGTTCACTTGCAGCCAATAAATCAACATCCTCAAAGCGCATTTTTTTAGCTTTAACAATGGCTGCTTTTGGACTCAACCTTAGTATTGCGCGCCCAGTCATCGATTTTCCAGATCCGGATTCACCAACAATTCCAATTTTTTCTTTTCCAACAGAAAAACTAACGCCACGCACAACTTCTGAAATGCCGCGCGTTGTAGGAAAAGAAATACGTAAATCTTCTACTTCTAATAATTTATTACCCATTGCGTGGATCCAATACATCACGAAGACCATCACCTAAAAGGTTGAAAGCAAGACTTGCAAATAATATTGCACAGCCTGGTATTGCCGCCAACCACCAATTTGTCATCATAAATTCCCGCCCTGAAGAAAGCATCGCACCCCATTCAGGACTTGGAAGTTGAGCTCCCAACCCTAAAAAACCAAGACCAGCAGCCGTTAAAATAATTCCAGACATATCCAAAGTTAATCGTACAATCACTGAAGGAATACACATGGGTGCAACATGAAACAAAATAATTCGCCAAGCAGAGGCCCCTTGCAGGCGAACTACAGAAACATAATCAGAAGAACGTATTGTCAAAGTCTCAGCACGTGCTAAACGTGCAATTGGTGGCCATGCTGCAATTGAAATTGCAATAGAAGCATTTTCGATCCCTGGTCCCAATGCGGCTGAAAATGCAAGAGCTAAAATCAAACCTGGAAAAGCAAGAAAAATATCGACAATGCGCATGAGCACAGTATCAACCCATCCGCCCATATAACCAGATACAGTTCCAACAATAAGCCCTATTGGACCTACAATAACTGTTGTAAGAAAAACAACATAAAGAGTAATACGGGAACCAAAAACAAGGCGACTAAAAATGTCACGTCCCAATTCATCTGTTCCAAAATAATGCGCCATAGAGGGTGGCTGCAACCGATGCCCTAGATCATTGCTAAGAAAATCATGCGTAGCAATCCAAGGAGCAAAAAATGCACATATGATAATAATACAAATAATAAGCAGACCGAATACAGCCGAAAAGTTATGAAAAAACTTAGCCAGTGCGTGATAAATTCTTTGTATGTTCGCTTGAATTATGGAGTTTGGAACAGGATCGTTTAACCAACTACCCAAAGAAGATGATGATTGCGATTTATGATGATTACTTACTGTCATATTCAACGTGTCCTTGGATCAAAAATGCGATAAAGCAAATCAGAAAATAAATTAATGGCGACAAAGATAAATCCTACAAGCAAAGTACATCCTACAACTGCATTCATATCTCCGGCTAAAAGAGCATTTGTCAAGTAATGTCCAAAACCAGGCCAAGCAAAAACTGTCTCAGTTAAAACAGCCCCTTCTAATAAAAAAGCATAAGAAAGTGCAACAACGGTAATAATTTGAACAGCAGCATTTCGAAAGGCATGCCCCCAAACGGTTCGCGCCCACGATAATCCCTTTACACGTGCAGTAATGATATATTCCTGATTAAGCTGCTCAATCATAAACCCACGAGTCATACGGCTAATATAAGCCATAGCACCGAAAGCCAAGATCAAAGCAGGCATAATAACGTGACTAAAAACATTACCAAAAGCCTCCCATTGTCCTTGGCTTGCAGTATCCCAAAGGAAAAATCCTGTTTTTGGTTCAAAAGAATATTCATAAAGAAAATCAAGTCGTCCTGGGCCACCAATCCAGCCAAGCTTGGCGTAAAATATTAACAACGCCATTAATCCGAGCCAAAATGTTGGAGTAGAATAACTTACAAGTGTAAAAACACGGACAACATAATCAATAAATGAATCGCGATACATTGCTGCAAAAACACCAAATGGAATTCCAAGACTTGTGCCAATAACAATAGCAACGGTTGCAAGCTCTAATGTTGCAGGAAATACACGCATAATATCGGCTAGAACAGGTCGCCCAGAAGTTAAAGCATCTCCAAAGTCAAACAAAAATACATTATGAAGATACTTCCAATATTGGACAATCAACGGCTTATCAAGACCCAGCTTATAATACATTGCATCATAAGCTTCCTGACTGATATTATCACCAAGAATAGACAGAACTGGATCTAGAGGAAGAAGATGACCAAGAAAAAAAGTGATCGTCACCAACCCAAGCAATGTGATAAAAACTGAAATAAGAAGTTTCAATCCTTTGCATAAAAAATCCCATAAAAATAATTTTTTCTGCTTTTCTGATACAGCTCTTTCAGTCTCTGAAAGTGGCAAAACCATTATAAAAATCCCCTCTGTAGCGACAAAACATAAAGCAAATACCTTTTTATATAACAAAACAATCTCTTATTAAGCATGTTCTACAATCCTTTTCTATAACATGCTTCTTTTTATTTTTCTGCTTCATTGTAATAAAGTCTATAACTGTTCCAAATCCATTTTTTGACATCAGGCCCCATACCAACGGTATAATATGTCTGAAATAAATAAACCATAGGACCATGCTCTAGCACATAATGCTGTAAAGTACGATATTGCATGATACGCTTATTGGGGTCTTTCTCAAACAAAGCATCCATCACCATGTTATTAACATTTTCATCATAATACCCAGCGCGCCAAGCTAAATACATATTGTGCTTTTTTGTAAATGTTGGATCAGGGTTAAACACGTGATTTAATGAAGCAGGATGTCCATCAGGATCGGCACTCCCCCACCCCATAAGTGCAGTATCATAATTTCCACCACGTACACGGCTCAACAATTGATTTTGTGCCATTTTTTCAATTGTAAGCTCAACACCAATTTTGCGTGCATTGGCTTGAATAGACTGTGCAACAGACGACATATAACTAAGGCTTCCAACTAAAAGATTAGCTTTAAACCCATTAGGATAACCAGCTTCAGTAATCAGTTGTTTTGCTTTTTTCAAATCCAACTGAAAAGGCAACCCTTCTTTTTCATCCAACGCACCTGGAACACCCAAGGACATATAAGTTGCCCGAGGAATAGCAATCCCTTTCAAAACAGTTTTCCCAAGACCTTCATAATCAACTAAATAACGGAGTGCCAATCTGACCTTTTCATTCGCAAAAACTGCATTCTTATTATTTAACGATAGGTAAATAATCTGCGGACGCAAAACACGACTAATTTTGACTGGCCCTCCCTTTTTTTCAAGATCTAAAGTATCCTCTGAAGAAAGATCACGCACTATATCCACATCACCTTTTTCCAAAAGAAGTCTTTGACTTGATGAATCCGCTACATGCTGCACAACAATCTGCTTAATTTTAGGCACATCGCCCCAATAATGTTGTGTCGCCTCTAACACAACTTTATCTCCTGGAGACCAGCTCACCAATTTATAAGGTCCAACACAAGCTGAATGTGTTGCTAAATATTTATTCCCCATATCACCTTTAATACTCTGTGCTTCAATTGTTTTCCGATCAAGCAAAGCAGAAGCATAAGATTGTCCTATAACAGTCAATATGAGCTGAATAGGATAGGGTTTATCTAATTTTAATTGTAAAGTCTTATCATCAAGAGCCTGAATATTTGTTTCAATATTGTTTTTGGTAAATCCATAATCCATTAAAGATTGAGCATAGCTTAATCCTAATTTTATAATCCGTCGCATCGACCATACCAGATCTTGCGCTGTAGCCGTCCTTCCGTCATTAAACTTTAAATCATCACGAAGATGAAAGACTATTCTTTTGCCATTATCTAAAACGTCCCAAGATTTTGCCATAGCAGGACGAATTTTTGTAGGATCATGCTCATCATATTGTACTAACGCGCTGCAAATATTCGTCAATAACTCACTCGTCACAACCTCAACAGTTTGCGCTGGATCAAAACTACTAATTGAATCAATATTCCATGCCATTACCAATATATCTTTAGATGAGGCACTGAATGCCGATGTTACAGCCCCATTAAAAAAAACGATTGAGCTTAATAAAATAGAAAATTTTTTTAATATTCTTTGTTTTCCCATTTTATCTCTTCCTTTTGTATTCTTCTACCTTTTCACACAAAGTGATTGTGATTTTGCTCTTTCACCTTTTAAATAGCATAGCATTAGACATCAATTTCATTTAATCAAACTAAGCATCTATAAAATAATTTTCTTATACATCAGTCTATATTCGGGATGCAGAGAATCTATAACCATAAACAAAGATCCTCCCCAATATAACTTTCTATATTCATCGCTCCCTATAAACGATCTTAATTATATACTGCTACTACACAAACATCCCTCACGTTTCATCCTTAAAAAACTGAAGAGCTTTATATGGGAGAATATTTTCATCATGCAATTATGATTAAGCTCTTTTTAGCTTTGATAACACTAAAAAGACACACTTATTTTTCAATTTTACTATAAAAAATACGCGGCGCACTATTCCAAACCCATTTTTTGACATCAGGTGTCATCGCTATAGCGCTATATTGCTGATAAATAAACGCATAAGGTCCTTTTTGCATCAGTTCACGTTGTAAATCAGCATAAAGATGCGCCCGTTTTTGCGGATCTTTTTGAAACAATGCTTCTTCAACTTTTTGATTCATCTCGGCATCAAAATACCCATGCTTCCAACTAGGATAGGCGGTATTTTTTGCCTCAAACCGATTATCAGGGTTATAAACAAGACGTGAAGCCATTGTATGGGGATCCGCAGAATCGTTATTCCATCCGAGAAAAGCCGTATCAAAAGCCCTTGCATTCACTTTTGAAAACAACTGTGTACCTGCCACACGTTCAATTTTAAGACGCACCCCGGCCTGTGCAGCACTATCCTGGAGTGACTGAGCAAGTAACAAAGTATAAGGAGCATTTGATACGAGAAAATTTGCCTCAAATCCATTCGGATAACCAGCCTCTGCTAAAAGCTGCTTGGCTTTTGCAACATCAAATGTAAAGGGTTGCCCCTCTTTTTCATCCAGAGCCCCAAAGTTACCAAGAGGAATAAAACTTGCCCGTGGAACACCAATCCCTTTGAGAAGTTTCTTGCCAAGACCTTCATAGTCAATAAGATAACGCATCGCCAAGCGTACTTTTTCCTTAGCAAAAATGGGATTTGTCGTATTAAATCCCCAGTACATCATAGTTGGTTCTAACACTCTATCAACTTTAATATCTGTTGTTTTTTGCAGATCTGCAAGATCTTCAGGGGTCAAATTACGAGCAACATCAATATCATGTTTTTGCAACAACAAACGTTGTGTTCCTGACTCCACAACATGACGAATGAGAATCTGCTTCAGTTTAGGCGCTTGTCCCCAATAATGGGAACTTGCACGTAACAAAAGCGCTTCTCCAGGACGCCAACTTTTTAACTGATAAGGACCAACACAAGCAGCATGACTCTTCAAATACTGATTTCCCAGATCGCCATCTTTTTCGTGCTTCATAATCGTCTTACGATCAAGCAAAGCTGTTGCTGGACTTGCAACAATATTATTAAGAATAAGCTCTGCTGGATAAGGCTTATCAAATTTCATCACCACTGTTTTCTTATCTGGGGCTTGCAAAGCATCATCAACATTTTGCTCTGTAATTCCATATTCATTAAAAATTGCCGCATTGGTCATCTTCAATTTGACAATCCGCTTCATACTCCAAACAAGATCATTGGCATTGGCTGATCTGCCATCATTAAACTTCAAACTATCACGCAAATGAAAAGTAATCACCGTACTGTGATCATCCCCTGAAACATCCCAATGTGTAGCTAATGCCGGAACCATTTTAGCAGGATCATCCGTTGCGGTACTGACCAAACTATCACAAACATTGCGGACAATTTCACTTCCATAAACATCATTAAGTTGGGCGGGATCAAATGTACTAATTGCATCAAGGTTCCAAGCCATCAAAAGAGTATCAGCCGGTGTTT
This sequence comes from Bartonella sp. AC535YNZD, assembly GCF_042196625.1. NCBI lineage: Bacteria > Pseudomonadati > Pseudomonadota > Alphaproteobacteria > Hyphomicrobiales > Bartonellaceae > Bartonella > Bartonella sp. AC535YNZD. The sequence goes on along the minus strand of NZ_JBHIQP010000012.1, from coordinate 30,510 downwards.
TTGCTGAAACTTGTTGTGCAACTATCCCCAAAGCTATAAAAGCAGAAACAAGAGAGCTGCTATTCTTTAATATCTTTTTCTTCAAGTTCATAAACTTTCCCCTTTATTTATTTTTTATCAATTAATGATGCTGAAATAATATAGCAAATTTATAATTATAACATTAGAATAAATACGTTTTAATCGCCTATATTTCTAATCACCTATACAGAGTCATCATAAATTCATTGACTTACGTCTCAATAAACCATAGCAAACATGCAATATATGTTTTGCTAACCAGTATTACATTCTTTTCATAACATCTTTGCATATGATAATGCACTATATCAGTTCCCTATTAATCATCAATAAGCCTTGTCGCCCAAAAAAAATAGTGAGCTTTTAAAAAATCATTACGCAACAATTTATGAATTCATTATTCTATTCCTTTAGGCGATATTTAAAATAAAATATGCAAACTTTAAAAATAGTCATCCCCCTCAAACACTCAATTTCAAGATACGACGCATCTTTATTACATGACCAAAACGGCACTGAAACAGCAGAAAGACATAAGAAAATATCTTTTCTAAAACGCCACCCCCACAAAAATCTGCTTAATCTTTTGAAAACTAAGTGCCAAAAGTTTTACGTTTTTACCAACAAAACCAAACGCGTTAACAAAGATAAAGGAAAAATGAGAAGAATCATTCCCTCCACGCTTTATCTTTTGAGATAATAAAGCTTACAATCAAAAAAATATACACTAAAATGTATCTCCCCATTGATAAAAACAAAACTCATTAGACGCTCCCCCAAAGACATAACGAATATAAACCCTTCTAAACTTTAGTGTGCATCATTGCTTTACCACTATAAAGATAGAACAGAAAACAACATACCGCAATAGAACTCTCGTTTCCAGCGGAAACATACAGAGATTCAACGAAGCAATGTAGTGGATACAAACTTGCATAAGCTTCATCATCTTCCAAAAAATTGGAGCGCACACGCGGCAAGATCACACTCTAATAGAGAAAAACTATCAGATAATAAAACCTAACACAAGCAGCTTGAGTCATTTAACTTCAATTTTTCATCGCTGCATTTCATTTTTATTGCTTAGGTAAGCATTGAGCAATCGATCTATATACAAATAACCAACAGCCATACAAGCAAAGTAAAAGAATGCAACAACAGCACCCCATCTAAAAAACACTTTGCATTCGTCAATAAACATGAATAAAATATTCATTAATTATAACGGTCATGTCATTAACAGAAATAAAAACACCTCTTCTGAGACCATTACCAATGCTAAAGACTGTTGCACAACATTGAGAGCTAGTAAATGTGTGATGATGCCAATTTGTTCCTTCATAAGCTTAAAGATGGAATGCACAATGGGTTTACTATCATACTATTCACGAACAGCGTTGCAAAATGGGCTTTGGTGTAACTAGATGTTTCTTTAAAATATACAAGACATTACCATTATCTAACTCGAAATACATGACAATTAGATATCACTTCTTTTTGCATCTGTTTTTTCATCTTCAAAATTATCGCTTTGTCGTTTTGATTGCCAACAACCGTAAAAAATCATTAATATTGTATAGTTTGTATATTTCAATTATCTTATACAGCGGAATTGTATAATCTATACATTTATTAAATAATTCAATTATTATCCTATTAATCATTATTCTTATAAAAGAAAGTTTGCCAATTTATCGACAAAAACATCCTTCAAGATGATCATTAACAATTCCTACGGACTGCATAAAAGCATAACAAATCGTTGGACCAATAAATGTCCAGCCACGTTTCTTTAAATCTTGAGAAAGACGAAGAGAAGCAGGTGTTATGGGATGAGCCAACAGTGTTTGAAAGTCTATCTTTTCATAATGTTCTGATTGTGGTGGCTGAAAAGACCAAAAATAGTGGGACAAACTCCCCCACTCTATTATAATTTCTTGTGCTCTAAGTGCATTATTAAGTACTGATCGAATTTTTCCTTGATGGCGAACAATATCTTTGTTCTGCATCAACATTTGCACCTTTAACTCATCATAATGAGCAATTTTTTCAAAATCAAAATGATCAAATGCAATGCGAAAAGAAGAGCGTTTTTTTAAAATTGTCAACCAAGAAAGTCCAGCTTGAAAACCTTCAAGACAAATTTTTTCAAACAAACAAATATCCTCTACAACAGGCTTTCCCCATTCATTATCATGATAAGCACAATAAAGTGGATCAGTTCCAGCCCATGCGCAACGAATTTTTCCATCCACTCCCTTAAGAAGACCTTCCGCAAGCATGGCACTCACCGTAAAACAGAACGCCACCCAGTTGCACATTCACGGGCTCGTTTAAAAAAAACATCTCTCAAAGAGCACCCACTTCCATTTCACGGCGTCGATCATGAATGGTATAACGATAAAACCATTGAGCACCCCCATCTTTACGTTTGTGAAGAAGCAAGCCAGCACCATCATTATATTTGCCAGCCCCCAATGTTGCAACAGACCTTGCATTAAAACGGTTCATAAGAGCCATTTTTAGTCCTTTCTTGTACAGTTTTCCCTCATGGGGCCCCACTTGTAATGTGCAAGCAAGTGGTTTTGATTGATTCAAGATACACATATTTGCAATGAGAGAATCATACGTTATTCGGAGCTCTAATTCAATATGAATAGTGCTAAATTATCTAATATAAATCAATATGTTGTTGTATTCAAAAGAGGGTTCCTTGATCATCGCTAGACGATTTTATTTGCTTGTGTTTTGAACGTTTAGCAGAAACAGGCTCTTGTGTTGCAACACTGATATCACCATCAAAAAAACGTAAATTTATTTGCCCCGTTTCAGGAATCTGTACCAACCGTTTGATGGGCTTATTCTCTTTCCCCAAAGCCAAAACAAAGCCGCGCTCCAAAATATTCTGATACGAAGTGCTTCTTAAAAGCCTAGAGGCTACCTCTAACCCAGCCCGTTGTTTTTCAACATTGCGCACAAAAGCACGCTGAAGACGTGCAGTATATTCCTTCATATTGTGTTCTGCTTTTTCAGTATTAAGTAAACGCAGTGAAAAACGCACATCAAGTGCATAAAAAGAAAAACGTTTTTTATCATAGCTTACACAAAGAGCACGCTGCAAACGACTTGAAATTTCATCAAAACCTCGCCGTGGTAGAGCAAAAAGTTGATCAGCAGTCGGAAGAGCTCTTAGAGTAGCACGCAGTTTTTGTCGATAAAAATCAAAATAACGCGCAAGTCCCGTACGCAAACGTGCACCAAGCGATGCCACTAGCACCTCGAGATCAAGCTTAACAGGAACAGCCCGCTCTGCTGCGGCTGTGGGAGTTGGAGCGCGCCAATCAGCCACATAATCAATCAAGGTCCAATCCGTTTCATGCCCAACAGCAGAAATAACAGGAAGAGAAGAGTTATAAACAGCACGAACAACGGCTTCGTCATTAAATCCCCACAAATCTTCTAAACTTCCCCCTCCCCGCGCAACAATAAGAAGATCAGGCTTAGGAACAACGCCTCCTAAAGGCAACGCATTAAAACCTTCAACAGCAGCAGCGACTTCCCTACCACTTGTTTCCCCCTGAACACGTACAGGCCAAACCAAAATATGCAACGGAAAACGATCGGATATACGGTGAATAATATCACGAATAACAGCACCTGTTGGTGATGTTACAACGCCTATAATTCGGGGCATATAAGGCAAAGTTTTTTTCTTTGCTTCATCAAATAAGCCTTCTTCTAAAAACTTTTTCTTACGATTTTCAAGAAGTGTCATTAAAGCACCAACCCCTGTTGGTTCAAGAGCTTCAATGACAATTTGATATTTTGATGATCCTGGATACGTCGTAAGTTTACCAACAGCGACCACTTCCATCCCTTCTTCAGGAGGAAATTTGAGCTTTTCCATCACTCCACGCCAAATAACAGCTTCCAACCGCGCCTTATCATCTTTTAAAGCAAAATAAGCATGTCCTGAAGCATGAGCACCACGGTAACCTGATATCTCCCCACGCACCCGTACATAACCAAACTTCTCCTCAACAACACGCTTTAAAGCCCCTGCTATTTCGGAAACAGTAAATTCCGCAACATTCGTTGCACTTATTTTTTCATCAAATAAATTTGCCATTTTTCAATTCACAGAAATTGAAATATTAAGTCTTAACATTCACACAAACACATTTTTAATTTTAATGAAATTAACCTCCTCCCAACATCTCAAAGGATGGAGATTTCTACCAATCCACCGGACTAGCTTCTCACGGGGCAAGTTCCACTTGCTGACCACTCATGCGGTTTCCTGCATAGGCGCGGACAGCCCAAACCATGCCCTGTACTGATCACGGTATCTAAAAACACTTAATATGTAAAGCTTTTCATGCCTTATATCACCGCTCTAAACAACAGTGTTTTATGGCGTGATAGGATAAAAGAGCTCTTTAAATAGCGTATCTTGAAATTACATTCTATACACAACATATCAATGCGTTACCGATAAGCTTCAACGTTTTGCAAAATTCTTACCCCCCATACAAAACGCTGAAGTTATCATGATTTCATTCTTGTTGTATTTTACAGCATTAAAATCCACTTATTTTTCAATTGCACTATAAAAAATACGTGGAGCACTATTCCAAACCCATTTTTTGACATCAGGTGTCATCGCTATCGTATGATACGTCTGATAAATAAAAGCATAGGGTCCTTTCTGCATAAATTCACGTTGCAAATCAGCATACATTTGCGCCCGTTTTTGTGGATCTTTTTCAAATAAAGCATCCTGAACCTTTTGATTCATCGTTTCATCCAAATACCCATGGCACCAACTAGGATAGGCGGTATTTTTTGCCTCAAACCGATTATCCGGATTGTAAATAAGACGTGAAGCCATTGTATGAGGATCAGCAGAATCATTATTCCATCCGAAAAAAATCGTATCAAAAGCACGTGCAGAGAGTTTTGAAAATAATTGCGTCCCCACAAAACGTTCAATTTTAAAGCGCACTCCCACTTTTTTTGCATTATCTTGGAGAGACTGAGCAATAGGCAAAGCAAAAGGATAAGGAGATGCCCCTGCAAAAATATTGGCCTCAAAACCATCTGGGTAACCAGCCTCAGTTAACAGCTGCTTTGCTTTTTGCAGATCAAGTTTAAAGGGTTGTCCTTCTTTTTCGTCCAAAGCTCCAAGATTACCAAGAGGAATAAAGCTTGCCCGTGGAACACCAACATCTTTAAGAAGCGTCTTACCGAGTCCTTCATAGTCAATAAGATAATGCATCGCCAAACGCACTTTTTCATTGGCAAAAATTGGATTCGTCACATTAAATCCCCATATGATTACAGATGGCTCTAATACTCTTGCAACTTTAATATCCGTTGTAGCTTGGAGATCTGCTAAATCCTCTGGCAACAAATTACGTGCAACATCGATATCGTGTTTTTGCAACAATAAACGTTGTGTTCCAGGCTCCGCAACATGGCGAATTAAAATCTTATTTAATTTAGGTGCCTCACCCCAATAATTGGAGCTTGCACGCAACAAAATCCCTTCTCCAGGACGCCAGCTACTTATCTGATAAGGACCAACACAGGCAGAATGGCTTGCCAAATACCGATTTCCCAGATCACCATCTTGTTCATGTTTCATAATTGTCTCTCGATCCAACAAGGCAAGAGTACGACTAGTGGCAAAATGGCTAAGAATGAGCTCTGCTGGATAAGGTTTATCAAATTTCATCACCACCGTTTTCTCATCCGGTGCTTGAAAAGCCTCATCAACATTTTGTTCTGTAATACCATATTCATTAAATGTCGCCGCAGTAGCCATCTTCAATTTAACAACCCGCTTCATGCTCCAAACAAGATCATAAGCATTAGCAGAACGACCATCGTTGAACTTCAAACCATCACGCAAATGAAAAGTGATCACCGTTTTCTGATCATCACTTAAAACATCCCAGCTTTTGGCCAAAGAAGGAATAACTTTAGCTGCATTATCTTTAGCGGGGTCAACTAAATTATCACAAACATTGACAAGAACTTCATTCCCATAACGATCATTGATTTGCGCTGGATCAAATGTACTAATTGAATCGAGATTCCACCCCATCACAAGAGTATCAGCGGGTGTTTTTGCTGGAACCTGTTGTACAACCATCCCCAGTGCTATAAAAGCAGAAACCAGAGAGCTGCTCCTTTTCAATATTTTTCTTTTCAAGCTCATAGACTTTTCCTTTTAAAGTTTATTGTATAAATTTTCCACGCAACACAAACATATTTAAATAATAAAATGAGACGATACATAAACGCCTCAAACAAAGTATTCAAACTTTCAAATATCACTACTTACCAATCACTCCTCCTGCCCACCCTTATAAGCTAAACCAAAACGTGCAATGGCAAACACTTTTGCTATACAATAAACGCTTACCAGTAACAGAGCCTATTCATGAGAGCATAATGCTACGATTAAAGACTAACAAACCTCTATTGTTTTTCTCTCTTGTTAAACAAGTTTCCCCTTGTTTTTTCTGACGTTTTTTTAATGTCATCAAAGCACCCCCTGTTGGTTCAAGTGCTTTAATAACAAAAAGCCTTCATCATAATTTAACGTTTCGATCAAACAGAAAAATTCATCAATTTGCCAAGTACAACGACTTTTATTCCTTCTTCAAAAGGAAACTTGCAATTTCTCATCACACCCCGTAAAATAACACCCTCCAATTGGCATCTTACCATCTTTCAAAGTAAGAAACATAGACACCATAAAAACTGATATTCCTCGTACCTTCTCCATAATAAAACTTTTATTCACCATTGCAAAGTCTTTGCTTCTTCAGCAATGCTAAAATTCCGCGACATTTGTTGCACTGATTTTTGAGCAAATAAATTTACCACTTTTCACTTCACAGAAGTTGAAATATTCAGTTTTAACATCCATACCAACACATCTTTAATGAAAATGACAGATCCCTTTTAAAATAGAAATATTCAACAACATATCCAATCATTCCCCATGATCTCCAGCGTATTACAAAGTTCTTGAACACTATGCAAAACGCTGAAGTTATTATGATTTCATTTTTGTTGTATTTTACAATATTTAAAGACACACTTATTTTTCAATTTTACTATAAAAAATTTGTGGCGCACTATTCCAAACCCACTTTTTGATATCAGGTGTCATCGCGATAACGCTATATTTTTGAAAGATAAACGCATAAGGTCCTTTTTGCATCAGTTCACGTTGTAAATCAGCATAAAGTTGCGCTCGTTTTTGTGGATCTTTTTGAAATAACGCCTCTTCAACTTTTTGATTCATCTTGGCATCAAAATACCCATGCTGCCAACTAGGATAGGCGGTATTTTTTGCCTCAAACCGATTATCAGGGTTATAAACAAGACGTGAAGCCATTGTATGGGGATCCGCAGAATCGTTATTCCATCCGACAAAAATCGTATCAAAAGCCCGAGCATAAAGTTTGGAAAACAACTGTGTACCTGCCAAACGCTCAATTTTAAGACGCACCCCCGCCTGTGCGGCACTATCTTGAAGTGACTGAGCAACCAACAGCCTATAAGGAGCATTTGAGACAAGAAAATTTGCCTCAAATCCGTTCGGATAACCGGCCTCTGCTAAAAGCTGCTTGGCTTTTGCAACATCAAATGTAAAGGGTTGTCCTTCTTTTTCCTCCAGAGCCCCAAAGTTACCAAGAGGAATAAAACTTGCCCGTGGAACACCAATCCCTTTGAGAAGCTTCTTGCCAAGACCTTCATAGTCAATAAGATAACGCATCGCCAAGCGTACTTTTTCCTTAGCAAAAATGGGATTTGTCATGTTAAATCCCCAATACATCATGGATGGCTCTAACACTTCTTCGATTTTAACATCTGTTGTTTTTTGCAGATCTGCAAGATCTTCAGGGGACAAATCACGAGCAACATCAATATCATGCTTTTGCAACAATAAACGTTGTGTTCCAGGCTCCATAACATGGCGAATGAGAATCTGCTTCAATTTAGGCGCCTCGCCCCAATAATGGGAACTCGCACGTAACAAAAGAGCTTCTCCAGGGCGCCAACTGCTTAACTGATAAGGACCAACACAAGCAGCATGACTTTTCAAATACTGATTTCCCAGATCGCCATCTTTTTCGTGCTTCATAATTGTCTTACGATCAAGCAAAGCTGTTGCTGGACTTGCAACAATATTATTAAGAATAAGCTCTGCTGGATAAGGCTTATCAAATTTCATCACCACTGTTTTCTTATCTGGGGCTTGCAAAGCATCATCAACATTTTGCTCTGTAATTCCATATTCATTAAAAATTGCCGCATTGGTCATCTTCAATTTGACAATCCGCTTCATACTCCAAACAAGATCATTGGCATTGGCTGATCTGCCATCATTAAACTTCAAACTATCACGCAAATGAAAAGTAATCACCGTACTGTGATCATCCCCTGAAACATCCCAATGTGTAGCTAATGCCGGAACCATTTTAGCAGGATCATCCGTTGCGGTACTGACCAAACTATCACAAACATTGCGGACAATTTCACTTCCATAAACATCACTAAGTTGAGCGGGATCAAATGTACTAATTGAATCAATATTCCAAGCCATCACAAGGGTGTCAGCGGGAGTTTTTGCTGAAACCTGTTGTGCAACCATCCCCAGTGCTATAAAAGCAGAAACAAGAGAGCTGCTATTCTTTAATATTTTTTTCTTCAAGTTCATAGACTTTTCCTTTTAAAGTTTATTATATAAATTTCCCACACAACAAGCACATGCTTAATAATAAGGTTAGATGATCCATAAGCGCCTCAAACTAAAGTATTAAAACCTTCAAACAACACCACTTACCAACCACGCCTTCTGCCCATACCTATAAGCCAAGACAAACCAAAACATGCAACAACAAACACTCTGACATACAATGAATGCTCCCCCATAACAGAGCCATTCATGATGTCATAACGCCTACGATTGAAGATTATAAAACCACTATTTTCTCTCTTTTGTCGGGCAAGCGTGTCTCTTCTTTCCTCTCGTCTTTTTATGCCATCAAAAGACTCTTCCTCGTTAGCTTAAGCGCCTTAATAACAAAGAGCTTTAATAACAATTTGATATTTTAACAAAACAGGAAAATTCACCCATCAACCGACATGAAACGCCTCCCCCTATAAAAGGAATTTTGAATTTTTCCATAATCCTCTGCCAAATAACAGCTTTTAAATTATATTTTATTTCTCAATAAAAGGAGCATGGGCACCACCCCCTGATATTCTTTTACAGCACCCGCACATAACAAAACTTTTTTCCACATCGTATTTTAAATACCTTTGCTCCTCTAACAACACTTACTTCATTGCTTACATTTTTTCAGCAAAAAATATCTTTTCAATGCACTAAGGTTGAAATACCTAAATATAATACCTATATAAGCATACCCTTATCAGAATAGATAGTCTTTTTTTAAGTAAAATGCCTTGAAATATTATTTCAATACACAACAATAATAAATCCGTTATAAAATCTTCAATAGACTAGAACTCTTATCCTAATACGAAATATCGAAACGCTACAAGAACTCCCCTACAAATTCTCAGAAACGAAAGGATATCTCTTCATTTAATGAAAAAAGCGCCATGAAAATATCGCAAAAAAGCAAGAGAACGCGCGTATATTTTAAAGCACTGATATTACACCAGTACTAAAGTGATGCACTCCAAAAAAGTAAGAAAAAATAAAAAATCTTTCTCCTTTATGACAATGACATCACTGTACTATGATGATACAATAAAAAACAAGATATTCGAAAGTATATTAAAATGAACCGAAAGAAAAAATTGTCAGATTCTTTTCGTGCTTTTCTTGGAGGCACATTAAGCCACCATGTTAGTTTAAAATTGCTCATCCTTTCATTTTTTATTGGCATCATAATGAATTTTTTGGGATGGACACCCAAAAGTCTCATACAGAAAATTATAGATTTTTTTCAGTCTCTATGGGCAACAGGATTTATAACGCTCACAAACTTCTTTCATATCACCATGACGGGAGCGATTGTTGTTGTGCCTATCTTTCTTATCTTACGCATTTTTCATAAAAAATAAAAGCCTCAACATTTTCCTTGCGCTAGTCTTTTCGAAAAATCAAACGACATAAAAATCCTGTGGTAACAGCAATGATCACCGCAACAATAGCATATAAGAAACGATACTTATGTGCTGCGTAAAAAATTGTATAAGCGATATGTGCTTTAACAATTTCAAGAGTCGTTGTTGTACTATCAATAAACTGACCATCACGAAAAAGATAAGCACGAACCTTATAATGTCCAACAGGAATATTGGTTGGTAAACGAAAATGTGCAGTAAAAAGCGTGTCAGAACCAAAACGAACACCCCCTACTTCCTCATAATAAAGGCTTTTGGCTTTTTGCAGTTTTATAAGTTCATCGCGAAAGATCTGTATTTTTTTCTGATCTTTTTCATCCGTCTGCAATGGCAAATAAAGTAATCCTAACCCCAAGCGTTTATAATCTTCAACACTCGTAATATCGTCAATTTCACGTGTTGTGACCATAGAGTAAAAAAGAGGAACCTTTTTAAAAATAAGAGAATCTGTATTAACCCAAACACCGGCATTACGTTTTTTTTCTCGCATCACCATTGTCCGCTCTTGTCCCTCCAAGCTCACAACAACATCATAACGGTTTTGTCGAGCATATAACGGATCAATATTTTCCAAAACACCAGCAATATAAAGATCACGACCAGCAAAATTTGCATCCACAGTAATCGTATTTGTTGTTACGATAATTTGAACAGTTTCGTGATCAACTTGATCAACGAATGTCGCTGTCGTCCCAACATGTGACCATGTAGAAAAAGAAACAAAACAAAAGCAACTTGTAATGATGCATAAAGAAAATAATCTACCCATTTTTATCTCATAAGAATATCCAGAGAGAAAAGATTATCGGGGCGTATAAATAATTGAAAAGCAAGACGCATACACACAATCAACACCAAAAACGCAAGTGCCATACGCAATTGTTCCGCCTTTAACTTCCGTCCAGCCCGTGTTCCATATTGCGCACCAATACTTCCTCCCAGCATTAATAAAAAAGCCAGGACAATATCAACGGACTGATGAGTCATACTTTGTAAAACTGTCGTGAAAGAAGACACAAATGTGATCTGAAAAAGTGAAGTTCCAATCACCACATTGGTTGGAACACGCAGAAGGTAAATCAATGCTGGTACCATAAAGAACCCCCCACCAATTCCCATAATAGAAGACAACAACCCTACAATGAGACCAATCCCTAAAACTGGAATAATGCTGACATAGATCATAGATGTCCGAAAACGCATTTTTAACGGTAAGCGATGAATCCAGTTATGTCGACCAGCAAGACGAATATTGGCTTTTCCTGCCTTACGCTTGCGCATCATATCATACCAACTTTCAACAATCATCAAGCTTCCTACACTTCCAAGAAGAATCACATAAAGAAGAGAAATCATTAAGTCTAATTGACCTAATTTTTTCAAAACAGAGAAAATCTGAATCCCGATTAAAGATCCCCCCCCTCCTCCAATCGCCAAAAGAATACCAAGTTTGATATCGAGCGTACGTCTTCTAAAATGGGTAATCGCTCCTGTTACAGATGACGCAATCATCTGATTTGCACCTGTTCCAACAGCAATAGCAGGAGGGATATTATAAAAAATCAATAAAGGAGTGATAAGAAAACCGCCCCCAATTCCAAAAAGACCAGAAAAAAAACCAGCAACGACTCCCATACCAATCAAAATCAGCATATTGAGAGACATTTCAGCAATTGGTAAATAAATACTCACTTACAGAACCTTCAAGATAATCTGAGGCTTTTTAACAATTGAGAGAATCTTTCTCCAATTATCCTCTTTTCCAATAATCTCTGTTGCGTGTTTAAAAGGATAATTTTAATTGCTATACAACTTTCGCATAATCCACGAATGCGCAATACATTTCATATCTATTAACATCAACATCATAAAAACTAAAAAAAACGCGCTCCTTTTAAAACGCTGTAAAGACATAACGTTATCGCTACCATAAATGCAACGGTTAAAAAACAAAGAACACTTTTTTTTACCAAATGAGATAAAAACGAAACACTCTCTTGAGACTGCGCCTTTAAAGAAGAAAAATCGTTCTCAATGCCACGATTAGGTGCCTGAATACCCATATCCTTTTTTTCTATCGAAGCACACTCTACGGCTCCCTCAACCTTTTTAAAAGAAGGCTTCATAGTATCACTTGGCAAAGAGCTTTTATTTTCTTTCTGCGCCACATTTTTAACATTTGTTTGGAGTGGAATTATACCGTTTTGTCTCGAAAAATTTTGAACCTTTTGAAGTGATAAGCGTTCTTTATTTCCCTCATATTCCATACGAGCAAGTTTTTGTACAACAGAATCAGGTGATTTTGAACGAGGTCCACGTTGTGTTAGTGCTGCTTCTTCTAAGCTCTTTTTTTCACTCTGTAAACTTTGAACAATTGTTTTAATCTGCTCTAAAGATTCAAAAAGCTTTTTTTCTCTTTGACGACGGATATAATATTCAGCCAAAATGGCCCGACTAATATCATCTAAGTAAGATTTAAAATGCTCTTCTAAAGCCCCCTGCTCTATCAAAGAACGGGAAGAATGCTTCATTTGCATTTGTGCATGAACAGTGCGTAATTTTTGAGCAATATCCGACATTGTTACATCCATAGGCGCATCCGTTCTCTCCTTCTGTTCAATAAAAGAAGAGAATTTATCATTCCTAACCTGATTGATCGGCTGGTTGATCGTATGACCCTTCGTATTCACAAACGCTTACCCCTCATTAACCTTTTTGAAAAGAATCGCACAAATGATGAATAAAGTGTGCTCTATTTTAGTAAATAGAGCTTTAAGAACGCCCAAAAACTTTTTTGTTAGAAATATTTCGCCCCAATCTTTATTTAAAATATTTGAAAGAAAAATCTCTATTTTTTTGTCCTCAAGATTTGAAGAGCAAAATCATTCCCCCATTTTTATTTTTTTCACTTAATTTTTTCATTGCCTAAAGCCCCTGATGCGCCATCATAAACAGAGCATATAAAATGAAAAAAATATTCTCATAAGACAGAGTGATTTTTTTACTTTTTATTCAAGCAAATAAGGCAATTATGGCAATGCAGAAGATATGAAGATTGAAAATGACAACAAGAAAGTACAAGTAAACGTAAAAAAAGCTTATATGAAAGAAAACACAAGTTATAAATAAGACTTCATTCTAAACAATTTTGTTTCTTATGAGTATTGCTATAAACTTGTAATCATACAACAAAGAGGATCATCATGAAAATAATTGTCGCTATCAAACGTGTTGTTGATTATAACATCAAAATACGTGTCAAACCCGATAGCACAGGCGTTGATCTGTCTCACGTAAAAATGTCTATGAATCCTTTTGATGAGATAGCCGTAGAGGAAGCAATTCGCCAGAAAGAATCCGGTAAAGTTTCAGAAGTTATTCTTGTTTCAATCGGACCAGAAGCAGCCCAAGAAACTCTACGAACAGGACTTGCAATGGGGGCTGATCGCGCACTTCTTGTCACCACGGATCAAACACTTGAACCCTTAGCAATTGCTAAGATTCTCAAAGCCATAGTTGATGAAGAAAAACCTGATATGGTCTTTTTAGGAAAACAAGCGATTGATGACGATAGCAACCAAACAGGACAAATGCTCGCCGCTCTTCTTGGGTGGGGACAGGCAACTTTTGCCTCACATTTTAACATAGAAAATGGGCATGCTACAGTTATTCGTGAAGTTGATAATGGAACACAAACCCTTTCTCTTCCCCTTCCCATGGTTATGACCGCCGATCTACGGCTCAATGAACCGCGCTACACCTCTCTCCCTAATATTATGAAAGCAAAAAAGAAAACCATTGAACAAAAAGCGCTGACTGATCTTGGCATCGATACGAAAGCACGCTTAACAATTTTAAGCGTTGAAGAACCCAAACCCCGTCAATCCGGTATTAAAGTAGCTAATGTAGGAGAGCTTGTCAGTGCGCTAAAACAAAAGAACTGCATTTAATATTCTCTCCACTAGAGTAAAAGCAACACTTACATAAAAGGGTAAAAACTTATGGCAATTCTTTTACTGGCCGATCATAATACAGAAGAAACAGCAAAAGTACTCACCGCTGCACGCGTACTCAGTAATGATATCGATATTCTGGTTTGCGGAGAAAAAATTCAAACGATAGCGGAAAACAGTGCTAAACTTGATGGTGTGCGGCAAGTTCTTATTGCAAAAGCAGACTATTTAGCCCATCAACTTGCCGAGCCTATGGCAGATACAATTCTCACGTTAGCAAATGATTATGATGTGATCATGGCAGCATCCAGCAGTACTGGGAAAAATGTGATGCCGCGCGTAGCAGCTCTCCTTGATCTTATGCAAATTTCAGATATTACCGCCATTCTTTCACCTGATACCTTCAAACGACCAATTTATGCAGGCAATGCATTTGAAACTGTACGAACCAATGATTATAAAAAAATTATAACAGTTCGCACCGCTTCTTTCACCCCAACGCCTTCCCAAAATAATTCTGCTCCCATTAAAACAATAACACCAGCTCCCAATCCAAATCTTTCTTCTTTCGTAAAAGCAGAGACAAACAAAAGTGATCGTCCTGATCTCACCTCAGCCCGTGTTATTATATCAGGCGGGCGTGGTCTTGGTTCTCAAGAGAAATTTATGGACCTGCTTCTTCCTCTTGCAAACAAATTAAATGCTGCTTTAGGTGCCAGCCGCGCAGCAGTGGATGCAGGCTATGCTCCCAATGATTGGCAAATTGGACAAACAGGAAAGGTCGTTGCCCCTGAACTCTATATCGCCGTTGGCATTTCCGGTGCAATCCAGCATTTAGCCGGTATAATGGATGCACAAATTATTGTTGCCATTAATAACGATGAAGAAGCTCCCATCATGCAAATTGCCGATTACACCCTTGTAGGTGATCTCCACCAAATTATTCCAGAATTGGAGAAAGCTTTATAAGCCATGAAAACACCTCTACATGACCAACGTGAAAGTATGGAGTTTGACATAGTCATTGTCGGAGCAGGACCTGCAGGGCTTTCTGCCGCAATTCGTTTGAAACAAATTAATCCTGAGCTTTCTGTCACAATTGTTGAAAAAGGGACCGAAGTTGGTGCCCATATTCTCTCTGGCGCAGTTATTGACCCCATTGGTATCGATACACTCTTACCAGAATGGCGAAATGACAATGATCATCCCTTCACGACCCCTGTTACCCATGACCAGTTTTTTTTTCTAAAGCCTCAAAAAGCTACAATATTTCCCAATATTCTGCATCCCAAAATCTTATCAAATGACGGATGTTATATCGTTTCGCTTGGAAACGTTTGCCGCTGGTTAAGCAAAAAAGCTGAAGCATTGGGTGTTGAAATCTATCCCGGTTTTGCCGTAACACAGATTATCCAAAACGATAACAAAGCGATTATTGGTGTTCTCACCGGTGATATGGGGCTTAACAAAGATGGAACTCCTGGAAAAAATTATATGCCTGGTATGGCTTTATTGGCAAAATATACTTTAATTGCGGAAGGAGCACGCGGCTCAATTGCAAAACAACTGATACAACATTTCAACCTTAGCAAAAATCGTGAACCACAAAAATTTGGTCTTGGTCTCAAAGAGCTCTGGGAAATTGATCCCAACAAACACCAACGCGGTTTAGTACAACATTTCACGGGTTGGCCCTTAGACAATAATACTGGGGGTGGTGGCTTTATTTATCACCAAGAAAACAATATCATTTCTGTCGGTTTTGTTGTACACTTAGATTACAAAAATCCTTATCTTTCTCCCTTTGAAGAATTTCAACGTTTTAAAACACATCCAAAACTCTCTGAAATCTTCAAAGGTGCAAAACGTCTTTCCTATGGTGCACGTGTTATCAGCGAGGGAGGTTGGCAATCTGTACCAAAACTCACCTTTCCTGGTGGAGCACTTATTGGCTGCTCTGCTGGATTTGTCAATGTTCCGCGTATCAAAGGATCACATAATGCCATCTTATCTGGCATATTAGCTGCCGATAAAATCGCTACCGCTCTTGCACAAGGGCGTGCCCATGATGAGGTTAAAGAAATCGAAGAACAGTGGCGAAAAGGGCTCATTGGCAAAGATCTTTATAAAGTGCGAAATGCCAAACCACTCTGGGCAAAATATGGGACAAAATATGGAATTAAACTTGCCGGTTTTGATATGTGGTGGCAACAACTGTTCGGATTTTCCTTATTTAAAACACTCTCCCATGGAAAAGAAGATTATGCATGCCTTGAACCAGCAGAAAAATTTCAACCCATTGCTTACCCAAAACCAGATGGTGTTGTAACCTTTGATCGCCTTTCAAGTGTTGCCCTTTCCAATACACACCATGAAGAAAATCAACCTTGCCATTTAAAAATAGCCTCATTAAAAAAACAAAAGGACTCTGAATATGCAATCTACGGAGGACCTTCCACAAACTATTGCCCCGCCGCTGTCTACGAATGGCTAGAACATAATGATCATCTGACTTATATGATAAACGCTTCAAATTGCATACATTGTAAAACATGCGACATCAAAGATCCGAACCAAAATATCACTTGGATCTGTCCGCAAGGCAATGAAGGCCCCTTCTATCCCAATATGTAATTTCCCAATGTATAATCATTGTTCATTCTCCTAAAATTGAAATATACAAAACGCAATGGATAAAAATATTTCCCTCAGATCAGAAATCTATCAATTACCTTCCTGCATACGTTCTTTCACAATGTAAAAAGAACTCTATTCTCAATATAAAAGACTCTCTCCACCGTATAACTTTTTTCAATAGAAAAACATAACATATTTTTATAAAAAATTTTTTATCTTAATAACAAAACAAGAATGAAGATATCTTAACCATTCTGCTATAAAAATACAGACTCTACTCTCAACAGTCTGTACAAAGACAAAGCTGTAGCTCCACTTTGCTCCCTCCCCCATGATTCAAAATGTTTTTAGCCTCCTCATAAGAAAACTCAATCGTTTCAAAAAGCCAAGAATAAAACCCATGGAGATATGCTTCGAGTTTGTTTTATCTCCTATCCTTTGCCAAACAATTTTCACTAAAGAAGACCACGGATGAATGTAGAAAAAATAAAATATTGCATACACAGAGCATGCTTATTTAATCAATCTCAATATGTTTCTACTGATAAAGACAACCCAAAATCTGAGTATCACATCAACTTTTTACGCTCAAATCAAGGGGGGGCTATACATTGTCTTGCATCTAACCTTTACAGATGTAATGCAAAGAATGTGTAAAAACACCATAAGAATAAAAAGCCATAAGCGCTATCATTATTGGAAATAATATCTGACAAAGCCCAAATGTCTTTCCAATTCATGACCATTCTATTACGCGTTTTATAGCGTATTTTCTTTATAAAGCTTGTACTTTCGCTGTAACTTGTAAATCAACATCCAAATCGAACACAAGCGGCATATATGTTAAGAAAGATAAAGGTGAATGAAAGCGAGTCATTCCAGCTTTTGTATCCTGAGCAAAAATCTTGCATATTCTATTTGAGTAATTCCTGAAACGAAAAGACTGCTTCATTGAGTAAGAATATGAAGTCTGAAAGGAAGAAATCCGTTTCCATCTTTGTCATGCGGTTTTACGACTTTCAAAAACATTACACTATCTTTTAAAAAAGAGAGATCACATATTGTCCCTGCTTTTATGACCTGCATTTTTTATGGGGGTATATCCTTCAAAAAAATAAAACGCCTAAAATTAAAACAGACTTGTGTTGTTTATTTATGGATTTATTTTTAAAAGATAGCTCTCAAGACATATCGAACAATTCTTTCGTGACAAATCTTGAGAAAAATATCACGTATTCTCGTCAATGAATAGTTCCATAACGCAATAAAAAGTATAAACTGGCAGCATCACTTTCTTTGCTAACTCCAATGTTGCGATAGCCTTTGCTTTAAGAGAGCTCAAAAAGGCATTTTACTCCTTTTTTACTCGTCTTTAACGACACACAAATCCTCCTTGTGATGCACATAAATGATTTTGATTCATTGATGATAAAAGGCGTTAAAATGAGATAATTTTACGATATTTAAGGCGCCTACTCTATAGGCAAAAAATAATAAATTATCCATTATAAATCAAATAATTAAGATAAAAATAAATCTTAAAAGTTTTTAAGATATTCTTTATATCTGTTAAGGGGGAAGAGAATAGGACAAAATGAAATATTTTTCTAAGAAAGGCTTATATTTGATCAATAACGATATAGCGAGTTGTTTGTGTTTTAAAAGGATCTGCTTACGTTTACTCAGAAGAACAGTTTGAATATCAATGGAGTATTTGAAAGATGGGCGTTATGGAAATAATCGAGAAAGTTTAGCTTGTAAAAGAGCACAACCAAGCGTGAAATATAGGCACAGGTAAAATTGTTTTTTGTTCTCGAAGGAAAAACTTTATAGAAAATTATAGAGCTGATAAGATATTGGCTACATCTGGAATCTGTTTTTTTGAAAAAGATCATGCTGAAAAACAGATGATAATGTTAGTGAATATGAAGGTAAAACTATTGTATTGTGGGAGTATCAACTATTCGAGCAAAGTAAGCCTTTGTAATGATAAAAAATGTACTGGTAAAAAATGAACAAAAATGGCTTATAAAGCTTATGAGTATGAATAAAAATCTTGTGTGAGGGGAATTTGATGAAAAGAAAAGAGCATGTGTGAAAGAGCATATTTTATAGGTGCGCATGCTTATTCTGCCCCCGTTATAGAACCAGGGCTTTATCTTGTAGCAACGCCTATCGGAAATCTTGCAGATATTACGCTTCGTGCTTTGCAAGTGCTTGCAGGAATTGATATTTTAGCGTGTGAAGATACGCGAGTAACACGTGTTTTGTTGCAACGTTATGGTATTCAGAAAAAAACTTTTCTCTATCATGAACACAATGCGCAAAAAGCGGGTCCGAAGCTCTTAGCCGCTTTGGCAGAAAACAAAACGGTAGCGCTTGTTTCCGATGCGGGAACGCCACTTATTTCTGATCCCGGATTTCGATTGGTAGAAAAGGCACGTAAAGCTGGTCATAAAATTATTCCGATCCCTGGAGCATCAGCTCTTTTAGCCGCTCTTATACCGACAGGGCTTCCTACGGATAGCTTTTTCTTTGCAGGTTTTTTGAGTGCACGCAAGCGACAGCGTCAAAAACGATTGGAACAATTAAAAGAGATTCCAGCGACTTTGATTTTTTATGAATCACCGCATCGTCTTGTTGAAACTTTACAGGATATGGTCACGCTTTTTTCGGCTGATCGACCTGCCGCAATTTGTCGTGAATTAACAAAAAAATTTGAAACAGTGGATGCTTCCAATTTGGGGAATTTGTTGGAATCTTACAAAAAACAATCACATATTCGTGGAGAAATTGTTGTACTTGTTGGAGAATCATCATCTTCTTTAAACGTAATGAGTGATCAAGAAGTTGATGAAATGTTATTAGAACTCTCGCGGACACATTCTGCTGCTCAGGCAGCAGCTTTGGTTGCAAAAAAGACCGGTTTTAAAAAGCAGGAACTTTTTCAGCGGTTAAATTTTTTAAAAAATGCATAAAATTAAGACTATACAAAAAAAACAGAGACAAAAGTCTTTTTATCGAGGAGTTCGTGCAGAAAAATTGGCAGCATGGTGGTTGCGTTGCAAAGGGTTTCACATTGCCGAAATGCGTTTTAAAACAAAATGTGGTGAAATTGATTTAATTGCACGACGTGGAAATTTGGTTTTAATCGTTGAAGTCAAAGCGCGTTCAACATTAGCCGAAGCAATGGAAGCAGTTTCTCGAATAAATGAAAAGCGAATTGAGGCAGCAGCCGATATTTGGCTAGCACGGCAAAAGGATTATGCCTTTTTGTCTGTACGTTTTGATTTGATTGCAGTTTTACCTTGGCGTTGGCCACAGCATATCCCCGCATTTTTTACATCTAATAAATAAGAGGAGGCGCCAATTTTAACCATACCCAATAAAAAACGTTTCGTTTTTATATGCATATGCGTTAAAAAGTGTGTAACAATTTGAGCACTATAAGGAGCGAAATATGGATGATTATGAAAAGTTTGCAACAGGTTTGCTCATTGTTTTTGGAGCGCTAATTATTGGTGGTTTAATGGCAATGCATATTGTTCTTATGAATAAACCAGGTTTTTTATTTGCATTAGCCGCAGCTATTGTTGGTTGGTTTTCTGCTTTTGCTGTTCTATTTGACAAACCAAAAGTCTATTTGGGCTTGATTATTCTTGCTATTTTATGTGTTGCTTCCTCAATTAGCATCTATGTTAGTTAAAACACATAAACTGTTAATTGAGATTCCTTTTAAAATATAAAAATGAGGAAGAGAAATGAAACTTGGCTTTTTGGGAACGGGCACAATCAGTGCTTCAATGGTCAATGGCCTCATGACAAGCACCTTTGACGTTTCTTCCATTATTGTTTCACCTCGCAATGCACAAACAGCAGAGCATCTTTCACGCACATATGATAAGGTTATGATTGCTGAAAATAACCAAATGTTGCTCGATGTGAGTGATTACGTTTTTCTTTGCTTGCCTAACCAAATTGCAGAAAACGTTTTGCGTTCTCTTCGCTTTCGTCCAGAACAGCTGGTTATTTCCGTACTTGCTATGGCAAAAGCAGCAGAAGTAGAAGAATGGATCAACCATAAAGTTTATCGTGCTGTTCCTCTACCTTTTGTTGCAGAGTGTAAAAATTTGACACCAATTTATCCCGATCATCCCTTTTTACGCGCTCTATTTGATGCATTGGGGGGTACATTGGTGCTGGATAAGGAAGAGCAGTTTAATCTTTTTATGACTGCTGGTTCACTTATGGGCATATATTTTAATTTTATAGAAACAGCCCATCAATGGTTTATAACACAGGGGTTAAAACAACAGCAATCAGCAGAATTTCTTACCATGATGTTTGGTAATCTTACAGATGAAATGCGTAAAATTATAGCAACGGATTGTGCTACATCTCTCGATTTTGTACTCCTTGAAAAAGAGTTTTCAACAAAGGGGGGAACAAATGAATTTTTGTCAAATTGTTTTTCTCATCAAGGGGGAAGACGTGCTTTAACAACAGCTATTGAAGCTACTTTTCAAAAAATAAATGCTTCTAAAAAGGCTTGACCAGCATTTTTTATCCTCTCAATAAGAGAAAGTTATTGATATTTTCATTGAGTTTTTCTTGAATATGGTTTGATAACATTACCTGCTATACATATTTCAAGAGCAAGATAAATGGGCTTTTTAAACACCCATCCCTTTAATTTAAGTAGATAGGGATAAATTTTCCGATTAATCTTCAAGATGCTTTTATCGCAAAAAAGTGATTGTTAAATATTTTTTACAACCTTTTACCATTTCCCTAAATTATTTTTATTTTCTATCTTCTTCTTTTCGCACCAATGCCAATATTTTTCCACCTCACTGCTCCAGCCGCTCCGATTGAGTTCCCCTTCAGATTACCCAAGTGCATGGCTCATTTTTTGTTTGTTTCACCTCTCGTACTCCACTCAAGCATTAAGGTTCCCTCTTTTCCTTACAAAAAAGCAACATTTTTCTGTCTTTCGTGATTGCATTTTACAAATTCTTTTAAATAAACATATATTCAAAAGAGTTGATTTTTTATTTGATCAACAATTGTACGATACAGTTTAGCAAGCTCTTCACTAGACTTAGCAACAAAAATAGGGACGCCCTCATCTGAAGACAATCGTAAAGCTGGATCAAGCGGTATTTCTGCTAAGAAAGGGACCTCTCGACGTTCTGCTTCTGCCCGTGCACCACCATAGCCAAAAATATCGTAGCGTTTTCCTGTATCAGGAGCGATAAAACAACTCATATTCTCAATGAGTCCTAAAATAGGAACATTGACTTTCATGAACATTTCTATCGCTTTACGCGCATCAACTAAAGCAAGATCCTGAGGTGTAGAAACAACCAACGCACCCGTTAATTGTACCTGTTGCGCAAGCGTTAATTGTGCATCCCCTGTACCTGGCGGCATATCAACGACTAAAACGTCCAAAGGCCCCCATACAACATCTCGTAACAATTGCGTTACAGCTGCCATAACCATAGGACCACGCCATACCACCGGCTTTTCTTCCTCCACCAAAAATCCCATCGACATCAATTTAAGTCCAAATTTTTCAAGAGGTTGAATCTTTTTTTCTCCAATAAGCTGTGGTTTTTGATTAACAAGTCCTGTCAAACGTGGCAACGAAGGACCATAAATATCAGCATCCATCACCCCCGTCTTGAAACCAGAATCTTGTAAAGCTAAGGCGATATTTATTGCCATCGTAGATTTCCCGACCCCTCCTTTTCCAGAAGCAACAGCAATCACATGCCTCACACCTTCTATGGGCATTTTGATCGGTAAGAGATTTGCTCTCCGACTAGGTGCTGTCTTTGTTATTTTTTCTGCTGTAAGTGTAACAACAGCAGATTTCACTCCCTCCAAAGCACATACCACCTTTTCAGCAGAACGACGCAATGATTCCCATTTTTGCACACCTCCATCAGGAACTGTAATGGAAAAGAAAACCTTACCATCAGCAATCAATATTTCTGAAAGAAGACCCAACGACACAATATCGCTTTCAAGATCTGGTCCTTTGACTGTACGTAATACGTTGCGGACAGCCTCACTTGTGATAAGATCCATGTTCTTTCCTCTCTATAAAAATACCAGCAAATATAAGCATAAGAACGAAAAATACTTACAAGGTTCATCACCTGATAATTTTCTACTTTACTCAGCATTATAAAGTATACATCTCTTATCTCTTTAAAAATATGAAACCATCCTTAAAATAAAGAAGCTCAAACATAAAATCTGCTATAAAATCCTATCAATCACATTTGTGCTACAACCACTTTAATGAATATTCTGATAAAAATTTTGTAAAAACAAAAACTGAAAAAAACTCTTAATCTTAAAGGATATTTTAAATTGAGCATACAGTAATCAGTCACACCTTCTTTAATTCTTTAAGGCCCTAGCCATTTATGTTCTGTAGATTCAATCGTTATTTTCTAACACTCCTACAGTATTGTAAAAAAGCGTTACAAATAGTTATAAGGTGTTTTGTATTCTTTCAAGAGAGAGAAAAACAATCTAAGATTGACTTTTTTTATATTTTTCCTTATGGGTTAACAGCCGTATGATAGGATAAAATTGTTTATCTCGCGCATAACTACTCATAAAACGAAGATTAAGAAGGGCCGCACTCCGCGGTATTTAAATAAATGAAACGTACTTACCAACCCTCTAAACTTGTCCGTAAACGCCGCCATGGGTTTCGTGCACGCATGGCCACAGCTGGAGGACGTAAAGTTATTGCTGCAAGACGTGCTCGTGGACGTAAACGGCTTTCTGCTTAACCATTTAAATTTTCACAACCGTTGAGGATTGCTCATCGTTTCTTCGTTGTGAAACTTTTATTATGAACCTACAATGTCTGCTTGCAGGCATTTAATGAAATTGCGAAATATTCTTTTATGAAGAAAAAACATCCCTGCCGTATTCGCAAAAGAGCAGACTTTTTGGCTGTCCGTACAGGAGAAAAACGACGTGGTCCTTTATTTTTGCTCGAAGTTAAATCTCGTGAACAAACAACAGAAAGAAAAGATTCTCTTTTTGCACGTGTAGGCTTCACTGTTACTCGTAAAAACGGTAATGCTGTGAAACGTAATCGTATTAAAAGGCGCTTGCGTGAGGCCGTGAGAGTTGGTGTAACAAACCACATGGAAGCAGGAACAGACTATGTCATTGTAGCGTACCGTGATGTGTTACATGCACCTTTTACATCCTTGATTAATGAATTAAATCGGCGAATAAAACCAAAAATAAAACATCAGCAACAACAAGGGTGTACGGATGGAATATAACCGCAATTTCTTTATCGCTATTGGCTTATCTTTCGTAGTGCTCATCGCATGGCAATTTCTTCATGTTGCTCCCAAACAAGCAAAGTTACAAAAACAACAAATCATCGCACAGCAATTGTCAAAACAACAATCAGCACTCTCTACTGATACGACAAATTTTTCTAACGATACCTCAACACACGAAGCAACATCGATCATTGATCAACCAATGACTCCTGAAATCCGGAAAGCTGTATTGGACAAAACAGAGCGTATTACGATCAAAACCAATGAATTGGAAGGCTCTATTAATCTTGTTGGTGCACAATTTGATGATCTTCACCTCAAAAAATATCGTTTAACAGTCGACAAAAAATCACCGGAAATCGATTTGCTAAATCCTAAAGGCTTCAAAACAACCTATCTTGCTGAGTTTGGTTTTACCAGCGCATCTTTGCCAGCAAAGGCTTTGCCACAATCTGATACACAATGGAAAATAGAGGGAAACAACACAACCCTGACCCCTTCAACACCCATCACTTTAATTTATAATAATGGGCAGGGACAAATCTTCCGGCGGACCCTTTCTGTTGATAATCATTTCATGTTTACCATTGAGGATTCTATCAGCAATGAAAGTGATCAACCAATACATCTCTCGTCCTATGCCCGCGTTGCACGTGCAGCACCACCAGAACATACAAATGCAACCTATTTACTTCATGAAGGTATGATAGGTATTGCAGGAGATTCGCTCAAAACTGAAAAATATAAAACCTTAGCAGAGCTTGACCCAAATCCTGATAATGGGCAAAAAAGCATGACTTTTTCCAAAGTAACAGGAGGTTGGATTGGTATTACCGATAAATATTGGGCTGTAGCAGTTATTCCCCCGCAAAATAAAGAATATACAAGCCGTTTTATTTATTTTGATCGTTTGCAAACGCATTATCAGTCTGACTTGCTAGGGTCGCTTTTAACGATTGCCCCAAATGAAACAAAAACTGTTACAAATCGTCTTTTTGCTGGTGCAAAACAAGTTGAAATTATTAATAATTATCAAAATGACCTAAAAATTAAAAAGTTTGCTCTTTTAATTGATTGGGGCTGGTTTGATTTCATCACCAAACCAATGTTTGCCCTCATTGATATTCTTTATAAGCAAACAGGAAATTTTGGTATCGCCATCCTTCTTGTCACAGTGCTCTTAAAAACACTTCTTTTCCCTCTAGCCAATAAATCTTATAAATCTATGGCGCGTATGAAACTTATACAACCGCGGTTGTTAGAAATAAAAGAAAAATATCCCGATGACCGAACCAAGCAGCAACAGGCAATAATAGATCTGTATAAAACTGAAAAAATTAATCCTCTTGCCGGTTGTTGGCCAATGTTGGTTCAATTTCCAATATTCTTTGCTCTTTATAAAGTTCTCTATATCACCATTGAAATGCGCCATGCACCTTTCTTTGGCTGGATTCAAGATTTAGCGGCACCTGATCCAACATCTCTTTTTAACTTGTTTGGTCTCTTGCCATACACAACGCCAACATTTCTTATGATTGGTGCATGGCCTTTGATTATGGGAATAACGATGTTTTTACAAATGCGTATGAATCCCGCTCCTCAAGACCAAACTCAAGCGATAATCTTCACATGGATGCCTGTCATCTTTACTTTTATGCTCGCCTCTTTTCCTGTTGGTCTTGTCATCTATTGGGCATGGAACAATATACTATCAATAATCCAGCAAAGTATCATGATGACACGCCAAGGTGTCAAAATTGAACTTTTTGATAATCTGAAATCCATGTGGAGAAAATCACCCAAAAAAGAAGTGCATTAATGACAAGAGATTCTTCCCTTTCTGGAATTTTTTCTCGCAATTGGATTTTTATTCGTGGTGTACCAGCAATACACTTTCTTCCCCCTGAAGGACCACCAGAAATTGCATTTGCAGGACGTTCCAATGTTGGAAAATCATCTTTAATCAACGCGCTCGTCCAACAAAAAAGCTTAGCACGTACCTCAAACACACCAGGACGGACTCAAGAGCTTAATTATTTTGTACCCGATGGCTTCAGTGGGCAGCTAGGAGATCTTCCCCCTCTAGCATTAGTAGATATGCCTGGCTATGGCTTCGCTGCTGCTCCTAAAAATCTGGTTGATGCGTGGACAAATTTGATTTTTAACTATTTACGGGGACGCACAACGCTAAAACGTGTGTATATCCTGATTGATTCACGCCACGGAATTAAAAATAATGATGAAGAGGTTCTTACTCTTCTTGATAAAGCCGCTGTTTCTTATCAAATTGTTTTGACAAAAAGCGATAAAATCAAATCAAAAGCCTTAGAAAAATTAATTATGATCACACAAACAAAGCTTCTCAAGCGCCCAGCAGCTTACCCTGAGCTTCTTGTAACCTCTTCAGAAAAAGCTCTCGGTTTAGAAGAATTACGTGCTGCCATTTTGCAAACCATCGCATAAGAGAACAGTTCCTAGTCATTAACAATTTATTAATTATAATTACTAGCAGCTACTAATGATCTTGTACTTCTAGTCAAGCATCTTTATAAAAATGATTACTTGAAAGAATTCTCTTCAACTCTATTTGATAGTGTAAATTATGCTGACACTTTTTCACTCTCCCCTATCCGCTGCCTCGCGCTTCATACGCCTCATTCTTGGAGAATATGGTGTAACCACTCAGCTGATTGAAGAACATGAATGGGCAAGAAGACACGAATTTCTAGCCCTCAATCCCGCTGGTCATGTTCCTGTTTTTCTCGATGAACACGAGGTTCCATTATCAGGTCCTCTTGTTATCTGCGAATATTTAGACGAAACACATGGAAGTTTACGACAAGAAAATAAGCTCTTTCCGGAAAATCCTTTAGAGCGTGCGGAAGTACGCCGTCTCAATGATTGGTTCTTAAATAAATTCGAAAATGAAGCAACGCGCCATATCGTACGAGAACGAATCCACAAACGTGAAATGCCACTTGCCATTGGCGGTGGTGCTCCTAATTCACAAATTTTACGCAATGCGCGTGCCAATATTTTACCCCATATGAACTATCTCAATTGGCTTTGTGCCTCTCGCGATAGCTTAGTGGGTTCTACCTTGTCCTATGCAGACCTAGCAGCCGCAGCCTCTATTTCTGTACTTGACTTTCTAGGGGAAATTGACTGGGAACAATCTCCTGCTGCCAAAGACTGGTATATGAGAATTAAATCACGCCCTTCTTTTCGTTCTCTTTTAACAGATCGCGTCCGCGGAATTGTTGCAAGTGCTCACTATGCAGATCTTGATTTCTAGCCTTCTCTCACAAACAAAAATAAAAGTGATATTCTATCTAAAGGATATTTATAGGTTTATGAATTTTTATGCATGCGTATAAACAATATAATAATACATTGATTTATGATCGTATTAAACAGAGAATAAAACCCATTATAATTGAATCACAAAAATCACTTTCTTATCGTGTCACAAAAAAGATCAGCACAGGGATAAAAAACACTTAAGAAAGGATTTTAAAGACTCTCTTTAAATACAAGAACTGTAGCATCATTGGAAGCTAGGCAAATAAAATAACAATACTTAACGCATGCTATACTCCATTCTTCCCAATATATGAAAAAACGCATTGCATAATATATGTCCTATTTTCTCTATAATAAACAAAGCCTCATCATGCGTTTTTACAACATAACAATTTTTTCAACTGACTTTCCTAAAAGATGAAGAATCCGCCCAACTCTTGTATGTAAACAATCCAACTTCTTGTTAGCCCCTTGTTTTTACCCCTTTTTACGTAATTTTATTTATGGATAACGTATTTATATACAATGATAAATAATCGTTTTCTTATGCGTCACAAATGGAATTGATGAGTGAAAATGACTAAGTTAAAACATTAAAGGCTAACAAAACGGATGATAATGCTGATTTGCTCTATTTATGTAGCATAAAGATAATGGCGCAGAATAGATTTTATATTATTCATGGATACTCTCTCGTGATACCACTCACGAGCACTATCATAAAATAAGTTTAGAAGAATTGATAAATATATTCTTTAAGAAAAGCGTATGAATTGACAACATAGGTCTATTTTGTTTGGAAGATCTTATTTTGCATGAAGAACGCTCCCCTTTAAAGAACGAAAGAAACAAAAGCGTAAAGTAATACACAATCTTCATTAGATTTCATAAGCAAACCTTACTTAAGAATATTCATCACACACTCTAACGAAAAACATCTCTATTTAAATTTGTAGATCTTATATCACTTGCTCTAAACAACAGTGTTTTACAGCACAACAAGATAAATTAAAGCAGGAAAAAAATTTTCTATAAAGAAAAAGAACCATTGGAAAGAAGACAAGAATTTGCCTATACTGCACAGTAAAGTATCATAAGGAGATAAAAATGCGCCTTACAGTTGTTGGTGCAAATGGAAGAATGGGACGTGAACTCATTACAGCAATCCAGCAGAGGAAAGATGTAGAGCTTTGTGCTGTTCTTGTACGTAAAGGTTCACCGTTTGTAGGAAAAGATGCCAGTGCATTAATTGGTTCAGATTCTCTTGGGATTAGTATCACTGATGATCCCGAAAATGCCTTTTCTAATACAGAAGGTATTTTAGATTTTTCACAACCAGAAGCCAGCATTCTTTATGCTAACTACGCTGCTCAAAAAAGCCTTGTCCATATTATTGGCACCACAGGATTTAGCAAAAAAGAAGAAGAAAAAATTGCAGATTTTGCGAAATATACAACTATTGTCAAATCCGGGAATATGAGCCTTGGAATAAATCTTTTAGCCAACCTTGTAAAGAAAGCCGCTAAAGCATTAGAAGCCGATGATTTTGATATCGAAGTTTATGAAATGCATCACGCTAACAAAGTTGATGCTCCTTCTGGAACAGCCCTTCTTCTTGGCCAAGCAGCAGCTGAAGGACGCAATGTTATGCTTAAAAATGTGTGTGTCAACGAACGTAATGGTCATATAGGTAAACGCAAAAAAGGCACCATTGGCTTTTCCTGTTCACGTGGTGGGACAGTTGTTGGAGAACACAGTGTCATTTTTGCTGGTTCCAATGAGCGCATTGTTCTTTCACACACAGCGCAAGAACGCTCTATCTTTGCCAATGGCGCATTAAAAGCAGCTTTATGGGCACAAAATCATGAAAGCGGTCTTTATTCAATGTTCGATGTTTTGGGATTGAACGATGAATTTTAAACAATCAATAGAATAGAGGCAATTTATAATGGGACGCATACTTACACTAATTCGTCATGGACAAAGTGAATGGAATCTCAAAAACCTTTTTACCGGTTGGAAAGATCCCGATTTAACAGAAAAAGGTCATGCAGAAGCGATAGCAGCAGGAAAAAAACTGAAAGAATATGGTTTGAGGTTTGATATCGCTTATACATCTGCCTTACAGCGAGCTCAAAAAACCGCTCAGCACATTTTAGAGCAAATGGGACAATCAGATTTAGAAGTGATAAAAAATCCAGCATTAAATGAACGTAATTATGGTGATCTTTCTGGTTTAAATAAAGATGAAGTACGCCAACAATGGGGGCAGGAGCAAGTGCAAATGTGGCGCCGCTCCTATACGATTGCGCCACCGAATGGAGAAAGCCTACGCGATACCGGTGCGCGCATCTGGCCTTATTATCTTTACCATATCCAGCCTTATATTTTGCGCTCCCAAACTGTTTTGATCGCAGCACATGGAAATTCTCTTCGTGCTCTTATTATGGCGCTTGAAGGTCTCTCCAGTGAGGAAATTATATCTCAAGAATTAGCGACCGGCATTCCTATTATTTACACATTTAATCCGGATTCAACAATTTTATCAAAGACAGTCCTCACACCTTAAACTTCTAAAATCATGATCTCCCTCAAAAGTTCAATGCTATCGTTTTAAGCTGAAAAAATAAATTCTATAATTTTATTGACAGAGTTACTTCATGCACTTAGATGAATTTTATAAGCCCAGATGGCGGAATTGGTAGATGCGCAGGTTTCAGGTACCTGTGCCGTAAGGCGTGGAGGTTCGAGTCCTCTTTTGGGCACCATTTTGTATCTTTAACATATTAAATATATAAATTTTTTCTTTAAAGAGCTATTTTAAGACCAACTTTTAGACCACCTTCTACGGTTTATATAACTTTAGCTAATTTATTCCTTATTTTTCTTTGGAGTGAAGGATAAGATCTCTTTCTTTCTCCATCTCACTGTTCTCTCTAGCTTATATAGCTCTGGCCCCCCTTGAAGCACCTAATTACGAATCGTGGTTGTGGATACACTAAAAAACTTTGCACACTCACGTGTCGTTACATATCTATCTCCATCATCAAATATCATCTCATTACCTTTCTCTTTTTTATATTAAT
>NZ_JBHIQP010000011.1:60623-69280 GCF_042196625.1 Bartonella sp. AC535YNZD | reverse complement strand
AACCAAAGAGTCAATATCATTTTTTATTTTTTTTAAAATAAAATATTGTAAACAACTGGTTGTATTTCAAGACATTATAGGCAAAATAAGAAGCGTATAAAAATAAAACATGAAAACAGAAGAAATTCAAAGAGTGCATAGCGCCTTTAAAGTCAAAGTACAGCGCCCCATTGCAAGGCATAAAATATCAAATGCATGGATTAATTAATCTCAAGAGCGATTATTTTACCTTACTTTAATATTGATTCAAAAGGATTTCTCTACACAGGTATGATTTATAAAGACATTGCTGTATAAAGAGAATTCGCATGATCTGTAATTTGTAAAAAGAATCAAATTCCTGTAGAAGCATGCTAAGCTATCTAGCTAGCTTTCTTTATTTAATATTGAGAAGTACTCTTATAAATCTATGTGGGATAACGAACAACAAAAAAACGATCCTGGACAAGATCCTGCTCTTGTCGTCAAGCGCTTGCGGCCTGCACGCCGACAGGTCTCTGCTCGTTGGCTTACAGGAACCATTCTGACAGGAATCACTTCCTGCATTCTTATGGGTATTGCACTTTTTACGGCTCTTGATGAACAACAGCGATTGGTAACCCCTCCACAATGGTTTACGCAAGAAAACCTATCAGAATCACAAGATCTTGAAGCCAATGGCTATAAAGGTGATCGCATTTCTCCCACCCATGCACGGCAAAGCTTTGACAAAAAACGTCAATTTGAATTATCGATTCTACAAAAAAAAGGCGATGAAAAAGTCATTCAAACACAACATTTTGAATGGATTCGTATGGCTTTAGCCGAAAAGCGCCCCCAGAAATATAGCTATCCAAAATTTGATTCTTTAAGCATTCTTGCCAGTGATTCGACAAATCAAAACGCTAAACTACAAGATTCTGGACAGATTTATGGAGCAAAGGTGGAAACAAAACTCACCTTACGCAGCTATGATTTTAAGGTAAATCAATTCGATTTTGATGACACTGACACATTGACAGATGAAGAGGCACAACAAGAAGTGCAAAAAGCTGGATTTACTTTAGAAAAGAGCTCCGAACTTCTTTCAGTTCTCACATTGATTGATCCTTTAAAATTAGAAGATGTATCCTCCCCTTCCCAAGGTACAGAATCCCCTGAAGTTCGAATCGTTCAAGAAAATGTAACCGTTTCTCCTCAAAGTCACCGTATCGATCTGACGAAAAACTATGTTGAAGATATTATTCCTATTCGTAAAAAACAAACGATAGCCGATGCTTTCAAAAAAACCAATTATACAAAAAAGCAAATTGACCAGGTTGTAAAAACGCTAGAAAAAATAAGCCTTTCCGATACCCTTAAAGAGGGAAGCCTTTTACGCATTGGCATCGTGACACAAGCGGGAGAAGAAGACCATCTCGTACGCGCAAGTATCTATCAAGGAATGCATCATATTCTCACCATTGCCCTGAATGATAAAGGCCAATTCATTGAAAGCACAGAGCCTAAAATGTCTAAAGCACTTAAAACGGCTTTTCAAAATGGTATTCCACATTCTTATATCAATAGCGCGCAATTACCAACGGCTTATGATGCACTCTATAGTGCTTTGCTAAGCCATAATATATCACAATCTCTCTCTCATCGTCTTATTCGTCTGCTTGCCACCAATATTGATATGAAAAGCCAGATAACCCCCAATGATCAGATTGAAATATTTTATGCCATACCACAAAGCGATAAAGAAACCCAAAACGGCAAAAAGAACTTAAAAGCCAAAGAACCCTCCAAGAACACTGATCCAGAAATTCGTTATATTAGCGCCACTTTTGGGAATACAACTTATAAATATTACCGTTATCAATTAAAAGATGGAAGCGTTGATTATTATGATTCTGAAGGGAAAAGTTCAAAACCTTTCTTGTTGCGCAAACCCACACCAAATGGCATTTTTGGCTCTCCCTTTGGCCCACGCAAACACCCTATTTTAGGCTATATTCGCATGCATACGGGTGTTGATTGGGTTGCTCCTAAAGGATCACCCATTATTGCTGTAGGAGATGGTATTGTCACAAAAGTAGGTGTAACAGGCGGCTATGGAAATCATACGGAAATTCAACATGCCAATGGGTATATTAGCAGTTATTCACACCAAAGTCGTTATGCACCAGACATCAAACCAGGCGTGAAAGTACGACAAGGACAAATTATTGGGTATGTTGGATCAACAGGAATGGCAACCGGTCCCCATTGTCATTTTGAAATCATTGTCAATGGCGTCAAAGTTGATCCCATGCGCATTCGTATACCGGATAGCAAAGCCTTAACCAATCAAGACCTACAAACATTCCTACAAGAAAAAAACAACATTGATGCCTTGATCAACAGCCCAATAGCACCCTCCGAAGAAACTTAAAGCATCTACCTTTTTACAACTCAAAACATCTAAAAAATATGCTTGAGCGCTTACTTTTCTCAAAGAGATTTCCGCATTTTAAATATCTATTAAAGAATACGCCGAAATATGCCGCCACCCAAGGTCGCATCACAATGATTGAAAATAAAACGCCCTCCCCTTTTCTGGTTTACGCACAATAGAAAAGTAAAAAATATGAAACCCCAAAAGGTTAACTCTTCTTGTTTATTTTATCAAAACGATAAAAATCCCTTTGTTTTCCATGCAATAAAATCTCAAATCAAAGAGGTGCCCGCTAAAGGATGAAGATTCTAAAACCCATACCATTCTATAAACAACCCGGCTTCTTTTTGAATAAATTCCACCTATTGAATGCTTATGCTGTTCATGA
Source organism: Bartonella sp. AC535YNZD (assembly GCF_042196625.1). Taxonomy (NCBI): domain Bacteria; kingdom Pseudomonadati; phylum Pseudomonadota; class Alphaproteobacteria; order Hyphomicrobiales; family Bartonellaceae; genus Bartonella; species Bartonella sp. AC535YNZD. The sequence goes on along the minus strand of NZ_JBHIQP010000011.1, from coordinate 66,494 downwards.
CCCTAAAGGACAGTGTTTCATGAACTTTCTGAGCACGTTTTACCTTAAGAATATTCGTTACACACTTTTACAAAAACACCCCATATTTAAAATTTTAACAGCCCTTACAAAAAATAATAAAACTTGAAAAAACAATCTATTCGCAAAGAAATAGAGCTTACGAATATAAGTATTATTAGCGTAAAGGAGCACTTATTCAAAATAAATTTAAATTTTAACTTAAGCACTTCAAAGCTATAAAACATACAAAAAAGGAGAATTTTGAAAGCTGATCATCGGAGTAAACAAAGCGAAAAAACAACAAGAGAGAAAATCAAACATTACACCAAAAGATAAAGAAGCAAAGTTGCTTCTCTTGAAGACAATCGATAATTTAAATTAAAGAGTGATGTGTTCGCGCTATGAAGCCGTATTTTTCCTCCTTCTTGTGAAAAGATGCCCTCCCCATACATTCACGATGAATGAAAGGCAGCTTACCACGAGCAAAGAGAAAATTTACCCTTTTAAAAATCAGTCAGAGCTTTTTTTTGAACTATTCATGCTAAGTTTTGGCAAAGGAATGACAATTTTTGTACCTCCTAAAGCAGAAGTTTCAAACAGAGGTTTTTCACCAAATTGCATACAGAGCTGTTCCACGACTACACGACCAAGTCCTGTTTTTTGTTTTAAAGTTTGGCTTTTCATTCCCACGCCATCATCTTCTACAATGAGCATCAATTGTCCATCTTTCTGGGGACCAAAGGAGATATAAATATGACCGGACCGTTGATCAGGAAAGGCATGTTTTAAGGAATTTGTCAGCAGTTCACCAAGGATAATTCCAAGTGTTGTCGCATCTCTTGAAGACAGGCGACACTCTTTAAAGTTGGTGTGAATGGTGATGTTTTCACGCAATTCAAAAGGGACTGCCAATTCGACATCATGCACAACAGAACTGAGAAACTCTGCCAATAGTGTCGTTTCCATATCATCACTTAAGCGCAAACGACGATGTGCTGTAGAAATTGTCTGAATACGATCACGTGCAGCTCCTAGAACAGAACGGACCTCTTCATTTTTGCTTCGGTTTAACTGGAGCCCCAACAAAGAAGACACCGTCCCAAGAGAATTGCCAATGCGATGGCTTGCATCCTGCAACAATATTTCAACCCGTTGGCGTTCTTTTTCAGCGTGATTGCGTGCTCTTTCTAATTCTTGTGTTCGTTCTTTCACGCGGGCTTCCAGAGCGATGTTTTCACTATGAAGCAGCAATTGATACAATTTTAAAGAGCGCATATCACGATGAAAACGATTAATAACAAAATAGGCCGAAACAAAAGTACTGACAACAGAAACAATAGCTGCCAATGTTAAAGCAGCACGCATCAATGCGATACCCTCGCGCTGTTTTTGGCGCACCACATCATCCCCATTAATAAAACTTGTCATCAATTGCGCTAAACGTGCTACAGGAATTTTTGATACTTCCAAAGAGTCCGCATGAGAAAGTTGAGAAGGTTGTTCAGAAATCGCATCAAGAGCATGCATATGGGCACTCATAAAGGCTTTTCGTGCTTCAACCTCTTCTTTAAAAGCCGTAAACCATTTATACCACTGCGGATGCGCATAAACAATAAGTGCGATATAGTCGAGAATATTCCCCAACTCCCGCTCTGAATTTTCAAAACGTATTTTATCTTCCGCCTTGCGCGTTTTTGCATAGCTGCGATCAGCAACAGCCATATCGATCAAGCTAATAAGGACCAAATCAGCCTGTTCACGCAATTCTGAACTTGTATTCAACTGTGCGACTTCTCGATCAACGGCATTTGAAAGCAACATAATAAAAACCGATGCCAAAAGAGCCATAACAAGAGAAACAACAATCGCACCCCACCGCCAGCGTGATATCGTTGCATCAGAAGAAGGCATTTGAGGCATCAAATTTGTTTTTGTTGTCATAGAATGTCCATTGGCGAACTTGAAAGTCGTCATTTTTCAGCACAAAGGAAGGCAACCTTATGGAACATAAAACCTAAAGCCCGTGAGAAAGTTTTATACAGGCTTTTCTTGTGTTCTTAAAGATACACGCCAAACTTCTGAATTCCCTCAGATACTGACTTTACTGTAATAGCTATAACGGGAATAAAAAAAACAAGGCTATCGATCATAATTATTATGCTTTTTTAGCCGTTAAATGAACACAATGTACTTCCAGCTGAGTAAGAATCAGGACCATAATCAGACTCACCATTGACATTAAGAAGTTCTTGTAATCGATTACGCGCCCTGCTCACACGGCTTTTAATGGTTCCAACAGCACAACCACAAATAGCCGCAGCATCTTCATAAGAAAATCCCGATGCGCCAATGAGAATAATGGCTTCTCTTTGATCGGCAGAAAGCAAATTTAAGGCTTTTTTGAAATCTTGCAAATCAAGTGATCCATATTGAGCAGGATGAACAGCGACATTTTGAGTAAACACGCCGTCGGTATCTTGAACTTCTCTTCCCTTTTTACGCATTTGACTATAAAATTCATTGCGCAAAATGGTAAAAAGCCACGCTTTAAGATTAGTTCCCATCTCAAAACTATCTTGCTTAGCCCATGCCTTCATAACAGTATCTTGGACCAAATCTTCGGCTTTATCGTGCTTGCCACTTAAAGAAACAGCAAAAGCTCGTAAAGCCGGCAACACAGAAAGGAGTTCTTGTTTAAAGTTTTTCGCGCACTTTGACATAAAGGATTCAAACCTTTTCCACATTGTTTAAGCCAAATTGCTCTGCGCGCTCCAACTTCTCTAAAAGCTCAAGCAAACACCGTGGCAGTGCTTCTTCTTGAATTTCCATGTAAAATTGACGTAACTTCCGTGCTATTTCGCTATTGACCCCGAGAAGATCATCTCCAACTGTAAATTGTGTAGTGAGATTTTTTTCATCACGGTCGTTCATTTTTCATCCCCCTAATCCATATATTATTGGTAGCACCGCGAAGAATTTTTTCGCCTTATGGTTGTAAATATAGCTGTCGGTAAAAAGTTCCATACAAATCAAGGAACTTTTTTATCGGTTGAGAATTTCAACCAACAAAATGCTTGAAAGGTCAAAGGAGTTATAAATTATGTCATTATCAACGCGCATTGCCCCGCATCTTCCCTATCTTCGGCGTTTTGCCCGCTCTGTCACCGGTAGCCAATCCTCTGGCGATGCTTATGTTTCAGCGATGTTGGAAGCACTCATTGCCGACATCTCCATTTTTCCCAAAGCCTCCACTGACCGAATTGGTACCTATTGGCTTTTTTGCCATCTTTTTGACCAAACCACACCAAACATCCCTGAACCCCTGCCCCAATTTGGTCTTGAACAAAAAACCAGTGCCAAATTATCCTATCTCACGCCCCGTGCACGCCAAGCATTTTTGCTCATTGCCGTTGAAGGATTTCATGAACAAGACGCCAGCGAAATCATGAATCTGGATACGAAAGAATTTCGCAAACTTCTCAACCAAGCATCCATTGATATTTCTCAACAAATTGCCACTGAAGTAATGATTATTGAAGATGAACCTCTTATTGCACTTGATATTGAGCAAATGGTAGAAAGCCTAGGTCATCATGTTGTAGGAATAGCGCGCACGCGTGATGAAGCTGTCATTATGTATCATAAGAAAAAACCACGGTTGATTTTGGCTGATATTCAATTAGCCGATAACAGTTCAGGGATTGATGCGGTCAACGAGATTTTGAAAAATGACCGTATACCGGTGATTTTCATCACGGCTTTTCCCGAAAGGCTTCTCACTGGCGAGCGTCCAGAACCAACTTTTTTAGTGACCAAACCTTTTAACCCTGATATGGTGAAAGCGCTTATTTCCCAAGCTTTATTTTTTCAAGAGAATGCTTCTAAAGCGGCTTAGAACAGGGTAACATCTTAAAATTATGATCGTTACGCCTCTTTCAAAGCCTCCTATGGATAGATCTCATATGAGTGCGCTCATGCAAGCGATTCGTGGTGCTGATATTTGCGTTCTCTATCAGGCAACAAATCTAGTTTATTTATGGGCTGAAAACTTGCCACACCATTTGCACCATAAATGGCGGGTTGGGTGTCGTGACAGCGACTTTTTTTCGCTTGACCTTGCAGACAATATGGAAACCATCAAACTGCAAGTTTTAGCCAGTGGCAAAATGCAAACCGTTGAAGCACGTTTTGAAGATACAAATAAACAAGAGATTTGGTACAAATTTTCTATTGATTGCCACCGCAATGATAACGAAGACATTATTGGGATTATCACCACCGGTGTCAATATTTCCGGCTTACGCCGCCGTGAACAAGTGCTTAAAATCCTTCTTCGCGAGGTCAGTCATCGTTCTAAAAACCTTCTAGCGATCATTCAAAGTATTGCCAGCCAAACCGCCCGCTATACTGAATCTCTTCAGGTTTTTTTACGAAAATTTCAAGGTCGTCTTCATTCTCTTTCTCATTCTCAAGATTTGATCACTGATTCCGATTGGCGTGGTGCTCAATTTCGCGAATTGGTCCAAACGCAAGCTTTAGGCTATTTTATGAAAGAAACAGAACGTTTTTCACTTGAAGGCGTCGATCCTTATCTTTTTCCCAATGCCGCTTTGCATATCGGTTTGGCTTTTCATGAACTGATTGTCAATTCTCTTTCTTTTGGAGCCCTTTCCCAAGAAAAGGGGAGCATCTGTGTACGCTGTGAAATCGAAACAAAACTGAATGGTAAAACACAACTTATCATCACTTGGCATGAAAATTTTGAATCCGGCATCCCTCCCACAAACAATAAAAAAGCCTGTTTTGGTAGTGCCGTTCTCGAAAAAATCGTTCCCATTTCCGTGAATGGTTCAGCTTCTCTCAAATTGACACAAGAAGGAATTGTCTATTGCCTCTCTGTTCCTGATACTTATTTTGATATTTTTTCTTAAAAGAGCATTTTAAACAATGAACAAGAAAAGTTTCCCCTTTTTTAGCAAAATGTCTCATCTGTTTATTAAGCACAAAGATATTTTCCAACCTCTTTAAACCAACCTCTATTGTCCCCCAATAGTTCCCCAAAACCTTAACGATGAGAACTGAAAGCCACATAAAATCCATTCCCGCTGTCAATCAACTTCCATCCCTCATATAATCGCATATTTTAAAACAGAAACCAAAACGATAAAGAGCAAACCGTTTCAGCTTTTATATGCAAAATAAAAGCGAGCCTATTACCCATCTCTTTTTGTGTAATTTTCGCAATGCGTATATAATTTTATTTTGGCAGAATATGAAATTTCAAGAAGTAAAGCTAATATCCATCATCACTCCTCAGCTTTACGGGCTTAAAGCATCCACGACAACGGCAATTAATTGATGTAAATTACACATTTTATGCTTTTATTTATCGCATTTTTTAATGGAGATATCCTCTTCAGTTACAATAGGGCTTCCTAAAACAGAATACATTTGTGTCCCTCATTCACGCACTTTTTTAATATTTCCCAGCGCATCCACGCTCATTTCAAAACAGTATCTGTAAATAAGATATAATAGCCCCCGTAAAGTGAAGCATCAAGCCCGTCCCTTGTTACACCACGTCCTTCTTTACCTTCATACCCCTTTTCACTTCATAAAAGTAGTAGCTGAGCATCATCATACCATTTGTCTCTCATGTTACAACAGCCGTTGACCTTTGAGAGCGTCCATAAGAGGCATTTCAGTCTTTTTTTAAATATTACTCACCAATATAAAGCCCCCCCACACACCCTTTTATGACGTGCAAGCCTATGACTTTGATTAATTCACTATAGAACCGACATCTCAAAGGGGAACCGACATCTCAAAGGGGAACCGACATCTCAAAGGGGAACCGACATCTCAAAGGGG
>NZ_JBHIQP010000011.1:52494-60523 GCF_042196625.1 Bartonella sp. AC535YNZD | reverse complement strand
CGACATCTCAAAGGGGAACCGACATCTCAAAGGGGAACCGACATCTCAAAGGGGAACCGACATCTCAAAGGGGAACCGACATCTCAAAGGGGAACCGACATCTCAAAGGGGAACCGACATCTCAAAGGGGAACCGACATCTCAAAGGGGAACCGACATCTCAAAGGGGAACCGACATCTCAAAGGGGAACCGACATCTCAAAGGGGAACCGACATCTCAAAGGGGAACCGACATCTCAAAGGGGAACCGACATCTCAAAGGGGAACCGACATCTCAAAGGGGAACCGACATCTCAAAGGGGAACCGACATCTCAAAGGGGAACCGACATCTCAAAGGGGAACCGACATCTCAAAGGGGAACTAAAAAACTGTAAAACCGTTTAACAATGAAGAAGCCCCTAGGCTGACAAATTGGAGTTCACACTGTCAACTACTCATTTGGAAAATAATTTATGAATCCCCTTGTTTTTATCCTCTTATTGGTTTCATGTACGGATGATTTTAACAGTTGCTATTCGAACAATACAATGGTTAAAACTTACCCAACAGCTCAAGCTTGTGAACAAGCCATGATACCGTCCACAAAAAAGTTTGCACTTTATGGACAACAAATTTTTGCTCAATGTATAAACGTACAACCCAGTTTACATCAACAAGAAGTAAACTTGATCTGGTCTGTAACAAACCGTGGAAATTTTCTTCTTAAAAGCCAAAACGTAAAGGACAAGCTGTCTACAGTCCACAAACAAGATATTTTACCAACATCGCTTCCTCTTTTGCGTTCTTCTTCCACAAACCTCTTGCACAAAAAACTTTAAAAGCATAAACCCATCAGATCTCAAAAAAATAATCAATGGAAGACATGATAGATAATAAGCGAATGCACCCTTCAAAAGACCATCACACAGAGCAAAGTACTCTGCCTCAAGATCTCCCCTTAGATCCTGCTGTAGAACGGGTGAGAAAAAAACTTATGGGATTAATGATTATTTCCGTTTTAATAACGCTCTTCCTTATTCTGACCGTACTATTTTTAATTGTTTATAAAGTTATCGCAACGGGATCAGCGTCAAAACAAACAGAGCGATCTTCCTCTCTCAGCAAAAATCCACAAGCTACCCATCATACGCTCTCCTTACCGGAAAAAACACAGATTTTGTCGCAAAGCCTCTCAGAGAACAATATTGTACTGAAAATTTTAACCCCTGATGGACAAACAAAATTTATGATTTACAATTATTATACCGGTGCACTTGTCTCCATTCTTTCTGTTGAAACAACAGAAAAAATATCGACAATAACGCCTCATTAAGCAAGCTAACCTCAATAAGCGCTGACATAGCATTCTGAAGGTTTAAACATTTTCTGCGAGCCGGGCATTATCACACGCTTTTCCAGCGCGTAGGTGTTGCCGACAATCCTTGGCGCTAGAGAGAGTTCATAAGAGCCATTTTTATTCCTTCTTATACAAATTTATCCACACGGGCTCTCCCCGCTTGCAACGTGCAGGCGAATGGTTTTTGTTGATTCAACCATGGGACAAATTTGGAATGAGAGAATCCTAGGGATTTAGGGGCTCTCACCTAACATACAAAAAAAATGAATTGTTATTATAAATCAATGTGATAAGTCTTAAATTTCCACCATACGGCGACGGCGCATTTTTTACTGTATCCCCTCACTTGAATTTTGGAAAAGAAGAAACCTTTCTGTCAACGCATTCCCATTTTTAAGAAAACGGACATCATTTGATGAAAAGCTAATGAACGTGCAAGAAATGCTTCTTCTTGAGTGTAAAAATTCAACATATTAATTTATAGTGATGATTTATTTTGCATGTCAAATGAGAACCTCAAATACTGTAAGATTCTCTCATCTCAAATCTATTTATGATGAAGCTCATCAAAATCATTTCCTCACATACCCTAGCAAGGAAATTGATGAATAAAATACCTCTTATAGATAATCCGGTATCAAAAGAAGAACTGTTGCAACATTGAAAATTAAAGCAATAACGCCCAGCTTACATCTTTTATTAAGCAAAGATAACCGATGGATTTCACATGATAGAATTCATAAACACCAGCGCGCAATGGGCATGAATATATTGAACAATATTAAATATAGGTGTGAATTAAATAAAACAACGACATTGCGTTCTTCATAAAAGAACTGCCTCTTAAAATACACGAATGTGGTTTTCTCTGTATCCCCTCACTTAAATCTCAGCAAAGAGGCAATCTTTTCTGTCAACAGCCTTCGTTAAGTTCCTGATACAGCCCCGTGAAAACTGAAGGAAAGCGCAAGAAGCTTCTTGAGCATATTATAATTTATTATCATGATACCAATAACATCACCACCCAAGCGCGCTTACACAGCACCCTTCAGGTTTAAACATTTTCCTCTGCCTCAAGATTGACCACTCGGCGACGGCGCGTCTTTCTCTGTATCCCTTCACCTAATTCAGGCAAGGAAGAAGCCTCTTTTGTCACTTTTGATGCATCTCCATTGCTAGAGCTTTCTGCTGTTGTGAGTGAAAGCTCAAAAGGTGCTTCATCTTGAGTGCGTACAGTACGTCGACGGGGAGAACGACGTGTTTTTTTGATGGGTTCAACATTTTTCTCAGAGAGACAGTGCTCTTGATCTGTTTTTTCATCCGATAGAGCCTCTAAAGCGTTTTCACGCGCATCTCCATTTTGCATTTTATCATTTTGGCCATCGCCATTTTTTTGCGACGACATTTGTAATACATCTGTATCACCCTCAACAGTACCATTTTTTTCACCGTCAAGATTTATTTCACCGCATTCTTGTCCATTGTTTTCATCACGATTTTCGTTTTCATCACCACGATTTTCATCACGCCGAGGCGATTGAGACATTTGCCCAGCTGCTGCTAAAATAATACGCAAATAGTGCTCGGCATGTTGTAAATAATTTTCCGACATAACACGATCACCTGCACCTTGTGCATCACGCGCAAGGCTTATGTATTTATCGGCGATTTGCTGAGCATTCCCGCGAATTTTAACATCCGGACCGCTACTTTCATAATTGCGAGACAACGGATTAGGACCGCGACGATTATTATTGTTATTACCATTATTGTTATTATTGCGACCGCGTACCCGTCTATTTTGTTGTGGCCTCATCTTTATCCCTTTTTGGAGTGTTTGTCTTATGTGTGTCTTAATTGACTCTTCCTCATTGCATTATCTTTTGATAATGCTGATCACGTTTAACATACGCTTATCAAGCTATCCGCGTTTATTTCACTCAAACGAACCCTACTGATATTGATAAAAGCATATATTTTCTTGAAAATCACAAAACAGCAGGGAAATCGTAAATCAAAAATTCCCTTTTTCTCTGTCAAACAGCAGAAACCTAATGATGTTCACGTAAAATGCCAAGTGTTTTTTTTAAAATAAACCATATTTCACTAAAAAAAATAATTATCTTGTGGAAAACAAAAAGGAAAACACACATATAACACACCTGACAAAGAAAAAATTCCTGCCAGAGAATAGTAGAAGCTTCCTTTTTTGCTCTAAAACCACCGCTCCTAAAAACGCCGATATCCTCTACCCCCTCGTGCATTTAACTCACAAGCACTTCCATCCCAACGAGTCACTGCGCGAACCTCTTTATTTTATAAATATAGCCTCTCTTCATCGCTAAAGCAACCCCTTGCGAGCGATAATCCACGATCGCTTCACAAAACCTCTTAATTTTTATAGATAGATTAACACGAAGTATTATTCAAGCCCTATAATCACCAAGAGATCAATCTTCTTTCCCAAAAAAGCCAACGATACTATCAATTTTTATTTTAACCCATAGAGTTTTTAAGTTAATCACAGTTTTTATTTATAACAAATTGAGCTTAAAAACAAAATATTTAAATACAAAAAAATATCAAATTATGAAAAAAACAACCAATATGTCACACTTTTTTAAAAATCAGCTTCTTCTCAAAAAAATACCCTCCTCAAAGCCTATCAATAAGAATGGCCTAACGTATTTCCTTACTTATCTTTTCTGATAAAGAAAACTGGAATTATAAAACAAGCACATTTTAAAACCCAACACAGCGCTTTACGCATGAAGAAGCCTTGAATGTTTATAAAAAAATGTTTTTTACTCATTTTTGTCATGTCTATTGACTTACACCCTCAAAGAACGAGGATTCTCAAATCACACGGGTCTGTCAACAATGAAAATACTTATAAAATTCATACACTGAATTGATTTGTAATGATAATTCATATTTTTGTGTTGAGTAAGAAAACTTAATACCGTAGGATTTTTCATCCTCAATCTGTTTGCTATTGAATCAATCTCTTTTTCTTGCATGTTACACGTAGGAAAACCTGCGTGGAGTAAAAACGAAAAAAAAGACTAAAAGTACCTCTTATGAACCGTCTCTAAGGCTAAGGGGCTGTCGAGAGGCACCATTGGAAGCGGAGCAAAGTGTGATATGGTACCAGCTTACTCTTTTTTAAACCATAAAGATGAACTTGCTTTATAAATTTTATACATTTCATGAGGGTTTTACCATTATACCATTCACCAAAGCCATTACGAAATGGGTTTCCCACACTCGTTATTTCCCTTAAAAAAGCGCAACAACCCCTCCAGAAACTCCACCACGCCCCCTTAAACATTTCAAGGAGGCCATCCATATCTTATATCGCCATACCTTAAATAAGAAGTGCGATATAACAAGATAAATAAATCAAGCTACTATTGGTCTTGAGGCAGATAGTCATTTAAGAGGCTTTTATCTTTTTATCAAAATTCGCTTCCTTTTAACTTTCCGTATAAAAACTTAAAAGTAATTACGCCTTTTGCCTGTTTTATTTTCTCTTTCATCAAGAAAACAGTCTCGTAAGAGAAAATAATTTCCATCCCCAGGACGGATCCTCGTCAAACATTGTTTTTTTGCAGTATCAGAAAGCTTATCCCACATTTCACGAATAGCAAAATAGGCCTCACTTTCTAAATTAAGGCAGTGCTGATAAACTTCTTTTTTCATCTCGGGCATAACGGAAGCAGAAATTTCCTTGCAATACACACGCAGATCAAAGACAGGAATAGCCAATTCAACAGGCGCTTGTTGTGTTATTTTTTGATGAGAAGAAAAATAACTGACCGCCTTTGCAACAGCAAAACACAAAATCACTATACAAAAAAGTATCATGCAAACAAAAGCAATCTTGCGATATAATCTTTTGAAATAAGCCTTTTGTCTTGCCCGGATTCTTTTTTCCATAAAGATTGTACCCTTTAATATCCCAAGAGAAGCTTTTACAGCAAAAAACGATAGAAGTATCTGTGTACACAATACAGGTTATAGCCGCAAACGATCAAGACTCTTATGTCAAAAGACTCTCTTTTTTACCGTATAATTCTTATGAAACACTTTTCTCATGCCCTTTATGAAAAAATAGGGTTGATGATTTTCTCTCACCACTTTTAAAGACGAAGATTCTTCATCCATGCGATTCTATAAATAATTCGTCTTTGTTAAGACACATCATATTGATTTATAAAGAGTCTTTATTGTTTTGCACGTTGAATGAAAAACCCGAACACCATAGGATTCTCTCATCCGAAGTTTGTTTTTTGTTGAAACAATCAAAACCATGTCGCTTACAAGTTACAAGCGGAGCTGGCATGTGGATTAAAAACTGTATAAGAAAGGCATATGCTTCTTATGAATCGTCTCACGAACCAAGGCTGTCGTAATATTGGGAGCGAGAAAATACAATGATGGTGCCGGCTTGCCTCTGCATAATCGTAAAGATGGGAGTGCTCAATGGGTTTACCATTATTCATCACACAAACACTTCATATATAACACGCCTTTTATTACCCACCCTCAAAAAGCAGTCGCTAAAACGATAAGAGATTATAGATGTAAAACTCCAAACAAAGAAAAGAATGGACTTTCTAATCGAGATCAACAAACACTGTTAAAGACACATTTGCATTTTTGACCATGCTGACATGTATAATAATGGCCCTTCAAATACGCCACCATTTTATGCTCCACCCCATATCACGCTCCGTCAAACAGTCACAAAGATTCTTTAACTATTCAACGTCCCCCCCCCCAACCAAAGCAAAGAAACCGAAACCAGACGCCTGCATTTTTATTTGAATCTTCCCTATTGGGATAAAACACATAAGAATTTAAGATTTCACTGCAAAATGAAATCACAAAATACAATAATGAGAAAAATATCCAAAGCCATCTCAATAACAAATATATAGCGCCCCTGTTATTAGAAAGTAAAAAAAGCCGCACCATTTAAAGGCGCGGCTTATGAATAGAGATATAACTAAATAAAATACAAAAGAAATCAATAATAAATAATTATACACAAAGCGTATAGTATTGCAAGCTTTTTAATTATATTTATAAAAATATCCAAAAAGAGTATAAATAATGATACATTCGTATTGAGGAGAGTTGTTTACAACAATGCACTTTCTAAAATAAAAACGTATCAAATAAATCAAAATACTTTGTAGCTTTATCTCAATATAATCCATGAAAAAACACACATGATTTAAGTCCATAATTATAATAAGATCCGCTTTTTTACACTTGTAAAAGCTGGTTTTTCTTGACTTGCATCCACCACTTAAAAACATGAAGATTCTTCACCCAATCTGATCTATCAACAGCCCAGATTGCAGCGGGGTCCATTTGGCTTTCTCACATGTGATTGACTTAAACTTAAAGCTCAACAAATAAGCCTGCCTTAAATATTTTCCACGCCCTTAAAAAAACACTTTTTGTATCATGGAGGCTCTTACAAAGAGCTTGCCTTATATCATCACACCTGAAAGGACAGTATTTACAGCATAAGCAGGATAAGACAAACAACCGCTTATACAATCTTGTCTGACAAGAAAACAAGTGAAACTTTAGCCTTCAAGTCTTCTTAAACAGTATAGCATTTCTCTTCGTTTATAAGAAAAGACACAACGATACGCATAATTTTCTTATAGGCATTTTTCTGCTTTTGTCCTTTTGGCAATTAATATTTTCTTTTTATGGGATTTTTAACAAATTAAAATTGCGATGAACTGCTCTGTTTCTCTTTAAAAAAAGCGTGAAAATGGCAATTTTTTATAGATTTAAAATCATCGAATGCTCTATCCAAAAGCTTTTTCAAAGTATTGCAAGATTTTTTATTTTTTTAAAGCTTCTTTTGCCATGCGTTTTTGTTTGGGCACAGCTCCTTTCTCTGTAGGCTTTAAAAACTTACCCTTAGATTTCAATATGCGCCCTACTCTCCCCAACAACGCATGATCAACTTATCCTGCAACAACGCTTCTCTATCAATTTTTACCCCTTTTTTAACATCTCAAACAGAGTGCAATTCCAGTCCCCACCGAAGATATAAATCAGGTTTATCTGATCTACAGCTTCAACCCATACATATTGTTATGATCACTCTTTTCTAACAAAGAAGAAATCTCTCTAGAATGCTCAACACTGATGTTTTGAGCAACACTACTGTGTAATTCTAGCGGCTTATGTGCTGTAAATTTTGAAATAAAAGAGCTGTAGTCTATTTTTGGTGCCTCGTATATTGAAGAAAAAAATATGTCTCCAGCGGACGATGATTCTGTTTGAATTTCTGGTGCGCTCACAAAACTGTTTGATGTCGTTATTCCACCACTCACAACACTATTAATACTGTCTTGCTTCTCTTCTTTCTCATTTTTTTTCTGTTCGACACTGGTAAAATCTAGAGCATTTAATTTTTTTTCTAAAGCATCCATGCGCTTTGAAATTTTTGTAATATCTTCATATGCTTTCTTCAACAATGCGTTTAAAGGAGCATGTCCCATTCTTCCGCTAGCATAAAGAACCACACGAATACATTCAGGATCATCAATATCAGCAATAGAAAATGGAAAAAGTGCCATTATATCCCCCTTTTTGATAAGCTAAACGCGTATTAAGCATTTGCATATTTTTTCCGTTGTACGGCTCTTGCATTTCTCA
>NZ_JBHIQP010000011.1:7862-52394 GCF_042196625.1 Bartonella sp. AC535YNZD | reverse complement strand
GACAACCTCAGACAACCTCAGACAACCTCAGACAACCTCAGACAACCTCAGACAACCTCAGACAACCTCAGACAACCTCAGACAACCATATGAAAGGCTTTAAAAAAAATTTCCTCATCGAAAATTTTTACAAGGTATTTTTTTAGATTATACTCTATTTTCCACCTAAAATGTTGACTTTATCACCTGATAATCAAAGAAAAATGTTTGATCACCTTGCATGCTGTATCAACCTTTCCCAAAATGACAACGCCCACACCGGTCTTTAAATAATGCCAATCAATAAACAATAGTTTGTAAACAATCTGGCTTCTTATCTAACAGATTTAACTTGGCTTTCCCCTTCAAATGCCTCTTTGTAATGCGTCCCTATTTAGAGTTACTCTACAAAAAAAACACTGCTTTAGGAATACTCACAGACGAAAAACACCCTATGCATAAAATTTTAACCGCATCTCAAACAATGGTATTTTACAACACAACGAAACAAACTATTGTCTTACAGATTTTCTCGTATCACTCTCATCCTGTTTCAAGAAGTTTCCTGATAAGCACAAAATGCCATCTCAGAGAGTTCAATGCCTCACCATACGTTACAACGCATCACCAACCTGCTGCTTCTAGCCAACAGTACACCCATTTTGAAAGCAAAGAGGAGCCTTTTTTCCTACATGCTTTGCCAAAAAAGGGAGTGCTTCATTTTGCCTTTTCTCACTTTAAATAAACATATCCGTTGACCTCTTCCCACCACCCTCAAAGGACAAAGGTTTTAGCCCCACATCGGTTTGTAAACAATCCAACTCCTCTGAAGGAGCTCCATATCTGCTCATTATTTATATGATTCACTTGCATAATACTTAACCAAGCAAATCCTCCCCAGAACAGTTGCTAATGTATTAAATACTTTAAGCTATCTTACTGATATCACCACCTTCAATAATAGTGTTTTAATGACGGTACTTTACGCTATAATAGGATAAAATTATCTAGGGGCTTTTTGTCATCGCACAGCAGCGGTTTAAACCCAGCACTTGAAACAATGGATCACGATACCACAAGAGAGAGGCATTTGGGATAAAATCTTTATTCCTCAGCAAAAAACGCCATGAATAAAGAAAGTTTTTTGTTCTTTCCCTATCTTTAATAATCACTGTCTTGATCCTCTAAAGAACAATAGATAAACTCACCTTTAGGCATCCAACAAAGGCAGCACAAAAAATAAAAGAATAAAGAGAGTTGAGTTTTTTTTCTAAAGCGCCTCAAAACTTTCTGCACAATATATTCTATAAGACTTTTTTCATAACAAACATTTTGCAAGCATTTTTATCTTTCTCTCACACAGCTTTCATTCTCAGGCTTTGACAGCATAAACCACCGCCACATTGACAGGACGTGTTTCATCTCCCCCTGTTTTTTGCAACAAGACCTTATGTTCATGCTCTCCCGCAGGACCTGTCAACAAATTTTTATTGTAAATTTGAGCCAGATTTCTATAATATTCACCGTGATTCATATCCCAAACTACCTTTTCAATCATGGGGTAACTATGCTGGTGGTTACCTGTTGAATTTGTTTTTCCTTCATGGGTATGAGATTTAAAAGACTCTTCTTGTCGACTTCCCAAGCGACGTCCTTTATCAATTGCTTTTCCACTATCGAGCCCCCGTAAAAACATTCCACGCAAATCGGGAACATTGAATGTTGTTCTCCCATCTCCTTTTCCCCATGTTTCTCCCAAAACAGCAAAGAGATTAGCATAGTTCCTACGCGAATATTCTTTACCATCACACAGCAGCCATCCAGAGGGTATTTTTTCTGTAGCAAAAGTCCCAATAAATCCAGAAGAAAAAGTTTCAGGCAAAGGAGGAAAGGGAGGGATTTCAGGAAGTTTTATAGTAGGATTGGTTAAAAACCAGCCATCAGCATTTTTTCCGGCAATATCACGCGTATAGACGACTTCATAAAGCCCCCCCTTTTGAATTTCCTCCCCTTTTAAAGGCATGATACCCTCTGGCGTTGCCATATAAGTTGGTCGTGGAAGTAATTGATTCAAAGAAATATTTGTCTTTCCTCTATTGACGCCTTGTGCTTTAAAGCGCACAACAATGCCATCCATATAAGTCTCAAAAAAAGACTTTGTTGCCAAACGAAGTGATGTCCTCTCGTTTTCCACATCGACAGTAAACTGTGTTTCAATCCCGCCCCCATTATCCAACAAATATTCTTTAATGCGTTGCATCATAGCGCGAGCACTATCATTGACTGTGCTTGGCGGTTGCCCTTCTGCCCAGTTTATACTTTCATCGGCATAAGCATTTTCTGATGCAACAATTGACCAATCATAAATCGAACTCATAGAAGATACTCTTTTTTCAAAAAGGGAAAACGAGCAAAAAATGAAGAAAAGAAAGCCGCAACTTTATTTTTAGATGCCGGTATTTTTTCCATTTTCACTTTTTCCATTTTCAAACCTATTTTGTCATAATCAACATGCAATAACTTTGTTTTTGCATTGACATAAACAGCTTCAGGCTTCACACACAACACATCTTGCGCCATAACGCCCTGATAACGTTGTGGATTTCCTTTATAATTAAAGGTATAAAGTGGATATCCCTTTTTCTGCCCCACAGGGATAATATTTTCTTTTGCTCTTACGTCACAAAGCCCTAAAATTCCTCCGACCAATCCAAGCACTTGCTGCGCATCACGCAACGGATCTTTTGTCACAGAAGGTATTGTTGTAGATTTTCCTGAAGTTGTTCCGTAATTTCCAGCGGCCTGTGTTCCTACCTGTAACAAGCGTTCTAAGCGATTCCAATCTTGATTATCTTTTTCTGACCATTTTTGGCGCTCCGCATCTAAGACATTTTGACGATTCATATCTTGAATCATTCCTCCTTTCAAAGCATTGCTTTGCGCATTACTCTGTCCTTGATAATAGCTATTTGCTGCATTAACCTGATCCTGCTGAGAGCGATCAATCATCTGGTTCGCGTTCATCATATTATTAATATCTTGATTATACTGCTGTACCGCAGCATTTGTTGCCAAGGCGCCTAACTCATCGGCCAGCACACCAGTATGAGCGCCAGAACCATAACGTCCTGCCCCAGACATAGATTGATTAATCGCATCAGAAGTTTTATTCAGAGCATTTTGCAATGCAGTATTAAATTTACTATTGCTTCCAATCCAGCTTCCCTTAGCCATACCGGAAAGATTTGTAGCGCTGTTGGTTGGTGCATTCAACCATTGCGTTACCGTTGGATTATTATAGAGCCCTGCTGCTTGTTGTAAACCAGTTAGCGCATTTTTTGTCATATCGCTAAGACCGGCAACTCTCTCTCCCTGATAAACGTTTCCACCAATTCCTTTATTATAAAGTCCAAGCGCGTTAGCACTGGCTTGTTTAAGAATATCAGCGGCCCAAGCGGGTGGTGCATTTGTTTGTGTTGTTGTCTGTACTTGAGGTGTTTTTTTTCTACTCATGAACCCAGAACCTTTCTATATTGAATAAGATTACGAGAATATCCGTGATGAGCGAGCTTTTTCGCCCATCCAGTTCTTCCAAACATGTGCATTTCGTCCGCATTGATTGTTCGCGCCCATTTTTCGACTTCATCAATCAACTTGACCAATTTCAGCCCTCCCTCTCCCGCAAGATCTGAGAGAACGACGCATTTTTTTCCCGTATGGGTTATTTCAACTTTGGTAATTGCAAAAGCACTAAATTGGATTTTATTTTTTAAGACCAGCCACAATTGTGCTTGTCCTGTAGCGATTTCTTCAGCAATTTTTTCCAGACAAACATCATCCGGAAAGCGCTGCGCATATTTTTTCAATGCAGCATTGAGTGCCTCTTGATAGGGAGCTATTTTTTCCCATGGCCACTGCTCTGTCAGATGAGCAGAATATAAATCTTGACTCTCAAGCATCATAATTTGGGCTCTTTTAGCTTTGTCACCCCCTCTTTGAGCAATACGCATCCCCATGCATACTTCACGCATTCGTGCTTACCGCACAACTTTCAAAAAGAAGAAGAGAGACACCACAACAAAAAATAATCCCCCATCATCCCTTGTAACAAGAAATAGGGAATACGCCATTCCTACTTTATAGAAACCATGGTGCAGCCTATTTTTCCTTTATTGCAGAAAAGCATGAAACATAACGCACCACATTGTTCTTTGATATTATAAAGGCTTGGGAAGCCTATGGGGCATTTGTTCTTTAATAATAGAGGCTTTGAGCCTATCGCATGGTATTACAAAGGGCATGCCTATCGCATGGTATTATAAAAGGGCATGCCTATCGCATGCCGGCAGACGTCAATTCCACATCAAATCCGGTGACATGAGTCCAATTCACCCCTTCAGGAATACGCAATTTAAAGCGATAAAACCGTGCCCTTGCGCGACAATGAATTTGTCCAGTATTATAAGAGGGTTGTTTTTCTGGCAACCAAACAGTTTCCTCTTCAAGAGATTGTCGAAAGCGCATTCCCACAGACAAATAAAACTTTCCACTATTGACTTGAGGCATAATATTTTTCACGCGTGTTATCATGCCATTTGTCTGTCCCATTTCTTGTGATGTCACGACACAAGCCATAGGACACCCAGAAAACGACCCCAGTCTGCCCTGTTGATCAAATGCCCCCAGCATAGGTGATTCATTTCTCCACACTTTACTATCAAGAGAAAAGGACAAATCGTCAATATTCTTAGTCACAAAATCAAGACCTTCTAGGGTTGTTCCGGCTAAGAAAATAGGCAATATCATTTTGATATCGACGAGAGCTTTTGTCCATTTTTGCAATCCCCAATCATAAATGAGCAAGATCCGTTTATGAATGTTCTCATCAGAATCAACCATCCAATAAACACGATTATACACCCCATCGATAGCAGCCGACAGGGTGTACAGATTATCCTTCCTTGATTTTGCTGTCATCGTTCGATCCACTTTTTCGAACCCAATAGGGATAATCTGTCCCTCATTTGTTATTTGATAAAAACCGCCCTCATCGGCAAAGAATGCTAAATCGCCCCGACAAACGATTGATTCAGCATTTTTAGCGCCTCGTTTATCGTGGATTTTTTGGAAACTAAAAATAATCTTTGATCCAGGGATAAAAGAACCGGCATAGATTGCAGAACGCATAAAGATAATTGGATTTGTTGTCTCGGTTGCCCCTTGGACGAATCCGCCATCAGGAAAATCTTGATAATCACAACTTTTTTTCCCCACGGTCCAAAATTCAGCATCATTCAATCCAGACCAATGAACCCGTCTTGGATTTTCGGTTAATTTCATCAAACAAACGAAATCTCCCCAGATTCGAACAATCCCCGCTTGTGGCGGATTACCTCCTAAATTTCTAAATGTTTTATCATGGTTAATATCGATCACTTGTGGTCTATCATTGGCATTAACAGCAATGATCAAATCACCAAACAAAGCAAAAGACCACGGAGCATCGATATTAGCAAGATAAGATTTTCCTTTTTGGCTAATATCCCTCCACTTCATTGTTGTATTATCAAGCAAGTAGATTTTTTCTCTTGTCCCAGCAATAATAGAAACCCCATTTTTTGTTTTAACCGCAAGAGCGCCTAAAATTGGCTCCGGACAAGGCTCTGATAAAGGTTCAAAACTTGGCATAGGAATATAGGAGCCATCAGCTGGAAGCACATTAACAAGTTCATCGGTAAAAATTCCATTGATATCCGCCACATCGGGTCGATAATCAGCGATTGGGAAAAAAGCCATCAAGACCCCCATAAAATCTTTGAAGAGCCCAGTGCCATTCAAGACACCAAGGCTTATTAATAATAAAAAAAACTACAAAAGCCTTTAGAACAAAACTCTAAAGGCATAAAATTTAAGAAAATAAACAACCTTAGGTTGTTTAATGCATCAAAAAAACGATACCATCAATAATAGCCACCCCAACGCCATCCACCAGCGCCAAACCAAAATCAACTGCCCGCAATCACCCACAATGACGGGGGAAAAAGCCATTAAGGCCCCCATAAAATCTTTGAAGAGCCCAGTGCCATTCAAGACACCAAGGCTTATTGATAAAAACTATAAAAGCCCTTAGAACAAAACTCTAAAGGCATAAAATGCAAGAAAATAAACAACCTCAAGTTGTTTAATTCATCGAGCAAAATGTGACCATAAAGAATGGTGGAGCCCAACGCCATCCACCAGCGCCTAACCAAAACCAACCGTCGTCACCAATCCCCATGATTGGGAAAGAGCCTTAAAACCCTTCATAAAATCTCTAAAAGAGCCCAGTGCCATTCAAAACACCAAGGCTTATTGATAAAACTAACCATAAAAGCCCTTAGAACAAAACTCTAAGGACATAAAGTACCATAATACACAACCTCAGGCTGTCTCATTTATCGAGCAAAATGTGACCATAAAGAATGGTGGAGCCCAACGCCAAACACCAGCGCTTCACCATCAACACCCAACGCGCATCCAACCATAAAGGACAAACCAACCTTCAACGCCCGCCATAAACGATTTCGAAAAAAGCCTTTTAAAAACGCATTGGACGAATTTTTGAAGAACCTTTTCGACGCGATGTTTCAATACGCAAAGCTTGAAGCTGTTCTTGAAAATCTCTGAAAGAAACGGCGGCATATTCAGGATCTTTAAGGATATTTTTATACAATTCATATTTTGCCCGCGCTTTAATAAGATCAAAAGCATGAAGCAACCAAGGATTATCATCTTCTCTCAGCTGTTCATCCGCAATATGAATAGGAGCATACGAGAGCTTTACGGTTTCCACATGTTCTGGTGTTGGAAAGAGACCTATTTTTTGATCAAGGTACGTATAAAAGAATGGCGTTCCCAGTACAGGATGCGCGCCATATTGTTGATGCAACACTTCCAAGGGCTTAAAGAACAATTTTGTTGGTGTTTCATCGTTTGTTGCTAAAAAGACGCTCTCTAAAACCTTTTCTGATTTAATACAAATTCCCTCTTCTTGCCCATACCATGTTTTACCACTTTGTGTTTTAAACGTCCTTTCTCTTTTTTCATTAAAGAAAAAGGGTTCGCGTTCACACAAACGCAAAGCCGTAAAAATTGAATCTTGAATTTGCAGGGAATATTCCGCTGTTGTATCGTCAATTTCATCTTGAATAAGCGCGACCATATAAGCAAAAGTTTTAGAATGGTCTGAATGTGTAAGGTTTAGATTTTGGGGATCAGTGGATAAAGTGGTCATAAGCCTGTCCTTGTTTCTGGAAGCATTTTAAATTTTTCCCCCAACAGATCCCTCTTGTTGGGGGAAGAGAGCAAACATTCGCTTTAAGCGGGCGCTCCATAAGTTGGGATGACGATAGTGCCAAAATCCTGAGCCCCTTGCGTACTTCCTGGCAAGGTAAAGCAAGTTTTTTTCATACCGATAATGGTTTTTGCCGCGACCCCGAATTCTCTTTCATAGTCGAAGAGTTCTTCCACCAATTTATAGCGTGTTGCTCCTCGATCTTTACCAAAAGCAATCACAGCACTCTGCGCACCAAGCAGAACAGCCCGCCGCACATTTGGTACAGCTTTATTTGCCGTCCCAGATTCAACCCCTTCGGTAATATGTTCAGCTTCGCGTAAAACCACACCATTATACATGCCCAAAGACCCATCATAGAGCGGATTTTTGATACGACTTCCACTATAGATTGCCTTAGTAATGTCGAGCCATTGCCCCGCATCTGTATTGGTTCGCAATTGCGTCACTTGGGTTGGATGGAGATAAAGCACATAGACATTTTCGCCATCAATCCGCACAGGTCTAATTTTAGGATTTGCCAATTTAGCCCGTTCGACAGCTTTATCAATGAGCTTAAGATCAAAAACATCGCCTTCTTTTAAGTCCTCATCTTTTGCTTTATCGTTAGGACGTACCACGCGTTTATTGGTTGGTGCCGTTGGCGCATTAAACCCATAATGGACAGGTTTAAGAGTAATCGTACGTCCCTCAAAGTTAATAGCTTTTGCGGTATAACCACACACTTGAATGAAGAACATCATACTCAGACGATCTGCATACCAATCAACCAAACCATTTTTTGCCTCGGTGCGCAAATCATGGAGAATTCGTTGCTGATCAATTGTTCCCTCATTTTTGACACGCACAGCATGAACGAGTTCATTAATTGCCAAGCGATCATTGAGAAACTGTAAAGCTTCTTCATTGCCTTCCAATGTCTGCCCTTCACTCACCCCATCGCCTAGCAACTGCACACGCAAATTAAAGCTAATGGCATCCCCACTTGCTTTCGTGGTTTCATCCTTTAATTGTACGATACTGTTTGAATCATTTCCAATCAACGGTGCAATTGGAAGTGCTTTTGAGACTTCTTGGTTTAATAATTTAGACCATGTGCGCACTGCCATTGGGTCATTAAGTCCGATATAAGTTACAGTCATTTTGTCCTCTAAAAGTTTTATTGACATAAAAAACCCGGCAAAGCGCCGGTTGTTAAAACACCACATTTTATTTCAAATGGTGAATAGTTTGTTCGTGAGTTTTATCTAATTTCTGTTAGCGTCTGCCTCCTCCTTATAAGAGCTCTCCTCACCGCATCCGTGCTTTGAGAAATCCCCACTCCCCCCGCCCCTGTTCCCTCAAAAAACGCCTGCCACCTTCACGCCCCAAAAGCCGCTCCACGTTCCCGCAAAAGACCCTGCCACATTTTTGTTTTTAAAATTCTCTTCCCCCCATTAAACGATTAAAAGCAGCTTTATTTTTAGGATCAGCAACCCAAGCGCTAAATTCTGCTTCTGACATTTTATCAAGCATATCCAAAGAAATCGGCCCATTTGGCGTTAAACCGTTATAAGCAGCAAGAGTACGCGCAGAATTGTGTCTTTCCTGTAAATTTTCATCCATGTTATTGGGAACATTTGTGTAGCCAATTTTTTGTGCAATCGTGTAAATCACTTCAGCAGGGTTTTGATTTTTTTGCGCACAATCGTGCAAGATCTGCTTCAACTCATCACCAATTATCGCATCAATATTTTGGGGATCTGCCATCTCAGGATAGAGTGAAGCACAAGCAGCCAACTGTTTAGCCCGCGTTTCATAAATAAAATCGGCGGCTTGATCAAAATCATGATGTTTTTGTTTAACACTGGCAACAGACTGTTGATAGAATGCGTGCAACTGTTCTGCTTCACAAACAGTCGGTTTATCTTGGGGTTTTTCATGTAAAAGCCCTTGTTTTTGGAGTGTTTTTCCCAACCATTGCATATAGCCCATAAAGTCTTTTTGTGGATCTGGTGGAACATCTTCTCCTCCTTGAACCTCTTTTTCTACCTTTTGCGAAGAGGACTGTTTTTGATGCGTTTGCCCTTGGAAATTATCTTCAAGAGTTTTTTCTTCTCTTGCAATTTCACCATCTTCTCCCTCTTGTGTTGAGACCAGAAAATCTTGTTTTAATTGGTTTTGTTCTGCCGGCGTTAAGTGTTCTTGATCCATGACATTAGCCTTTTCTTTTTTTTAACAATAAAATTAAATTTTTCAGATAAAACAGCCTGTGAGCATTTATTCCCTCAATGCTCTCCCATCACTTGGGCTCCACCATTCCCCACCATATTCACCCCACATAACGGCAAGACTCCCTCTCTCCACCTCGATTTTTCCCCAACAATCCTGCCCTATAAAACAGTTCTTTTAAGAAAAGGGAGCCCATGCACACTATGGAAATCGATAAGCCCATTTTGCGCCCACCATTCCCCACCATATTCACCCCACATAACGGCAAAACTCCCTCTCCACCCTGTTTTCCCCAACAGGAATAGTCCCATAAAACAGCTCTTCGAAGATAAAGGAAGACGACATTATGCTATGGAAATTGTATCGATAAGCAATTTCTGGTAGATGGAATTTATCAGAAGTCGCGCATGACAAAGCGTCCTATTGTTGAGCCTTTACTGTCTGCAACATCTGCATTATCTGCTCTGTTCCCACATTACCCCCCATCTGTGCTGAGGCATTTTGCTCTTCTTGGAGAGCGTTTTGCGCCTTTATAGCGATTTTATGAATGAGTGAAGCGGGTAAAGGCGAATAGCGTAAAAGATCGAGCATAATCTCTGGCGTTGCAAAATTTTGCATCAAAGGAAGCAATTGCATGATCAATGCAAAAGTACGCTCTTTTTCATTAAGACTTGTTGGCGCATCATCCACGACAATATCATATTCCAAACTTGTCACCATTTCGCGTGTCAGTGGAACATATTGAGCATTTTCATCCCCGGCAATACGGACCAACCGCCCATCGGAGAGATAATTTTGAATAAGATAGAGAATAATTTTTCCCTGTCGTTGCCGATATCGACGCAACCCATCAAAAAAGGAAGCCAAAAGATTAAGTGACGATTGTCGCCGTTGTTGTTCAAGAATGCCAGGCTGATTGACAGCTCGTGTCCCAATAAATTCAGAAGACAACCCCGTCACCTGTTCGAGAGCACTCTTTGCTTCATTAAACAATTGAAAAAAACCTTGCGGAAATTGTGCCACGGGTTTAGGCTGGATTCTTCCGCCAGAGACAGCCCCACTTTTCAACCAAGTAATGCTATCGGCTCTAGCCCAACTCTCGACGGCTTGTCGATCATCATCAAAAGCATCGCGTTCTGCCATAATGCCGCCTTTTGATTGGCTATTGAGCAAATGCATCACTTGACTAAAATATTTGTTTGCCCACCGTTGCGGATCTTTTGTTGGCTTAACAATTCCGTAAAATTGTCGGCTTAACTTATCAAAAGTACCGGTAATACACTCCCATCCCAATTGATTGGGTGGAACCAAGGGCTTATCAGGCGCTTCGAGCAGCTTTCTGCCCAAAAATGCCCGTTTGACAATTTTTTTGGTCAACTTTGTTGCTTGAATATGAGGAAAGGTTTTGCTTAAATTTTGGAAATCCTGCTCTGAATAATCGATAAATTTTCCACTTTGCGGCTCAAGGACTTTATAAACCACCTCGCGTTCAAACCAGCGACATTCTGCCAATGTCACCATTTTAGGACGTTGATAACAGCTTGCCTCTTCTCCCTCTACCTGATAACTTTGTGTTATCCCATTGCTGGTTGGCTGTAAAAAGCTCTGATGTTTCACCCAATCAGCATGAAGATCGCTCCAATGAACATTGGGAAACATTTGCTGCGCTACGGCAAGAGGTTTTTCATCAATATACCATAAGCGTTGAGCATCAATGAGATTAGACTTAACAGCACTTGCATCCCACACCATTTTCATAGGGTCCAGCCGCGCAATGATTGGTTTTCCTTGTGGATCTTGTTCATAATCAAGGCGTGTATCTGTCCAGCCCATGCCGCAAATAATTGCATCTTGAAAAGCATCGGAATCTTCGTATTCGCCGTCGGCTTCATCGCGAAACCATTCGGCTGCTCCTGTCAGAATCTGATTAGCAAAAGCTGCACCTTCTTGTCGTGGAATAAATTGGACTTGTCTTTTATTATTGCGCTCAGCACCGATCACAGCATTAATTAAAGGTGCAATACGGTTAAAAGTCATCACCGGTCTGTTTTGTTCGTGCAAGACGGCAAGGTCTTGCTCATTCCATTGCCGCCCATTATAAAAATCGTAATCTTCTTGGGCATTTTTTCGCCATTTTTCGACATGGGTAATATCATCCTGATACCAACCCACGAGTTTTTTAAAAAGAGCTTGATTTTCAAGCGTTTCGATTTGATCAAAAGAAGAATTTGTAGACATATTCATTAAAAAGCCATCCATGAAGTTTGAGAATGGTGAGAAGAGCGATAAGTTTTTTTTCGCACTCTAGCATTTGGTTGTTCATAAGCCACACACATCAGTCCAAAGGCATCGGCCCCATGGCTAGCCCAATCATGTTCAGCCCCTAGACCAATATTGCGCTGTTCATCACGCTTTTCATGATACCAGGCGAGCGCTTTTCTCCCCGCAGATGTTGTTTCACGATTAAACCATAGTGCAGGAAACAACCGCCTTACGGCTTCGAT
This sequence comes from Bartonella sp. AC535YNZD, assembly GCF_042196625.1. NCBI lineage: Bacteria > Pseudomonadati > Pseudomonadota > Alphaproteobacteria > Hyphomicrobiales > Bartonellaceae > Bartonella > Bartonella sp. AC535YNZD. Next base: position 40,367 of record NZ_JBHIQP010000011.1, on the reverse strand, counting down.
ACGCATTTTAACAGCGCCTGTTCCTTGATTAGGAATTATTTTGGTTTGAAAACCAGCTTGTTGAAGAGCACTTTCAAAACTCACATTATAGACACGATCTTTTGTTGCGCCATCATGAGGCAAGACCATAAGAGCCTTATCATATCCCTTTTGAAAGACCCACCCCACATGCTCTGAGAGAGGTTGTCCTTGGGCTTCATAATAATCGAGCACTCGGATTTCCCGTCCAACAAACTGCGCCACCCACAATGCGGTAGCATCGGCCTTTGCACCTGTTCCCCCAATATCCCAAAAGATTCTCACCTGCATCAAAGGGTCCCGTGGAACAGTGGTAATCCGCCCTTCCATCTCGGCTTCGAGCAGACATTTCTGATAATAAGCGCCTTGCACAGCTTGGAGATATTCTCCTTCCCAAATATGGTTATACTGCTCTGGTCTTTGCTGTAAATCGTCCATTCGATCACGATTGAGTTTTTCAGGAAATTGCGGATTATCGCGCCAATTGATTTCCACCCCTTTGATATGAGGATTATCGACATTTCGGAAACGTTTTTCCACGGGTGCATTTTCATGGCATGGGTTCCATGTCACCCATAATTCTGCATTCCAATCTTTTCCTTCTTCGCGCAAAGTTGGAATAAGTGTTTGCCAAGCGGTCTCGGTCACGGGCTCCGCCTCATCCACCCAACAAAGGAAGACGCGCCCCATTGATTTAATGCTTGCGATATTGCGATCAAGCCCAGCAAACACATAGACAATCCGTCCATCTTTTGACTTAATATATTTATCGCCGATTTCATAATAGTCTTGTAAAAAAGAATAAGCTTCGATAGCGCGTTTAATTTCTTCCAACGAACTTTCATTGAGAGAATTTTGAAATTGCCGTGCACAAAGGATAATACCGCGTTCTCCAGCCATTCCATGGCGATATCCCACCACGGCCGACATCAAAGCAAAAGAACGTGTTTTTCCAGAACCGCGTCCTCCCCAAGCGGCTCGCACATCGGCATTTCCAGTAAAAACAGGAATAAGCTTTGGAATAAGAGCTACTTGAGCCGTTTTCTGCTCAATTTTTTGAGAAATTTTCTGAACCGTTGTCATTATAAATTTTCATACTTTAGCAATAATTGCGCTGCACCCTTTTGCTTATCCCAAATTTCATTATCCCAGAGCAATTGAACAAAAAGAGCAATTGAACGAAAAACGCCCTTCTCAAAAGCAGCGCTTTATCTTTTCTTCATCGCACATGTTCAATAAATTTCACTTTTTTACATGAGATCCCCTTGACTCCACCTATGCGCCCCAAGCCCTCAAGGCACAAAAGCCCCCCCTCAAACACCGCGCCTGTCATCCCCCAACCACAAGCACAGTATCCCCCCAAATCATAGCCTCAGCACACGCTCTCAGGCATATCCAAAGCCCAACATCCTCCAAGACCATGCCTCTCAAGCATCACCAATCCTCACACTTTATCCCCCAAGATACCCCACCAAAACACATGCATCCCGCAAGCATAACACTTCTCTCAAGTTTCATGCCCCTCACCCATCAAAACACTGTTCCATATCCACCACACAAATACCCTGCACCAAACCCTCCAGCACACGGGCCCTTACGGCATCATTTACCAAAGCCCCTTCCCAGTATCACGAGCGCCTACAAGCACGATAGCCTCCGCTTCAATCCCCTCAAGATAGGCAATCACCAAAGCATCCCCCTTCCAAGACATCACCCCACATCATCCACCTCAACCTAACATTTTTCAATATCACAAACCTCAGTTATCGAGGTATCACACTTCTCCGGTTCAGTATTTTTGGGCTTCACTGGCACAATCTCGATACACGAAACTGCTTTAACATCTCCCCCATTTCAATAACGAGAAAAGACCAAACCTTCACCAGAAATCCAAAACAGCAAATATCATCAAGCACTCCCCAACATCTTTCAGGTATCGCGCCCCTCACACATCGCCATAAAAGCATCTTGCCCTCGCCGCTTCACACAGACCACCCCAGACACCATGTACCCCCCAAAAAACACCATATGCACCGAAGTCTCCTCCAGTCCACGCCCTCATGCTTCCCCCACCAAAGCCCAACAACTTCACAGCTCACACGCCTAAAGCACACGCCCCTCACCGCAATTTCAATCATAAGCTTTCAGACAAACACCTAGCATCCCCGTTCAAAGACTATATCCCTTAAACATCATATGCCCAACCCCAACATTTTCTCGTAGCTTCAAGCCTCAGTGACCAAAGGATCAGGCTTCTCCGGTTCAGTATTTTTGGGCTTCACTGGCACAATCTCAATACGCGAAACTGTTTTAACATCTCCCCCTGCTTCTCCCGTAACCTGAAGAGGCAAGACTTTTGCCAACAGCGAAAAAAAAGGAACAGGATTATTCAACGCATGATATTGAAGATAAGACACCAGCCCATCCTCACCATAGTGATATCCAGCCTGCTCAGCGGCTGTCAAAAGAGCTTCATTAAATCGCTTTGTTGTTTTATTCAAAGTTGTTTTTTTACGCCCTTTTCGACGTAAGGGAAGACAATGTTCACCTACCATCATCATGTTCCTTCCAACTAAAGAAAAACCAATACTTCAAACACAAAAAATGACATGAAAATCAGCAACAAAATTTAACAAGCCATCAACAATAAAAAATGAGACCACACCCTAAAAGACAAGAACCCACATAAAGCCCAAATCCTCCGCATAATTTTACAGATACACGTTTTTACGCTTTTCCATCTTTACAGAAAAAAACCAAATGAAACGCCCACATCACCACCCCGCTCTGCTCTATAAACACGGATTTGTCAACAACTCAGCTTCTCACTCTAACGGATTCCCCTGCTGATTATTTCATATGGCTATCTCACACTTCAAAGAATGGTGTTTCATCAAACACGCCAGATAAACTCTGATCTACAATTCGACTTCAGAAAGCAAATTTTCCTCTGCTAAATAAAGCTTCCACCCCGCACCGGTTTTAAACTATAATCCAACCTCTTACCCAATAAATTCCCCTACTAACATCAGATTACCGCCCCCAAACATCCCTATTTTACAGTATAACCGTACAGCAAACATTTTAATTGTTCTTGCCAATCTTCCGAAACTACTTTACTGATAGGCTTGTGTTTTTGATCGTCCACGCAACGGTCAAATAGGGAGTTGAAAACCCGAACGCTCGGTACATAAATTTATCCCGCTTTGCGGATATCCCGGAATTCCGGGAGTTTTTGCTATGTCCAAGTGCTTTTCAGCACTAAAAGCAAAAAGCTGATCCGAGTGTCAGCATTTTCAACCTCCCGGAATACTCATGCGAGGGCGCTCGCAACCGGAGGGGAGCTTGAAGTGCGAACTAAAAATTCACATTTCAATGATATTTCAATAGGCAAAAGAATCCGTCACAGACGCATTTCAATGGGGCTTTCTCAAAAGGAATTAGGAAGCCATTTAGGTGTCAGTTTCCAACAAATCCAGAAATACGAAAAAGGTTTAAATCGTGTAAGCGCGGGGTGTTTGCTCGAAATTGCCAAAAAACTAGAGGCTCCTATGAACTTTTTTTATGCGGACCTTTTAACAGCAGATATTCCCACAAAGGAAAATGCTCTCCCCCATGATCAAGACACCTATAGCGAAAAAGAACACGCCCTTTTAAAAAACTTTAGAGAACTCGAAGCGAAAAAACAGAAGGCAATCTTGTGGTTGATTTCTGATTAGACAAAAGCGCACCCGTCAACATCCCTCACCAATATATCCAACACCCTTAAAATATAAGCTTCAGATCACGACACCTCAAAGAAGGCAATTTTATCAAACACGCCAGATAAGCTCTGATCTACAATTCGACTTCAAAAAGCAAATTTTCCTCTGCTGAATAAAGCTTCCACCCCGCACCGGTTTTAAACTATCATCCAACCTCTTCCCCAGTAAATTCCCCTACTAACATCAGATTACCACCCCCCCCAAACATCCCTATTTTACAATATAACAGACTAGAAAATCTTTTAATTGTTCTTGCCAATCCCTTGAAATTACTTTATCACTCAAAGGATATTTTGATCGTCCACGCAACGATTAATAAGGGATAGTAAAGCCCTAAGCTCTAGCGTAAGAATGAACCCACTTTGTGGGTGTCCCGGGATTCCGGGAGTTTTTGCTATGTCCAGGTGTGATAAGCACTAAAAGCAAAAATGCTGACTAGAGCTCAGTACTTTACTACTCCCGGAATACCAATGCGAGGGCGCTCGCAACCGGAGGGGAGCTTGAAGTGCAAACTAAAAATTCACATTTCAATGATATTTCAATAGGTAAAAGAATCCGCCATAGACGACTTTCAATGGGACTTTCTCAAAAGGAATTAGGAAGCCATTTAGGTGTCAGTTTCCAACAAATCCAAAAATATGAAAAAGGTTTAAATCGTGTAAGCGCGGGGTGTTTGCTCGAAATTGCTAAAAAACTAGAGGTTCCTATGAACTTTTTTTATGCGGACCTTTTAACAGCAGATATTCCCACAAAAGAACATGCCTTACACCACGATCAAGACACATACAGCGAAAAAGAATACGCCCTTTTGAAAAACTTTAGAGAACTCCAGCCGAAAAAACAAAAAGCAATCTTGTGGTTGATTTCTGATTAGACAAAAGCACACCCATCAACATCCCTCGCCAATATATCCAACATCCTTTAAATATAAGCTTCAGATCACGACACCTCAAAGAAGGCAATTTTATCAGACACGACAGATAAGCGCTGCCCTAAAATATTCCCTCACACACTTTTCTCCAGTCAACGCGATTTATACCCCTCTTCATCCCAGCTTTCCCCGCTCCATTCACAAACGCGTCCCCTAGTTCTCCATATTCCATGCCAAGACAAAAGCATACAACACATAAATCCTTCACTTCAATTTTACAGATTCACGTTTTTACGCTTTTACATCTTTACAGAAAGAAGCCAAACGAAATTTTTCCCCCAGCGTCTTACACTGCGTTGTCAAGAATCCGACATCTTGTAGCAGTTTCCTCCTACCAAGCACTTAGACAGATCAGCACACCATACCCCTCAAACAACGGATTCAACAAGCAAGCCTTCTCTGAATATTCTTACACCCATCCCTCTCCAACACAAAGAGCGAAAGCTCCTACAAATACCGATCAATTCCGCTTCGAAGCAAAGACCCACCCAAAAGACAAAGCTTCACACACACACCAAAAAGCTTCTCCCACAGCGCCAATTTTCACATGCTTCATCCTAGCTTTCCACTTCATTTGCAGACTCGTTCCCCAGTCCTCTCACCCCATTCCATGCCAAGACAAAAGCATACAACACATAAATCCTTCACTTCAATTTTACGGATTCACGTTTTTACGCTTTTACATCTTTACAGAAAACAACCAAACGAAATTTCCAAACCAGCCCACCACTCAATAAACAAGAGTCTGTAAACAATTCAACTTTTATCGCGTATATTGCACTTGGGAAACACCCCTCACCACCCCTCAAAGGATATTGTTTCACCAGACACGGATAGATAACCCCTACCCTCAAATATCCAGACACTCTCACAAAAAGCACCTTATTGATATGCCCGAATTATTGATATGCTTGAAGATCCGTCGACGGCATATCCTTGCCTCTAATGCCCCCATCTCACCCTACCTCAAATGACAATATTTTACAGCATAAGGCATAAGGCATAAGGCATAAGAAGATAATGAGACAGTTTTTAAGATACAAAAAAATGCTCTCATTTTCCAAATCTTTTAATTGTTCTTGCCAATCTTTTGAAATTACTTTATCACTCAAAAGGTGCCTTGATCGTCTACGCAGCGATCAATAGGGAGTTGAAGCCCGAAAACTCAAACATTAATTTACCCCACTTTGTGGGTATCCCGGAGTTCCGGGAGTTTTTGCTATGTCCAAGTGCTTGTCAGCACTAAAAGCAAAAAGCTGATTTGAGTTCAGTGCTTTCAACCTCCCGGAATACTCATGCGAGGGCGCTCGCAACTGGAGGGGAGCTTGAAGTGCAAACTAAAAATTCACATTTCAATGATATTTCGATAGGCAAAAGAATTCGTCACAGACGCATTTCAATGGGACTTTCTCAAAAAGAGTTAGGAAGCTATTTAGGCGTCAGTTTTCAACAAATCCAAAAATATGAAAAAGGCTTCAATCGTGTAAGCGCGGGACGCTTACAAGAAATTGCCAACATCTTAAAAGTTCCCATTACCTTTTTTTATGCCGATATTGCGATAAAAGCAGATATTCCCACAAAGGAAAATGCTCTCCCCCATGATCAAGACACCTATAGCGAAAAAGAACACGCCCTTTTAAAAAACTTTAGAGAACTCAAACCGAAAAAACAAAAAGCAATCTTGTGGTTGATTTCTGATTAGACAAAAGCCCATCAATCGACATCCGTTGCCAATATTCCCCTCAGCCTAAAGCCTTGCCCGCCTGATACCACCAGATCTCAAAAAACGGTTCACGACACCGGTTTACGACATCATAGGATAACAAACTTCAAAATAGGATAACAAACACCAGAACCTTGGAAAAACACCCCCACCCCTCTCACAGAATCTTATCAAAAGATCTCATCTGATTTAAACGCACAATTCCGATTGTATCATTATGATACCTTTTTACATTTACCTTGTCAAGTTTTTATATTTTTCTTTTGATATTTTTGTGTTTTTCTTTAAGGGGAGCCACATCCCTCAAAACATCTTTCCTGCAAAATGCCCCTCATACAAAACACAATGTCTAAAACAACAAGAGCTAAAATAGGATTTCCCCTAAATAGGATTTCCCCTAAATGGGATTTCCCCTAAATGGGATTTCCCCTAAATGGGATTTCCCCTAAATGGGATTTCCCCTAAATGGGATTTCATTGTATTGCTCATTCATCCACTTATTAAAAAACACCTCTCAATTCTTCTCACACCCATTTCACGAATATCCCCCATAAAAATATAATTGTTAAGCTCCGCATAGAATATAAACGCCAACCACGATTTTTCTCTCTTCACATCTCTTTACACATCAGCTCTGCAATCTGTTCACAGCTATTCCCCACACACTCTTCTCCAGAAAACGCACTTCAACAACACTCTTCATCCCAACTTTCTCCTCCATTCACGAAGACACTTCCCCCAATCCTTCCCACCACACTCCATGCCATGATAAAAGCTCTCACAAAGCACAAATCCTCCGCTTCATTTTACAGATTCACATTTCTACGCTTTTACATCATTACAGAACGCAGCCAAAGGAAACTCCCAAACCACCACGCGATAATTTGATAAAAACAAAACACCTTTACAACAATCTCAAACAACAGATTTCTGTAAAGAGCTCATATGAATTTGATTGATCAGATCTGACTATTAGATTGGCATATAGAGCCGTAGAACAGAAAGTAATTTTCTATAAGACAGAAACGATAAAAGCGCTATATAACTGAGACAGAACATGAAGAATTGCAAACAGATAAAACGACATCTTTCTTCGTTACAACACTGAAATTGTAAACGAGACTACGAATAACTATCGTCTGAATATGCAATTTCACATCTGCAAATTTTTATTGATTAATTCAATCCCAACATTTTCCCTGAAACACATTTCTTCATTATCTACTTCTTTGAGACAAACCGGTAAAGGGGTTTCATCTATTATAAGTACGGACATAATAACGCGTTACTCCAACCTCATCATAAGAAACCATAGACATGATACCTGTCTTTATTGGCGTTATTTGATAAGTCAAGATTACACCATTTTGCTGTTTGTTTGGTTGATCTGTATAGATCACGTTATATCCATTCCGTCGCAAGAGATCAATAAATACAGGAGTAAAGTTGTCTTCTGTTTTATTTTTTTTCACAATAAGAGTTGTTGTAGCGGGCGGTAAAGGTTTTTTAAGATTACGAACAAAATCGTTAGCAATTAATTTTACATCATCTTTCGTAATATTTGGACTGACATAACTTGATGAATAATTACTGATAGATGCACAACCAGCCACCAATACAAGCGGTAACGGAAATAAATATTTTGACATCTTAACTCCCCTATTAATTGCATTCTCTTCTGAGAAGCTCCTACACCAGAAATAAGAGCCTCCTTTCAAAGAATAGCCTTAACAACATACTGCTTTACTATCAAGCATTAGTTAATCAATTTCTCACTTGTTAAAAAAACGCCACCATCCTCATAGTACTTAAAGCTTATGCTTAACACACAAAATATATATGTTAAAAGTACGAAAAAACACATGTAAAGCATGTAGTATACATATAGTATATGTATACTTACTTTCATGGTGTGTTGCATTACATAAACCAACGCACAGCACCCTTCATTTCCCCTCCATTCACGAAGACACTTCCCCCCAATCCTCGCACCACATTCCACGCCCCCAAAAGCCCAAAGTGACCAAAAACACGCACAATATATGAACCCATAAGTCCTTCACTTCACTTTTACAGATTCACATTTTTACGCTTTTACATCATTACAGAACGAAGCCAAGGAAAGGTTCACCGCCCCGTACCACTCTATAAACAACGGTCTGTAAAGAATTCAAATGCTTGCCTAGCAAGTTTCCACCACTGACCACTCATTCATTTCAGATTCCCCCTTCAAAGAGCTGTGTTTTTATCTCATGAATAAGATAATTAGCGAACCGTCTTTAGAAAAAAGAAAAGGCATGGAGATATCAAATATATCAATGGTCGTCATCGACTGTCGTGTTAAGAGGTGTTAACTCTTTATTTTTCTTAATTTTTACAACGCCAATAATTCCCGTGGAAATAATTAATGCGGACATAGCTAAAAAAGAGCTTAACAATCCCACGAGAGCCAAAAGTCCAGCAATAAAGCCAGAGATTGCTTCCGCAGAGTTCGCTAAAGTTGAAAAGGTTCCAAAACTTTTACCAAAATCTTCACGACGAGAATATAATTGAATAGCTGAGACTAAACCAATATCCACAAAGGCACCCATAAATCCTAAAACAAATGCTAACACGAGAAGGAGTTTTAAATAAAGTCCAGCAGCTAAAGGCATAACAAACAGAATAACCCCATAAAGAAGCCAAAATATCATGAGCTTCAACGATGTAATATTTAATATAATTTTACTATATAACAAACCACCAACAATAGTTCCAACAGCCATGAGAGAAAAAATATAACTAACAAAGTTTTCCTCTCCCCCTATAGAGAGAACAAAAGCTGGAATTAAAAATCTTAAAATTGCACCCGTAAAGAGAATAGCAAACGACGAGCCAACGAGCGTAATAAATAAATTATTATGTTCTGTAGAAATATATTTAAGATATGAAGCTGTTTCTCGATAAATTTTTATAAAATTGAATGATTTATTCTCATTTGAATTTAAATTCGTGAGATTAAATAACACGATAATAGATATAAAATAGGTAAAAAAATCAAAAATGAGTACTGCCGATTTATTTACTAAAAAAAGCAGTATGGAACAAACCAAAGGGCCAATGACGGATGCAGTTTCCATGATAATTTGAGCAATGCTATTGGCCTTTGTAAGATCTTTTATTGAAAACATTCTGGGAATAGCAGCTTGAAAACTTGGTTGGAAAATACTTCTTCCTATCGTTGTACATATTGCTGCAAAAATAAGAACAATGATATGTGCCGTACCTGTTATATAAGTTATAAAAACAAACAATGAAGCTAATAATCTAACAACTTCACTTAAGATGATATTTTTCTTCAAAGAAAAATTATCCGCTAACCAACCTCCTATAGGGCCAAAAAAGAGAAAAGGGATAAATCGAAAAAAATACACAAGACCTGTAAAAAAGGTGTTATCTGTTAATTCTAAGACAAGTAAAATAAAAACAACTTCATAAGCATAATCACCAACTTTAGAAATAAAGAGAGAGCAAAAAAGAGCTAATGGACTCTTTTTTAAAAACAAATTCATATCAACCATCCGATGTTAAACTTAGCTACACTTAAAATTACACTTCCTTCAATACAATTGGTGATATGAACTTCAGAAGAGTCTTTTATTCTAATAAATCGCTTAATAAGTTAAGTGAAAATTTTTAAAGAAATACTCCTATTGATATAAGCATTTACTCTAATATCAAGTAATATCTTTAAAAAAAGAAAGAATGTAAAAACTATTAGATCACAATCTTCCATATTATTACATTGACCTCCACCCCACGTCTCAAAGAATGAAAATTCCCAACCAGCACTAGTCTACAATCCCACTTCAAAAAGCAGCTTTCCCCACAAAATAAAGCTTGCACCCAACCACTCCTCAAGCGACAGCACTTCGTCAGGCTCAACAAATCAAGCCCTATCTCCAAAACCGCCCTCCTTCACGCATCTCTTTGCACCACCGGATTACCCACACTCTCCTCCTATCCATGCGCACTTTCTTCATTCTCCATTCCCCCCTTTTTCTCTCCCATCACACTCTCACAACTTAACAGCACTCTTCCTCCCAACTTCCATTCACGAAGACACTTCCCCCAATCCTCGCACCACATTCCATACCATGACCAAAAACACGCACAATATATAAATCTATAAGTCCTCCGTTTCACTTTTAAGGATATACATTTTTACGCTTTTACATTATTACAGAACGAAGCCAAGGAAAGGTTCACCACCCCGTACCGCTCTATAAACAACAGTCTATAAATGAACGCAGCTTTTTGCCTAGTACCCCCTTACAATCTTCAGTCGCCCCCCTCAAACGACAACACTTCATAAAGCTCAACAAATCAAGCCCTGCCCTCAAATATTCTAGCTCTTCACTCCCCCCTAAAAGAGCAATGTTTTACGGCATAATAGAATAGAAAATTCTTGATTTTTCTTGCCAAGCTTCTGAAATTACTTTATCACTTAAAGTGTAATTTTGGTCGTCTACGCAACGATCAATAGGGATTAAAAACCCGAAGACTTGACACATAAATTTATCCCGCTTTGCGGGTATCCCGGGATTCCGGGAGATTTTGCTATGTCCAGGTGCTTTGGCACTAAAAGCAAAAAGCTGAGTCAAGTCAGTGTTTTTAACTCCCGGAATACCAAAGCGAGGGCGCTCGCAACCGGAGGGGGGCTTGAAGTGCCAACTAAAAATCCACATTTTATCGACATTTTGATAGGCAAAAGAATCCGTCACAGACGCATTTCCATGGGACTTTCCCAAAAAGAATTAGGAAGCCATTTAGGTGTCAGTTTCCAACAAATCCAAAAATACGAAAAAGGCTTCAATCGTGTAAGTGCCAAATGTTTACTGGAAATCGCTCAAAAACGAGAAGTTCCCGTAAACTTTTTTTATGCAGACATTGCCACAAAAGAAAATCTTCCCACAAAAGAAACCCTCTTACACCACAATCAAGAAACCTATAGCGAAAAAGAACACACTCTGTTGAGAAACTTTAGAGAGCTCGAAGCGAAAAAACAAAAAGCAATTTTGTGGTTAATTTCTGATTAAGCAACAGCGCACTAATCAACATTATTCCATTCATATCCCCCTTAAGTCACATTCAAACCAACACACCACAGCCCCTTCAAAGAGCAATGTTTTACGGCATAATAGAATAGAAAATTCTTGATTTTTCTTGCTAATCTTCTGAAATTACTTTATCACTTAAAATGTAATTTTGGTCGTATACGCAACGATCAAGAGGGATTAAAAACCCGAAGACTTGACACATAAATTTATCCCACTTTGCGGGTGTCCCGGAATTCCGGGAGTTTTTGCTATGTCCAGGTGCTTCTCAGCACTAAAAGCAAAATGCTGATTCGAGGTCAGTGCTTTCAGGCTCCCGGAATACCAATGCGAGGGCGCTCTCAACCGGAGGGGGGCTTGAAGTGCCAACTAAAAATCCACATTTTATCGACATTTCTGATTAAGCAAAAGAATCCGTCATAGACGCATTTCCATGGGACTTTCCCAAAAAGAATTAGGAAGCCATTTAGGTGTCAGTTTCCAACAAATCCAAAAATACGAAAAAGGCTTCAATCGTGTAAGTGCCAAATGTTTACTGGAAATCGCTCAAAAACGAGAAGTTCCCGTAAACTTTTTTTATGCAGACATTGCCACAAAAGAAAATCTTCCCACAAAAGAAACCCTCTTACACCACAATCAAGAAACCTATAGCGAAAAAGAACACACTCTGTTGAGAAACTTTAGAGAGCTCCAGCCGAAAAAAAAAAAGCAATCTTGTGGCTAATTTCTGATTAGGCAAAAGCACAACGATCAACGTTATTTGTTAATATATCAAACAACAAAACATCCTTAAATCAAATTCAGATCAAGACACCACATCCCTTCAGAGAGCAGTGTTTTAAGGCAAATAGGATAATCAGCTGCATTTTTGTTGTCACTTATAATTTTCCAATGACTTTTGAATGCCTCAATTAATCTTTTTTATAGCACTTTCACTCTTTTTAAAGCTTCTTTCTCTGCTTCTTCTTTTAACTTCATGCCATTGGCGCCTTCGTACCTTTTTATTGTTTTTTCAATCTGATCATCAGTCCCTGCTTTAAAGACAATCATTGTTTCAAACGGACGAAATAATGACGATTGCGAAATATGAAAAAAGATATTCGTGCTCAAATTGCTTGGATCAAACTCGCTATACCCTGTACTTTTTAAGTCATGGATAGATATCGCTTTTTTTGACATAGCAAGACCAATAACATCGCTATTTTTCTCACCAAAATTTTGTACTTTTAAAAGGTTATTTTTAGCGTCATAAACTGTCGACATATCCATGACTTCGTTAAGAACTTGATCATTTATGTCAAATTGAGCATCTATGCCAAAAATGAATACAAGATCACGCAAAGAACAAGCTTTTTGAAAAAAACAAGCATTGTACAAACGTGAGGGAACCCCAAGACAGTTGACTGCTCGTCGAATGATTTTTATAGCGAGCTCATATGATTTTTCATCTAAACGATGATCACGAATGTCTGGAATGTAGATTTCTTGTGTTTCTTGTAACGGTGCATTTTCACTATTTAATGCACTATCAATAAGCTTTTCTAACCAATTGTAATTCTCAATATTATCCTGCTCTCGGACAGACGATCTGATCTCTTTTAAAAGATTGTCCAGCCCATACTCTTCTCTAAAAGCATGCTCTATTCGATCACACGTCATTAGAAATGTATAGTGATCTTCTCGTTTGTCCGGTATAGATGATGCTTCAATTTCTGGATCATTCACTTTAAATTGATCAACGCTTTCTCCACTTTTAACAGATATCGAATGCTCACCTCTAATAGTATCAAAAACTCTCGCCCCTTGCTCCTCCCTAAAAGAAAAGCCTTGTTCAAGAAACAACTTTAATGGATTGGAATCATCCGATGTTAACGACACATCTTGTATTAAAGAGTCCAAAATTTTCTTTTGAAGCTCAGCATCACTTATTAACGAATCTTTCCTATCCTCATAGAAATCCTTTAAGCTTTCTGGAATACGCCGATTATAACTCTTAACATCCTCTGCAAACCAGCTGTTAATTATTTCCTTGTTTGTGGCTAATTTCATAAGATTATGCCCCCCATTTAAATTTTACCCCGCTTAAATTTCAAATGATCCTTTTTATCAATAAATTCCAATACAGTTTTTATTAAAATCCTTGAAAAAAGTTCATTATCTTTTTATTTTACTTAATATTTACCATATTATAGTTTATTGGTAAATGTTAAGTAAAATCAATTAAGATATAGATGGTATTTTTAATATACACCTTCCACTTAAACTTGCCTTTGTAACACGAATAGCAAAAATTTTAACCAAAACAAGTTAGAGGTCTTGTTTTTCAAGTCTTTATCTTGATTAAAAAACTGCAAAATAGCAAACTTGATTGTGCAGATAATCATGCTTCATCATCTATTAGCCACCGACAAGAGTGCAATCAATCAAACAGTTTAAAAAAACTTTTAGCAAAATTTTAAAGCAGAAAAACGCACATCACCGAAAAAATGAGAGAGCAGCGCGTTTTACGCATCCTCCACCTTTTGCTTAAACAGCAAAACTCCAATCCATCGTCAAAATATCTTCGTCTAAAATTCCCATGCCACAGATCAGCCCCCTCAAAAAGCAATGTTTTACGGCGGATAAACGGCATTTCTCTTTAACGCTTCTACACACAAAGCAACAAAGCAACAAAGCAATCCTGCTTGTGACTTCACTTATAACATTGCAAGAAAATAGTTTTCACGACAAACAGAAGGAAAAGAATCCTACGATATTCGAGAACGCTCATTTAATATGCAAAAACACCGGCTACTCCCTTTGCTTTGCAATAAAACACCGCTGTCTCACAGTGAATTTTTCTAAATCAGCACGCCTCAAAGCGCGGTGTTTTATTGCACAATAAGATTATCACCGCCCTTTATACCATGAATTTCTCCAAACTTAATCTTCAGGCAAAAATTCCAACCGATCTCCTTGTTTTGTAATTTTCACCGTTGTCTCGTCGTGAATTTCTCCAAACAAGATTTTCTCTGCGAGAGGGTCTTGAATTTCTTTTTGAATAATCCGTTTAAGCGGACGAGCACCATAGAGCGGATCATAGCCCTTATCGGCAAGAAATTTTCTCACCTCTGGCTCGATTTGCAAAGTTATTTTGCGTTCATTGAGTAGATTTTGCAAATGTTCTATCTGAATATCGACGATAGCTTCCATATCTTGACGTTGCAGCCTTTGAAAGAGAATAATCTCATCAATACGGTTTAAAAATTCAGGACGGAAAGCGGCTTTGACGACATTCATAACATCATTTTTTGCCTGATCTGTTGCTTGCCCTTCAGGCAAAGCAGTTAAAAACTCAGCACCAAGATTAGAAGTCATAATCAGCAAGGTATTTCGAAAGTCAACGGTACGTCCTTGACTATCCGTCAAGCGTCCCTCATCCAACACTTGCAACAAGAGATTAAAAATATCAGGGTGTGCTTTTTCAATTTCGTCAAACAGAATGACCTGGTAAGGTCTTCTACGTACAGCCTCCGTCAGCACGCCCCCTTCTTCATATCCAACATATCCAGGAGGTGCCCCAATCAGCCGCGCCCCAGCATGCTTTTCCATATATTCCGACATATCAATACGCAACATGGCATTTGGGTCTTGAAAGAGAAAAGCGGCCAGAGCTTTGGTTAACTCGGTTTTTCCCACCCCCGTAGGTCCCAAGAACATGAAAGACCCCAGCGGACGGTTAGGATCTTGCAGCCCCGCACGCGCACGCCGTACAGCACGAGAAACAGCTTGAACAGCCTCTCCCTGCCCAATCACACGTTTGCTAATTTCATCTTCCATCCGCAACAGCGCCTCCCGTTCTGCCTCCAGCATTCGATCAACAGGAATACCGGTCCAGCGCGAAACAATCCGCGCCACATGTTCAGCTGTAACCGTTTCTTCAACGAGATGATTTTGTTGGTCATCATTTTCCGCGATACTCAATTGTTTTTCGAGTTCAGGAATGACACTATAAGCCAGTTCTCCAGCGCGTTGGAATTGTCCATCACGCTGTGCAATAGCCAAAGCATTACGGGCTTCTTCGAGTTGTTTTTTCAAATCAGCAGCATGCCCTAATTTTTGTTTCTCAGCCTGCCAAGCACTTGTCATCTCAGCGGACTGTTGTTCCAATGTTTTCAGTTCCTCCTGCACATTTTTCAAACGTTCTTTTGCTGTTGGCTCGACATCTGTTTTCAAAGCTTCCCGTTCGATCTTCAACTGTAAAATACGCCGATCAACAGCATCGAGTTCTTCCGGCTTTGAATCGACCTGCATACGCAAACGTGCCGCCGCTTCATCGATAAGATCAATAGCTTTATCCGGCAAGAAGCGATCCGTAATATAGCGGTTAGACAAACGCGCGGCCGCAATTAAAGCACTATCAGCCAAGCGCACTTTGTGATGTTGTTCATATTTTTCCTTAATACCGCGCAAGATAGAAATAGTATCTTCCAAAGAGGGTTCAGGTACAAAGACAGGCTGGAAGCGGCGTGCCAAAGCAGCATCTTTTTCGACATATTTTCGATATTCATCGAGCGTAGTAGCACCCACACAATGGAGTTCTCCGCGTGCAAGAGCAGGCTTTAACAAGTTAGACGCATCCATAGGACCATCAGATTTTCCTGCTCCAACAAGATTGTGCAATTCATCAATAAAGAGGATAATTTGTCCATTTTCGGCTTGCACCTCTGCCAGCACTGCTTTGAGACGTTCTTCGAATTCTCCACGATATTTTGCACCAGCGATAAGCGCTCCCATATCGAGCGCATAGAGTTGTTTATCCCGCAAAGTTTCAGGGACATCGCCATTGATAATGCGCAGAGCTAACCCTTCCACAATAGCTGTTTTTCCCACCCCAGGCTCACCAATCAACACGGGATTATTTTTCGTCCGCCGTGAGAGCACCTGAATAGTGCGTCGAATTTCTTCTTCTCGTCCAATAACAGGGTCGAGTTTTCCTTCGCGTGCATCTTTTGTGAGATCCCGGGCATATTTTTGCAAGGCATCATATTGTCCTTCGGCATGGGGGCTTGTTGCTGTTTTTCCTTTCCGCAGCGCATTAATTGCCCGATTAAGCGCTTGCGGGGTCAATCCTCCACTTGTTAAAATATCGGCTGTTTTTGCGGTCTTTTCCATGATCAGCGCTTGCAACATGCGCTCCACGGTCACAAACTGATCACCGGCTTTTTTCGCAATATCCTCAGCCAGCGCGAAAACTTTTGCCAATGGCTGTGAAAGATAGAGCTGTCCATTTCCCCCTTGCACTTTAGGCAAAGCATCAAGTGCTTCTTTTAGCGCCTTTTGAATAAGAGTAAGATCACCACCAGCGTTTTGGATAAGCGATGCAGCCAATCCTTGAGAATCGTCTAACAACACTTTCAGGAAATGCTCCGGCATAAACTGCTGATGATCAGAAGCAAGAGCGCTATTTTGTGCTGATTGTAAAAAACCCTGTACGCGTTCGCTATATTTTTCCAAGTTCATTTTTTTTCCTTAAACCTCAAGCCATCACCACACTTTAACCTCTCCAATATTCCACAAAAGAAACATCCAGAAAGGATTATCCAGCCTCTAAAAAACACCGCGGAAAAAGCAGCATGAAGAAGAACCGTAGTGCTAAAAAGAATATGGGTTTCTACAAGCCTCATAGCAAGAGGGAGAAAAAAAATACGCTATCATTTTAAATAAAAACCGCAACTTTTCTTATACCCCACATCATCACTCCCCTTTTTAAACTCTCACCCACAAACTCCACCATTAAAACTTAAATTTGAACAGCAAAAAAGGAGCATGCAAAAACATTTCAAACAAAGCAGTCTTTACAGTATATAGTTTAGAGTAAACATTAAAGTATTTCTATATTTTTACTTAACAAATCATTGAATATATGTTTTAATACTTATAAACTTACATTCTTTTTATTAAGATAGAGGATTTGAGTATGTACCATACTGTAAAAAAGGTTATTTTAATACTTTTATTCCTTCTGATAAGTAAACCAAGCTATGCCATCTTTGCCGGCAAAGTTATTACAATAGAGCATGAATGGCCTGAGAATGCATTATTTGATCTATTTGTTTTCACCCAGCAAGTAAACTACGATGGTGGGCCTAACTCCATCTATTTCTGGGGAAATAAATTTGAATTCCAAAACGGGAAAAGTGGACAAATTGGTTTTTTCAACAGGAGCGGCCGTACCATTCATTTTTCTATCTGGAATGCAACGGGATGGAAGGGTAATACATGTAAGCATTTTACTCAGGAAGGTTCAGGAGTACGATGTGAAATCAAGTTTCCATGGGAAATGGGACGCAGATATCGATTATATGTTGAAAAAAATGAGAATCTAGTTACAGCGAAAGTAGTCGATTTTACAACGGGTAAAAAAGTGAATATTGGGACCATAGAAGTACCAAATACATTTGGCAAACTCCGTAAATCTTCAAGTTTTGTTGAAGACCATTCTCGTTGGAAGAGACATCTTTCCTCCTGTTATGATTTAAGTCCGCAAAGTTCGATTTTTTTTGATCCTAATGGCTTAAAACAAAACAAGCTATACGAAGGGACTCTGAAAGTTTCTAATCAAGGAAAGTGTCGAGATTCTGACCTCATCCAAACATCATGTACGTTCACTTTTTGTATGACAAGTATAAGCGACTTTGGAGGTTTAGCCTCGCCTACAGCTAAACCAGAAGTCCCCATTTCCAATGGGAAAGATCTGTCTGCAGAAACAATTTCTAACATCTTGAAACAAAGAGAGCTTGTCGTTATTCGTTCAAAAGATCGTTCTTGGGCACCCAATATCTCTTTTCCATCTCCTGCTTCATTTAAGTGGAAATCAATCTTTATAGATCATCTAGCGGCTTCTAGTTCTACGCTTCACACCACTCACGGCACACAAAAGATAACCACAGGCCAAAAGATTATGTATATGTCTGATGGAAAAACTTGGAAAATTATGAAAAAAAACTAACTTTTTTCTTCTTGATAAGCCCCTCACTCCCCTTTAAAAATAAATGGGGGTGAGGAAGTTTTTTTCATTTCCCCACCACGGCTCCCTTTCCCAGTTATTTTTTCGAGCCCTGCTCTCATCCCATCGTCCCCTTTAGCTCACCTCATCACCATACTTTCAGGGCATTTTCTTCACCTTCACCTTCTCTCAAACCCCCACACCCTTTCCTCTCTATCTCCTCACCTCCCTCTTCTATCACCCTCACACCATCCTTTACCGCAAATCCTTTACACCACCCCGCCTCTTATCCACGCCCTCCCTTTGTCCATAGGCACTCTCTCCATTCCACGCCTCCCTTTTTCTTTCCCGTCACACACTTACAACTTACAGCACTCTTCATTCCAGCTTCCCTCCTCAATTCACAGTCTCTTCACCCCCCCATTTATTTCACCCCATCCATGCCAGACAAAAGCCCAACGTAACCCCAAAACACGCACAATGCATAAATCCATAAATCCTCCACTTCACTTTTACAGATTCACATTTTTACGCTTTTACACATTCACAGAAAACAGCCAACGAAAGATTCACCACCCCACACCGCTCGATAAACACTGGTCCGTAAACAATCCAGCTTCTTATCCAGGGAAGGACTACTGATCACTTCATATAATTATCACCACCCCTCAAAAGAGGCGTTATCAAACAAGACAAATAAGCCCTTCCTCCCAATATTCTCCACATACTCTTCTCCAGAAAATGCACTTAACACCCCTTTTCATCCCAGCTTCCCCGCTCCATTCACAAATGCATCCCCCTACTCTCACCACATTCCACGCCATGATAAAAGCATACACACAGTACAAATCCTCCGCATTATTTTACGGATATACGTTTTCACGCTTTTACATATTCACAGAAATCAGACAAATAAAATTTCCACATCACCACCCCGCACCGCTTTGTAAACACTGCTCTGAAAATGAATCCAGCTTTTTGCCTAGTCCCCTTACAGTCTTCAGACTACCCTCCTCAAACGACAGCACTTCATCAGGCTCAACAAATCAAAGCCCTATCATGAATATTCAAGCTCTTCACTCCCCCTTCAAATAGCGCCGTTTTACGGTATAACAGAATAGAAAATTTTTCATTTTTCTTGCCAATCTTCTGAAATTACTTTATCACTTAAAGTGTAATTTTGGTCGTCTACGCAGCGATCAAGAGGGATTCAAAAACCCTAAGCTCTAGCGTAAAATGAGCCCACTTTTGTGGGTGTCCCGGAATTCCGGGAGTTTTTGCCATGTCCAGGTGCGTTTCCGCACTAAAAGCAAAAAAACTGACTAGAGCTCAGTATTTTGACTCCCGGAATACCAATGCGAGGGCGCTCGCAACCGGAGGGGGGCTTGAAGTGCCAACTAAAAATCCAAATTTTATCGACATTCTGATAGGTAAAAGAATCCGCCACAGACGCATTTCAATGAGCCTTTCGCAAAAAGAATTAGGAAGCCATTTAGGCGTTAGTTTCCAACAAATCCAAAAGTATGAAAAAGGCTTCAATCGTGTAAGCGCAGGATGTTTGCTCGAAATCTCTCAAAAATTAGAAGTTCCCATAAGCTTTTTTTATGCAGACATTGCCACAAAAGAAGATCTTCCCACAAAAGAAACTCTCTTACACCACGACCAATACACCTATAGCGAAAAAGAACACACTCTTTTGAAAAATTTTAGAGAGCTCAAACCAAAAAAACAGAAGGCAATCTTGTGGTTGATTTCTGATTAAGCAAAAGCACAGGCACCGACATTATTCACCGATAGAGCCAATACCCTAAAGTATAAGCTTCAGATCATCCCCCTCCAAACAACGCTGTTTCATCAGGCACGATAAGCAAATCCTACCTCCTCACGTCATCTTCATCCCTTCATCCCACCACCTCTTGGACACACCATCCTAACCTATCCATACTCTCCTCCATTCCCTCTCTTCTCAAACTAACGCCTTCCCTCCTCTTCATCTCGGGCTTTCCATTCCATCCGCAAACTCTTCTCCCCTCTCTCTCTCCATCCTCCATTCTTTACACACCCATTCACAACATACTCCACCCCCTCACTTCTATCCTTTACGCCCCCCTTCCATCTTTCAAGTAACTGACGAAGATTTTTTTACTTCTATGATTTTCAGGATAATTGTCTCAAAAAATGTATTTATTACAGATCCAATTTGAACAAGTGATAATTTTTATTTAATATGACTGACAATTTACTGTTTTTTGTTGGTATTTATGAAGAGCTAAAAAGAAAATATTTAAAACTACATTTAACGCCAATGCCTTCAAATGCCTAAATGTCTTCTACTCAAAACAGCCAATCTTCTCGTATCCCCTCAGCAGCAAAACAACCAGACTAAGCATTATCTCCTCAGCCGCTCCCTATTTCTCACCACTCAATCTTTTCCCCAATTCTCTAAACAAAAAGGCTCAGATATTTCTTTAACCTCATCCCTCCTCTTCTCAAACTCAAGCTTCTCTCCAACGCCACACGCAAAATATCTCACTCAGACCTCCCCGCTAGAACAAACAACGCCCATCCCTTCAGCTTTCACACAAAAACGTTTTCTAAGCATTTGCTTCTCAAAAGACATGCCTCTTCTTTACTCTTCTTCATCACTTACTTGTGGTGGGGGTGGTAAGATATAAGCACCTGAAAGCCAACGATTAAGATCAATAGCTCGACAGCGTGTGGAACAAAAAGGATAAGAAGATTTTTGTGACATCTGACCACAAATAGGACAAGGATGTGGTGGGCGATGAGAGGTTTCTTTTTGTAAATTAGGCTCTTTTTGTTTTTGGGACACCTTTGTCATTGGCTCCTTCATTAATTTTGCTTCTATTTGTTTTCATATTTTCTTTTTGTTGTTTTTTACCTTGCATTAGCTCTACGGACCAATCAATCTCTCTCATGCGTTTGTTCAGCCCAGTGAGTAAAAAGTGGATAGTGATAAGCGGTCAAGAGATCGGTTGTTTCAGCCAAAGGCAATCCCACAACATTAGAATAAGAACCCGTGATATGAACAACAAAAGCCCCTGCTTTTCCTTGGATAGCGTAGCCCCCCGCTTTGCCTTGCCATTCTCCTGAAGCAAGGTAAGCCTTCATCATGGCAGAGGTTAAGCGTCTAAAACGAACACGACTTTCAACCAATTTTACGGTTATTTTTCCACGTTCATTGAGCGCACAAATGGCACCATAGACCTTATGCGCCCGTCCAGAAAGGAATCGTAAACATTCATAAGCCTCATCCTCGCTTTCTGGTTTTGGGAGAATGGTCCGGCCAACAGCCACCACCGTATCAGCCGCCAAGATAATCATTTTCTGCGCAGACAATTTTTGGGGAACATTCTGCAACTCGTCTTGACCATTCTGACTGTACCAGCGCAAAATTTTTTGGGCTTTCAGCGCTTTTTCTTTTGCCAAACGTTTGGCAAGGTTTGCAGGATGTTCTTTTAATTTTGGCGTTTCATCAATATCGCTTGCATAAACCTGCTGGGGATCAATCCCTATTTGTGCCAAGAGCGCCAAACGCCGTGGCGAAGCGGAGGCAAGCACCAAATAAATTTCTTCTGTAAGAGTATCTGCCAAACGTTTTTTCCCCCACTCTCTTATATTGCTCATTTCCACCCCTTCACAATCGACTTCCCTCTTCACCCCCTTTAGCGCCCCCTTTTAAGCGCCCCTTTAGCGCCCCCTTTTAAGCGCCCCTTTAGCGCTCCCTTTTAAGCGCTATTGATCTCCTTATCCTTTTTCCGCAACGATTTTACAGTTTTTCAAGGCTCTTCAAACACTCCCCTTTTTTCACTCATGAAAAGCAAACTAAAAAACTGTTAAAAAATAATAGAAATAATATGATAGCTTTTAGAAAAAAGTGCAAGCCACCCACGATGCTACTTATAGCGATATGTAATACGCCCTTTTGTCAAATCATAAGGTGTCATTTCCACCATGATTTTATCACCGGCCAACACCCGTATACGATTTTTCCGCATTCTACCAGCGGTATGAGCAATAATTTCATGGTCATTTTCCAGTTTCACACGAAACATCGCGTTAGGTAAGAGTTCAGTAACGATACCAGAAAATTCTAAAACTTCTTCTTTTGACATAAACAAACATTTCCTTTACAGTGCACATATTTTGTTAAGCTGCGCGTTATTTCCAGCGTTCATATCCTATTTTCTTAAGTTTGTGAATAAAAATTCCACAAAAAGGGAAAGGTTTTTCAAGTTTACTCTTCCATACTCTCAAAAAAACGGCCCCCCCACCCCTTAAGAATCAAAACTTTTTTCCACCAGTTTTACCCGCTAATTTCCTTCAGTTTTTATGATGATTTTGGTTTCAGTATGACAAGAAATTATGCTAATTTTTTCCCCTAAAGCATTTTCCCAACACCTCTGACTAATCCCTCCAAAACTTACTCACAATCATCCTCTCTCCAACTTTTCCTCACCTTCCACACTTTAAACATGCGCCCTTCAGATAAACACCACTCCCCCACGCCAGAAGCCCCTCCTTTTCTCAAAAACCTTCTCCATTCTTCACACACCATTCACAACATGCTTCACTGCCCCACACTTCATACTCTATGCATTTCCCATACAGCCTTCCCCATTTTCCCTCTCTTCACACACTTCCTCTAAGCCACTCCTTCCATTTATGTTGCTCTTCCTACCTTCGAAAACACAATCCCTATACATTGCGTATCATTAACCACAACGCCTCTAACGACATAAAGCCTTTTCCTTTTTTACGCATTTCCGTTTTTACGCTTCTCCACATTTACAGAAAGCAGCCAAACGAAACTTTCAAATTCCCCTCGCACCACTTTGTAAACATAGGTTTGTCAACAATACAGCTTCTTACTCTAGCGAATTCCCCTGCTGATTTCAGATCACGACACCACAAAGGATAATGTTGCATCAAACGCGACAGATACGTCCTATTTTAAAATATTCTTGCCCCTCCTTCACCACCCTAAAGTAAGATCACGCAAAGCATCGGTCAATCTCACTTCAAAAACAACTTTCCCCACACCCTCTCTCCTCTCTCGTCAACGCACCCACCTCTTCATCCAAACTTCTCCCCCCTTCATAAAACTCTTCATCCCCACACCGCAATCTTCTCTCCACATTCCATGCCATGATAAAATCATACACCCCACATAAAATCCCAGCTTCCTTTTTTACACATTTCTGTTTTTACGCTTTTACATATTTACAGAAAGCAGAAAATCTGTAAAAAATGCATTACACAATAACGTTTTCAACAACTGTCATTAAAAACTCGCCTCCCTTTTCATCTAAATCCCCCCTATTTTCACTTAAATCATAGATATAAACCGCCCTATTATTGTATTGAGCAGCATAAAATTTTTCGAAAAATTCTAACGATCAAAAAGGGTCATAAGAAGCATTTTACGACTTTTAAAAGAATTTTTATTTACACCCAGTGCTTTTTTGTAACGTAGAAGAGCACATTTAATTAATTGACTATAAGAAAGTTTGAAATGAGAGAAGCTCTTCGTTTTTCTCATTCAACATCCGCAACAATAACTTATCCTTATAAGTCAATATTTTTTCGTAATACAAAACGTGCCAAAAGGAATATACTTGTGTTGCATATTCACGCGCTTGTTTTAAAGAAAGATCTCTCAACGCTCCATCACACCCATTTTGCAAAACGCTACCCGTAAAGGAATGGTAAGCTCCCATGAAGGATATAAAATCCATTCAGCCCCCCCTATCTTTACGCTTATGGAAAAACAAGTTTACGCTTATAGAAGAACAAGCCGGCATCATCACAAAAACTCTGCCAGCTCCCAATGTTGCAGACAGCCTTCGGTTCAAGAGACACTTCATTAAAGGCATGCCTTTCTTGTACAGTTTTGACCCACATGGCCCACTCACTTATGATATACAAGCAAGTAATTTTAATTGATTCAATATAAGAGAACTGGTGATGAGCAACTTTATTATATTCAGCAACGCGCTTCACTTTAAAAGGGTTATTTATCATTATAAATCAATATATTAATAAATAAGAGAGTCATCATCAAGCCGCTTACCTTTTTCTAAAAAAAAGCTTCACACTGAGAGAAAACATCTAAACGTTAGATAAAAAAAAAGGTTTGCCTCTAATAAACAAACCTCTACAGAAAATTATTCACATAACTTTCAAAATTTTAAATTAATCCCTCTAGAAGCAATAAAAACGCTTTAGAAGCACCAAAATGAATACAAAACTTTATTTAACACAATGTTAAGAAAAATCAAGAACAAAAATTTTTTATCGTTAATGCACCTTTAAAAACGAGGCTTCTTAACCCACGCAGCTCAACAATCTGGGGCTTTTCTACAAACTCCTCCAAGCCAATCAATCCCTTCATCTCTCTCAAAAGACAGCATAAAAGGTTCACAGTACAAGTCTTCGCTAAAAAAATATCAATCGCTATCGCTCATAAAAGCCAGCATTGGTATAAAAGATCAGATTATCGAACAATTTTTCTGAAATGTCTTCCAAATAAATAAAAAAGAAGCGGTTTCTTAAATATTTCCGCCTCTTTTAACAATAAAAATTATAATGAGGGATTATTAAAAAAATTCAAGACTATGAAGGGAACCAATTTGATAACAATTCATACCTTACAGGATCATCGGCACACTGTCCACCACCACATTCCAGTATGGTAGAAATCAAATTTGCCGCAATCAAAAATACAAATAAGAAACTTGCCGCTTTACTCAAGACTGGAAAAGGAGAAAATTCTTTGAACTTGTGTGCCAATTCGCCTAAAATCATGACAAATGAGACAGCAAAGATACAAAGGACAGAAATAATGAAAGCCCAAGTATAAAAATGCAATCCAAAGAACGTTGAACCATATCCTAAATCATCAGGTGTGATATGCAAAAACACTTGGCGTGCTGCCACAGCACTGGTTACCATACAACCGAGAATAACCATACCATAATGGGTATTTTTCACCTTATGGTGAATATTGAGCAAGAACCCACAACCTGCCAGCATCAATCCAACGCGCTGCAGCAAACAAAGGGGACAAGGTAACTCAAACTTTACCAATTGATAATAAAAAGCCACCACCAAGACAACGGATAATCCAAAGAGTCCTAGCGTATTCATAAAGATAACGAAGTGAGGATTTTTTTGTTCAACATGTTCCATGGCTATTCTCTCAAAAAGATAAATTTAAAGTGGAAGTTGCGTGATGATTGAAAGTGAGAAGAATGACAACGAATAAAATTGCCCACAAAGCATAACTTATATTTTTTTTACCACACATAGTCGTTACTGCAGTACCTAAAGCGATTAAAAATGGAAGAAACATAGCTTTTAAATCTCCTTTACATCCGTTGTTTAACTCTTATTTATTTCAGCGTTCACCATATTACAAAATTGGGCAAAAAAGAGACCATGGATTTATTATTCACAATTCGTCACTCGCGATTGATATTACCATTATATTTAAGTGAAAAAACAAAGAACGATATAATCGCTCAGAAGCACATCTCAACAAAAGCGTTAAAAGCACAAAAGCGTTGATTATTCGCTTCCCCTTATATCGGCCATTGTTAAAGATATATCGACAATTATAAAGATTATATCCCCTATAAAGATTATATCCCCCACTCACAAAAGAATCACTTGAACAACAAAATAAATAGGCTTTGAAATCGAGAGATATACATCTCTTTTTTTCTCATAAGAATATCCTCATTTTGCAACACATTTTTGACATAAAAATCTCTTTTCTCATAAGTAATGTTTCAAATTGCAACAGATTTTATATCATATGGTGATCTTGTTTATTTTAGCAAATAAAAAATAAGACATTTTTTTAAAAAACTTATAATCAATGGCTTTTCCTCAATGCATTTTTCCCTCTTATCTTAAATAAAAGACAATGCCGCAAGCTCAACAGCCTCATGGGTCCCACACCACCCCGTTGCATTCCCCTCCCCCCTCACAAGAAGTGCTTCATGCCTTCAATACTTTAGTTTTTCATCTCTCGAGATCCCCTTTAAATTTTTAGCTTTCCACCTTATTTGAAAAATAACTGTTTCTCTGTCATCAATTGGCTTTGCAAAAAGAATATAAAACTTTAAAAAAATAATGATAAAGAATCGCATTGAACCTTTGAAAAGGATAGAGAATGATGAAAAAATCATGTGATGTCGCGATTTTAATGGGGAGCCAATCGGATTGGCAAACGATGTGCCATAGTGCAGATATTTTGACGAATCTTGGTATTTCTCATAGTTCGCATATTGTCTCAGCACATCGAACTCCTGAACGCCTTTATCAATTTGCCAAAGAAGCAAAAGAAGCAGGGTTTAAAGTTTTAATTGCCGGTGCAGGGGGTGCAGCGCATCTTCCAGGTATGTTAGCAGCCCTTACTCCTCTTCCTGTTTTTGGCGTTCCAGTGCATTCTCACTCTCTTTCTGGTCAAGATTCTTTGCTTTCAATCGTGCAAATGCCAGCAGGGATACCCGTTGGCACATTAGCAATTGGCAAAGCAGGCGCAATTAATGCAGCACTTTTAGCCGCGGCCGTTATGGCCGTTTATGACCATGATCTCGCCCAACGATTACAAGATTGGCGTCAACAACAAACAGCCAATGTCGCCCAAACGCCTGTAACGGAGGTTTAAAATGGCACCGTTTTCCACTCCCCCCTCAGCCAACACCACCCCCTCCAACACCACCCCCTCAGCCAACACCTCCTTAGCCAACACCACTCCCTTCACCATGTTACCTCCAGGCAGCGTCATTGGTTTAATCGGGGGCGGCCAATTAGCAAGGATGCTCGCCATAGCGGCCGCAGAATTAGGATTTCGAACCGTTATTTTTTGCCCTGAAGCCAATTGCCCAGCCGCTCAAACAGCAAACAACCATATTGTTTCCTCCTATGACGATATATCAGCTTTAGATCATTTTATTTCTCAGTGTGATGTTGTCAGCTATGAATTTGAAAATCTTTCGCTTCAAACGGTTCAATATGTAGAAAAGAGTAAGCCTGTTTATCCTTCTTCCAAAGCATTAGAGATCACGCAAGATCGACTTTTTGAGAAGCAATTTTTGCGTGATCAAGGGATTGGCACCGCGTTATGGCATGCTGTTGACAATTCTTCTTCTCTTCTTTCCGCTCTTGATACCTTAGGCGGACGTGGTCTTTTAAAGACGCGTCGTTTTGGTTATGACGGAAAAAACCAGATCAAGCTTGATCACCCAGATGAACAAACCCTTGACGAAGCCTTAAGGACTTTTCAGGAACAGCCTTGTATTTTGGAAGAAATAGTTCCTTTTTTATCGGAAATTTCGGTTCTTTCGGCACGTACAAAACAAGGGGAACATATTTTTTATGATTGCCCTGAAAATCAACACAAAAATGGTATTCTTCATAAATCCTTTGTTCCATCACATATTCCACCTGAGGTGCAAAAAGCAGCACAAGAAATCAGCTTAACAGTTATGGATGCCCTCAATTATGTTGGTGTTCTTTGCATTGAATTTTTTGTCTTAACGAATGGTCATCTTTTAGTGAATGAATTAGCACCGCGTGTCCATAATTCTGGTCATTGGACACAAAAGGCATGCATAACTTCACAATTTGAACAGCATATCCGCGCTATTTGCGGACTTCCCTTAGGCAGTCCCTATCGCCACAGCGATTGCCAAATGACCAATCTTATTGGTAACAATTTTAGCACGTTAAAATATTTCCTCACACAAGAGCGCACCTCGATCCATTTATATGGCAAAAGCACTGTTCACCCCAACCGCAAAATGGGGCATATCATCCAATTACTGGGACCAGCCAACAAATCTTAAGCCCACATATATATAAATACTTTTTCACACTTTTCTCCAAAATGAACTGAAAAAACAACCTCTTCCCCACACCGATATCCAGCGGCTTCAAAAGCGCTCCCCTAACCTTTTAATTTGCCCCTGAAAGGGCGTGAAGCCCTCCTACAAGCCCTGCCTCTTTTAAAAACATCACCTCTTCCTCCTCCAAACCGCTTCATCCTACACGAACATCTCATCCGCCCTCAAAAACAAAGCTTCACTCCACACCGATATCCAAGCAGCACAACAAGCGCTCCCCCCCTTCAACTCCACCCCCTAGCTCTTCTCCCCTTCCTTTTCTCAAAAATATCCCCCCACAGCTCAAAACAATCCACAGCCCCTAACTTCACCACCCCTCCACCTTCCACAGCATAAATATTCCCCATAACATACGCAGCCCCTTCATTTTTCTTTTAATGCCAACCTTTAAGAAATAGACTGATTTATTGCACCCCCATAGATACCAATCCCCATGATTGCGTTTTTATTGTCTCTAGCTTCTCTTCTTATGTTCATTTTTTCACAAAAGCATCGTTTTGTTTTCCATAAAATTGCTGCAAAGAGGTAAAACGTATTACTCTCCCAAAACAACTCTCGAGAATTCGGCCCAATATCGGCCAGACGATAGCCCTCTCCAGCATAGCAACTTTCTTCTTTTTCTCCTCTCTCTTTTTCCTTCAACGGATAGAAGATTTTCTTCTTTCATTAATTCCCCCAACACATTCCTCGAAAAGGTTTCCTGAACTTCTCCCCAAAGGCTTAAGTTTCTTCTTTTCAGATCAATTTTTCTTCTCTCACAAAATCCTCCCCTTTTTTAGTGCATCAATTTTTCCACCTTTTAATCCTGTTAAGACAATGAATTATAAGGCACATCATCACCGTATAATGCGCATTGATTTTATTGCATCTCGCACAATTCTTTATGAACTCCCCTTATCGTAAACGCACTTTGTTTACGCATATTCTTAACCACCCATAAGAGATTGTCTGTAACTCTCTAATCCTGCTCAGCAATGACATTCGTCCCCCCCAACAGACCAGCGCTTCATGAAGTTCTCACAATTTTTCTCAATCCAAGCTTCTTTCAAGAGCACCTAATAATTTATAAATATAAATGTTTATTTTATTATCCTGATAAAGCTAAACTATACTTTTTAATACGATCATTTTAACACTATCATTGCCTTTAAAACGCTTATTGTGGCAAAAAACACTTCATTTCTAACAATAATAAAACTTTAAATGAGGTACAGTCTGTTCTTCCCCAAAAACGTAAAGGGGGTCCATTTAGACACATGTTGTTCCTTTTTCTTTTAACTTTTCGTAAACCCATTGTTTTCGTAACGAAAATCCTGTCGATAGGCTTTTTATTAATGACAGGAATTCTTTGTCTAATATACCTCACAGGAGGAAGAGAAACACTGCCCCTATTGATCGGGATACCAATGATCATTACGTCAGCTCTCTTTGGCATTTGCAACATGTATATAAATTGGTATTATGACATACTTTTATTACGTCTATCGCCAGACAATGTGAAGCTTTCACTCTTTCAATAAACATCATCATAGACCACCCTTGGGAAGGTCAAATTTTTTCTGCAACATGGATATTAAAAAGGATTCAAACTATCCACATTCAAGAGCCAAAGTGTATTCTCAGTATACTGGCTCCCTTATTGGATAATTTGAATTCCCCATCTGCTCGACAATATCCAGCACTCCACCCACGTAGAAATAATTGGGTTGCAAAGAATCATAAACTATTGCCTTAAAAGAGAAATTTATGCATAATCTTTCACTCTAACCACACAGATTTAATCCCTCATTAAAAGTACCGAGCGCTCCGCTCCGTCCCTGATCTCCACATCAAAGATATAATTACAGGATATGATTACAGCACTAAGCTTATCCATTCCCAAACCAAATATCCTCTCACCCCTCACGTAAAATAAAAAGCCTCAAACAGAAGACACTTGTGTTGCCAATTTACGCACTTGTTTTAACACGCGCTTATTTTAAAGAAACATTTTGCCAATGCACATTGCCCCACCACTTCACAACAGCAGCCCCCGTCATAGAGCATAAAGCTCTCGATAATAGCTTAAACATTTATAGTGCACCACCCTCTTTAAACTTATGAAGCGTAAACACCAACGCCATCACACCGCTTTGCCACCCCCCAATGTTACAACACTCTTAGCATTTGAAAGCATTCATAAAAGACCGTTTTATTCCTTATCTTCAAGTATCTTTACCATAGATCAATCCCGCTTGTGATATGCAAGAAGCGAATGCTATGCTTAAAGCTACACAAATTTGCAATGAGAAAACCTTAAGACTATGCAAAACTCTTATTTTACTATGTTTTCTCTGAACAATAGAAATTTATCCTTATCAATTCATCATCTTTGTCATCATCATGCGGTTTATTTTTTAGGTTTTAAGAATAAGCCTTAAGAATATCCTCACACACGAATAAAAAACACCTCATGTTATAAATTTTACATGAGCCTTACTTAACGATGATATTTTACGAAAAAACAGGATTATTTTCTCACAAATAGGAAGCTTTTACTTTTTTCCACTCTTTGTGCTTTTTGGTGTCCTTCTTTTTACGAGAAAATTTTTACCTTCAAGGCCAACCGTTAACACACTATAGGAATTTGTAAGGGATATACCCTTGACAAGAATAAGACTTCTTGTTAGATTTCTCCTACTTTTTTGCAATTTTCACTTATCGTTGTGCTAATGAAGTGTATTAATGCGTACCTTAAGAGTGCGCTTTTCTTTTTGTGATCACAGTGAAAAAGTGTATCGTGTGATGTTATGATGCAAGTACGATATCGCAATGCAATGCTCATTAAAGTGAGCAGTCTATTGGGGTTGTAATATTGTATTTTCGTGTTTTAATATTGTGTTATAGTATTGTGTTATAGTATTGTGTTATAGTATTGTGTTATAGTATTGTGTTATAGTATTGTGTTACGTAAACTATTTAAACGGTGAATATGATGAAAATTAAAAATTCGCTTAAAGCACTAAAAGAGCGCCACCGTAACAATCGTTTGGTGCGTCGTAAGGGTCGTGTTTATATTCTTAATAAAACGAATCCACGTTTTAGAGCACGTCAGGGCTAATTCTTTTAGGGATAATTTCTTTAGGATCAATGTTTTTATGCCTACTTTAATTGTAGGCTTAAAATTTTTTTTCTTGAGTTTTTTTGTTATAAGTCCGTTGATTACAAGTCTAGTATTTGATAATATTTGGTGATTTATCTTTTGGGGGCTTGTTTTTATGGATTCTTCTATTTTTTTAAAAGCCTTTCGATTTTTCCAGTTGCGTTTTTTCTGTATTTTCCAGCGCGCGTTTTTTCTTTCTTTTGTTGGCGTTTTTTGTTTTGTTCCCTCGAGCTATGGGCAAAATCCTCCTTCTCTTCCTGAAGATCGGCCTTCTCCACAATCGCTTTTACCGTTAGATGATCTTATTCCCAATTCTCCTCCCCCTTCCTCAACGCCCTCCGATTCTGATTCCTCGGCGGTTATTCTTGAAGATCTTGACAAAGAGCAGCTTTCCCATGTTGACAGAGTTAAGCAGCGCAAAGAAGCAGAAATTTCACGTTTACTCAAAGAATTGAAATATTGTGCTGATGTTGCTAAAGCGAAAAAGATCAGTCAACAACTTCAACATTTATGGTCCCAATCAGGGAGCGAGACGATCGATCTTTTGATGTCATGGGCTGAAAATGCACTCAACAGCGACGATTATGGACTTGCGCTTGATTATATTGATAATGCTCTTGCACTTTTGCCTACTCATGCTGAAGCTTGGATAAGACGCGCTTGGATTCACATTCAACTGAACGATTTCAAGCTTGCCATGCTTGATCTCAACCACGCTCTTGAACTTGAGCCGCGCAATTATAGTGCTTTTTTTGAACTTGGCGTTGTCATGGAAGCAACGGAGCGTCCCAAACTTGCTCTTAAAGCTTATAAAACAGCATTGGTTTACTATCCACAAATGCGCAGGATTCAAAAGCGCGTGCAAGCTCTGTTAGACGAACAATCACCACAAGCTCTTTGAAACCATT
>NZ_JBHIQP010000011.1:0-7762 GCF_042196625.1 Bartonella sp. AC535YNZD | reverse complement strand
AAGCCCCCTGCTTATAACCACACATCCCCCCACACAATTCACAGTGCTTTTTTTGAAACTTAGCCATTACCATGGAAACAACAGAGCGTCCCAAACTTGGCTCTTAAGATTGATGAAACAGCATTGGATTACACTCCACAAATGTGCAGGATTCAAAAGCGCGTGCAAGCTCTGTTAGACGAACAATCACCACAAGCTCTTTGAAACCATTCAAGAACAAGACACTTTACGACATCCTTTCAAATCTAGATAAGACGCAAGCCAGCTTCACATTCCACTCAATAAACTAAAAGCCCCCTGCTTATAACCACACATCCCCCCCCCACATAATTCACAGTGCTTTTTTTGAAACTTAGCCATTACCATGGAAGCAACAGAGCGTCCCAAACTTGGCTCTTAAGATTGATGAAACAGCATTGGTTTACACTCCACAAATGCGCAGGATTCAAAAGCGCGTGCAAGCTCTGTTAGACGAACAATCACCACAAGCTCTTTGAAACCATTCAAGAACAAGACACTTTACGACATCCTTTCAAATCTAGATAAGACGCAAGCCAGCTTCACATTCCACTCAATAAACTAAAAGCCCCCTGCTTATAACCACACATCCCCCCCCCACATAATTCACAGTGCTTTTTTTGAAACTTAGCCATTACCATGGAAGCAACAGAGCGTCCCAAACTTGGCTCTTAAGATTGATGAAACAGCATTGGTTTACACTCCACAAATGCGCAGGATTCAAAAGCGCGTGCAAGCTCTGTTAGACGAACAATCACCACAAGCTCTTTGAAACCATTCAAGAACGAGACACTTTACGACATCCTTTCAAATCTAGATAAGACGCAAGCCGGCTTCACATTCCACTCAATAAACTAAAAGCCCCCTGCTTATAACCACACATCCCCCCACACACAATTCACAGTGCTTTTTTTGAATTTTGACCTTTTTTGTATTGCAAGCAGCGTCCAAACACTTCCAATATACCCCCTACAGCATTTCTTCTCATAGCAAGCAAACGCTCCACGCTTGAGTCCTCTTCACGCCGTTTCTTCTTTTCACACCTTCCATCATGGATAAAAAAATTTGTAAACACGAAGCTCAAAAAATACTTTTTGAAAAAATCTTAAAACATCGCTTAGCGCCTCTGATAAACTATCATCGTCTGTTTTTTATTTTTATGAACTTCAACCATAGCAGCACATACCGTATCGGCTCTCCTCCCCCCTCAAAGTTGATAAAATAGCCCTGAAATATGGCTTCACAAAGTAAAAACTTCAAAGGTGCAACACCAGTTCAACCAACATCCTTTTGAATAATAAATATTTCCCTTCAAAACTCCTCCAAGCATTCCTGCGAAACATAAAAATCAAGCATTGTTCCAAAAGAGCCATTGCCAATAAATCGTTCTGCGTCACTCAATCACCCACCCTCACTCATATTTTTTGCTTTTTTACTTTGAATAAGCCATCCATCATACAGCCATTTCGAGCAACCACCAGCAAGGTTCTAAAAACTCTCCTGAAAAACGTTATGAAAAAGAAGAGGGCGAGGTTATTTTATCTCTAGCAGAAGCTCTGAAATTATTTTATATTAAGGAGGGTGTTCTGCGCTTCTCGACAGGAAATAACGTATTCCTGAGACCTTAATGATCTCCAAGGGAGCTGTCCCTGATCAAGCCCGTGGGCTTTTTCATATGGCGCCCACCTATTTGTATAGGTTCCCGGGATCAGCTTTTTCCATCGGCTGTTGTGGATCACCCTTTATTTGTATTAACTTTTTTGCATAAAAATTTTTCCAGCTAAAATTGAGAGCATCTTTTTACATAAGACCAATGACGATACTCTTTTCAAGAAATAAAAATTACGATAGGCTTCATTTTATAAAACAGACAGCACTTCCAAATAATCCCCTCTATAAATCTGCTTCATCCCTTCGCACACAGCAACGCAAAAGCGGCTTATTGCACCAAGATACCCCCTAAAGAGCACACACTTTTTTCATGCTTTTTTTCATGAGCACAGCTCTTATCCATACAGAGATTTACAAAACGCCAACAATGGATAAAATACCAGCATCTTATAAAATAATTGACGAGACAATGACAAACAATCCCCTCTGTGAATCTGCTTCATCCCTTCGCACACAGCAACGCAAAAGCGGTTTATCGCGTCGTGATGCTCTTTTAACAGAAGAGCGCGCACTCTTTTCGCAGCGTGCTTGTTGCCACTTTATTGAATACCTCGAAAAGAAGGGAACCGATTTTTCACGCCTCATTTTAGCAGGCTATTGGCCCATTAAATCGGAAATTGATCCGCGTCCTTTACTGGATGCTGTAGCGTTACGCGGTGGGCATTTAGCCTTACCAGCAGTTCTTAATTCCACCACCATGATTTTCCGTACATTTTCGCCCAGCACGATTTTAGAGCCCATGCGTTTTGGCACCTTTGGTCCCAGTGCAGACAATGACGTTGTTGCCCCCAATAATATTATTGTTCCGCTTTCTGCGTTTGATCGTCAATGTCACCGTCTTGGCTATGGAGGAGGATATTATGACCGTGCTGTTGAAGCTCTTGAAAAACAAGGGCATCAAATGATATTATGGGGCATAGGGTTTTCATGTCAGGAGGTTTCCTCTATTCCCGCAGCAGAACATGATCTACAGGTACAAGGAATTTTTACAGAAAAAGGTTTCTTAAAATGTTAAAATGTGATTAAAGCGCCTATGCGTTTTTTATTTTTAGGTGACATTGTTGGTAGCACAGGCTGTAAAGCTGTTTTTGAATACCTTCCTCAACTGATTGAGAAATGGCAGCTTGATTTTGTTGTGGTAAATGGTGAAAATGCCTCTGGTGGTTTTGGTCTTACACAAGAAACGTATCAAGATCTTTTGATAACCGGTGTTGATGTTGTCACCACAGGTAATCATGCTTTTTCTCACAAAGAAGCATTGCAATATGCCCATGAGAGTGATCGTTTTTTACGCCCTGCCAATTTTTCGAAAGAAACTCCCGGAAAAGGTTCTGGTGTTTTTACGGCAAAAAATGGCGCCCGTGTTCTTGTCGCCAATCTGTTGGGCAACGTTTTTATGCCGTGTAAAGTAGAAGATCCATTTGAAACAGCGGAAAATATTCTGCTTGCCTGTTCGTTGATGGAGCAAGCCGATACGATTATTTTTGACTTTCACGCAGAAACGACAAGCGAGAAGCAATGTTTTGGTCATTTTCTTGATGGTCGTGTGAGTGTTATCGTTGGCACCCATACGCATATTCCCACGGCTGACGCGCAAATCTTAGAAGGTGGGAGCGCCTATTTAACAGATGCAGGCATGTGTGGAGATTATAACTCATCTCTTGGAATGGATAAAGAAGAACCCTTACACCGTTTTCTTTATAAGACGAAGCAAGACCGTTTTGAACCGGCGTGCGGTCCTGCCACCCTTTGTGGTTTAGCGGTTGAGATTTCAGATCGCACCGGTTTAGCAGAAAAGGTCTCGGCGGTACGGATTGGTCCTCATTTAAAGCCTGAAGTTCCGGATTTTTGGTAGCTTCTTTTAAGCCGCCCCTTTGATAGTTTCTTTCCAAGATTTCCTTTTGAGAACTCTATTTGGCAAGACGATTTTTCCAGCCCTTCCCAAATTCCTACTAAAAACACCCCGCCCTCCAATTTACCTAATACAGCAACTTTTCTAGCACAAATAAGTCACTCTTTTTAAAAAAATAAAGGATAAAGGATAAAATTTTTCGTGATTTTTAAAACGATGAGAAGGAGGTTTTATTTCGACATTTCTGCGGGGGGGGGGGAGGAGAAATGTTAACCCCCTTCTCTAAAAAAAGCTTTATATAATAATTTATTATTTAGCAAGAGCCTCTTTAGTCTTTTTTTGATTCTAACGAAAATTTAATCTTAAAATTGCTTGCTGTTTTTGAGGTTTGAGCTCTCTAAAACTTTTCAAAAGAATACATTCTTCTTTGCTTGAGATCTCATCATCATAAGGATACAAGACGTCTTCTTTTGTTGAGAGACCAGAATAAAAAAAAGGAAATGGGAACATTAAGAATATCGGCAATTTCTTGTAAACGCCCCGCCCCTATACGATTGAAGCCTTTTTCATATTTTTGGATTTGTTGAAAGGTTACTCCTAACTGGCTGCCTAATTTCTTTTGCGACATTCCGATCATTGTTCTTTTCAAGCGAATTTTTTTGCCAATCGAAATATCGTTAAAATGTGGATTTTTAGCTTTCACTTCAAGCTCCCCTGCCGAGTGCGAGCGCCCTCGCATTGGTATTCCGGGAGTCTGAAAGTACTGAGTTCGAATCAGCTTTTTTTGCTTTTAGTGCTAGAGAGCACCTGGACATGGCAAAAACTCCCGGAATCCCGGGACACCCACAAGAGTAGGTTCATTTTTACACTCGGATTTTAGGGGTTTTTGAATCCCTGTTGATCGCTGCGTAGACGACCAAAACATTCTCTTACCAATAAAGCAATTTCATGAAATTAGCAATAAAATTTAAAAACAGTCTTTATTTGTATTTTTATAAGAGGCAGATAACCTCTCATTTTTGATTAAATTATATACGAACGAAGTGAGCGCTATTTATTGAAATAAGTATAAGATCATAATCAAGAGATGCTAGACGTATTAGCTCGTAGTAAAAGCCTTTCATAGACATCATTAGCAAACAAGCAAAGAAATATCATGATAACAAAACCAATGACCATTGCTGTTTGGTGTTCATAGGGTGCAACTCTCGCTGTGTATCCCCAAAAAAGAAAAATAGGAATAAAACCAAGCCACCAACAAAGAAGTTTAAGAAGGCAAAAACTGGTTTACGAATGAATAATAAAATAAGGAAGATTGCGTAAAGCAACTTTTTAACTATTACAGCCAATATTCTACGTATTATCTTGAACACCCCACGCATTATAATTGATAAGATACTCTTTTTTATGTCTTGATTTTTTTGGTGTTTGTCTTCTTAGCAGAAAGATCGCTCATGACTTCCCCATTTTCAAGCCACTATATTATAAAAATGTACTATAAAAATAATTTATCTCTAATTATATCACCCCAAAATACAACAATATTTTATTCATTTTAACTAAAAAACAAGTGCTTTATTAAGAAGAAAAGCTATTTTCATTAGCAAGAGCTGTTAAATCCTTACGTCTAAAATAGATAGAGCGTCCACAACGGATAGGGAGCTCTCCTTGCACGAGAATAATCTGTTCGTCTTTTCTCATTTCTTGTGTTATTTCATGTGGATATATTAAGGGTCTTTGTTGCAAACTTAAATGCTCTGTTCCTTCTATACCTGATGTTCCCAGAGTTATGCTTGAATCTTTCACTTCAATGGTCATTTGACCACATGCCTTAGATATATTTTCAGCAGTTTTAATATCTTTTATTGCGGCATAGCTTACAAAAGCACAATTTTCAAACCATATCATAACGCCTGACGAACCGAAATAGCGTTCTATTTGCTCTACAGACTTGTAAAAAAGCATGAGAGATATACCATATTTGCGTCCATGATCACGTGCTTCTTCTAAAATGTTCATATATCCTAAAAGATCAGCATTATCTAAAATAAAGAGCGCTCTTTTTGCATAATTACCATTAGCGGCTTCCATAGCTCTGAGAAAAGAGCCAACAAGGATACGCCCAACACCTGGATAAGATTTTAGAATTTTTGATGGGATATTTAAAAAAACATCGATATCTCCTTTTGTTATATCATTAGTTTTAAAGTCATACCCACTGATAAGATCTGCATAGTTAGAGAGGGAAAGCCATTGTATATCTTTTGCAGCAGTAGCATAGACATCTGAGAAAGTTTGTTCAGCCATATTTGTAAACACCCCAAGAGTTTCACGAATAAATTGGGATGATGATGAAGCCTGTAAGGAACGCAATTTTCCAATCACGGACGGTTCTGACATTGACATGATCGTATGAAGGGTTTTTAAGTTTTTTTCCTTTAATGTGTATTCATCAGAAAAGACAATATGTGCAAGTAGTCCTGTTAATAAATTATGTGCATGTGATGTAAAGAATTGATCGGTTGAAGTTGATTTGTCGTTTTCAGAAAGAAGGAGTCTAGCAACTTCAACCAAACCCGCTTCCCTTTCATAGACTGGAATGCTTTCATCTAATAACCAATCTAAAGGATTAAAAGTTTCTGTTGAAGAACCATGGGGGTCAAGAACGTATACTTTTCTTTTTAACTGCTCCCTTGCATCTTGAACTATTGAAGCGATTTCAGTTGAAGGATCAAAAACGACCAGTGGACCGGAATATTTGAGACAAGTTGGAATAACATTACTGGTTGTTTTATAACTACCAGAACCAGCGAAAAATAACATATGGGTTGAATCAAAATTAAGTTTGTATGTTAACAATGGCTGGCGACCACCTTTTCCCCATGTTGTTTTGTCTTTAGGATTAAAAGGGACATCTTTAACAATATCTTCGTCGACTCTATAGCGCTCTCCTATGACGACGTCGCCATCATGAGGAAAAATCTTTTCAAGGCGTTTCATACTCATCCATTTGATGCCACCAAAGATTGTATTTTTTGAAATTTTCAAAGGTGAAGCTTTAGGTAATGATAGTTTTATCGTGTAACCAAGGATAATAACGCCAATAACAACACCCCATAAAACCATCCTATCAAAGAAAGGAAGAACATCCGCCCATGTCATATTATTTTGACCTACATAGGGACTAAGTCTGATATATTCATTTGCACTATAATAAGTTGCAAACAAACCAAAGATGATCATAGATGAAATAATGATATTTTTTCTGGTATGCCTTTTTTGTAATAAGATGAATGAAGAACATGAAAGTGCAATAAGGATTAAAATATCCAGTGGCTTTGATCTTACAAACCAATAAGCATCAGGCGTCGTTCCATTTTCTGTAATGTTATTGATGGTTATATTGACCAAAAAAGCTACAATGATTGAAAAGATGAGTGGCAATGCTAAAAATATAATCTGTTTTTTGTCTAATTTATTGACCATTTTCCCCCCTGCATACCAGAAAAAGCTTCTCTTCCTATTTTTTCGAAATTTTTGAATTTTTATCAAGTTTTGAAACGTAAAGCAAACCATCTTAAGATGAAAGACTTATCTGCCTCTCTAAGACGGGCTTTTATAAAAAGCTCCTCTAAACTAATTTTTTCAAGAATTTTTCCAAAGTTTCTTTGATGCTTCACGCGCTATTTAAATTTCTTACTTAACTCTTTTACGACACTGTATACGCTTCTTAACAGAAAAAAAAACCAATAACAATACGCATTAGTGTTCACTGAAAAAAAGCGCGGTTTATCATGTTGTGCCGTAAAACCTTGTTGTTTAGAGCCGTGATATAAGGCATGTAAAACTTTCCATATTAAGTGTTTTTAGAGTGTGTAATAAATGGGCATGGCTTACCCGTCACGCCTTTTTAAAGTGAACCACATGAATGGGTCAGGAGTAGGTCAAAACCCCGCCAACAGAAGCCGGACTGTTTACAGAACAGCCCTTTTAAGTCAGGAATATGCATCCTTTAGAGCGTAGAGCGGGAGGAAATCAAAGAAGGATAAGGTAAACATAGCAAAACTCCCGGAACCCGGGACACCCACAAGAGTAGGTTCATTTTTACACTCGGATTTTAGGGCTTTCAGACCCTACTGATCGCTGCGTAGACGACCAAAGTTACCCTTCAAGGTATAAAGTAATTTCAGGAAATTGGCAATAAAATTTAAAACAGTGTTT
>NZ_JBHIQP010000010.1:0-77237 GCF_042196625.1 Bartonella sp. AC535YNZD | reverse complement strand
AGGAATGCGAGTTTCCATGTTTTATCTCCTTGAATATGCTGGAGATACAATGCCTTTTTGCTAATTATGTTCCAAAAGTGAATAGATATGAGCCAAAAAAGGAATAGGAAAGATCTAAAGTTAAGATCGAGATCATCATGGTGGGGCATTTTCTTTTGAAACTTTGTTTAAAGCGCGTTCATAGAGAGTTTTTGTTGATCATAAAAAAGGGTGTGAAAACGACAAGGTACGCTTATAGGGCTTTATGAGGTCATAATAATATGGATGCTTTTTTGTTTATATTCTTTCATAAATTTGAATTTTTATCTCATGACAACGTCTTGGTCGATAAACATATGATAAGCGTTACGAATGGGAATATATTTATGTTTCATGAATAAAAGCACACTTTGTATAGAGAGCTCTTCTTTGTGTTTTCGCTATTGTATTCTTTTGACAAATGCTTTTCTTTTTGATTGTATCAAAAAGTTTAAAGAGAGACCTTGTTAGGATATAAAATGTTTCGTTCAACTTTTTTTAAAAATCGTGAAATCTATGGACCTCTTTGTATTGGCTTTGATCCGAGCCATAAAGTTTTGCAATCGTGGAAACTAAGCTTTGATTATAAAGGTCTAAAAGATTTTTGTGATATTCTCTTAACAGCAGTTGTGGGTAAAGTAGGTATTATAAAGCCGCAAGTCGCATTTTTTGAATTATATGGTGTGGAAGGTCTTCAAGCTCTGAAAGAACTGATTGAAAATGCACACGAACAAGGCATATTGGTTCTGGCGGATGCAAAAAGGGGGGATATTGGCTCTACTGCTGAAGCCTATGGTAAGGCTTGGCTTGGTTCAAGCAGTGCGTTCAAAGCTGATGCCATGACAATTAATCCTTTTTTGGGTTTTGATGCTCTTATTCCTCTGATAAAGGTTGCTGAAGAAACAGGAGCAGGGGTTTTTGTAGTGGTTCAGTCTTCTAATCCAGAGGGGAAACAAATACGAAATGCGCTTATTGGTGACCAGACACTCTCTCTTCATCTTGCACAGTGTATTTGTGATTATAATAGTCAGTCTTCGGTTCTCCATCATAATATTGGCCCCATAGGTGCGGTTATAGGAGCGACATTAGGATCTGAATCAAAAGATACAATTGAGCAGTTAAACAGTAGTCTGTTTCTCGTTCCAGGTATTGGCACCCAAGGTGGAACAATGACACAACTAGCAAATCAATTTCCACAAAGACTTTGGCAGAATGTTATTCCCTCTGTATCACGCTCTATTACAGATGCTGGACGAAATATTGTTGATTTAAAAAATGTTATCAATCATTTTGCAGAACAAGCGCAAAGCACACTGATGTCTTGAGGATTTTTGCATCTGTAATAAATCTGAAGAATTCTGAGAGGGAGGGCTTTTGAGGGGGATGTTTCCGATTTATCCAGAATCAACAGTTGCTTTGTGGTTTCTTTCAACAAGCACAGATGTCTTTTCATTGAATGTTAAGCGTGCATTTCATGTTGAGCGGGGGGCTATGTTCCTATTGAAAATGCAAATATTTTCAGTAGATTGCCTTAAGGGTAAAGGTTTGCATTTTTTAAAAGCAAAAGCTTATGCATATTGTTACCAGTTTCCAGTTGATAAAGGTATTGCAGCGTTTGTTTCTATAAGATAGACACACGTTATCGGTGAATATATATTGTTGTTAGAGAAAAATATGTTATCAAAACAAGAAAAAACCAAAGCCCGTTTACCCCGTGGGTTTGTTGATCGTACAAGTGCACAGTTGTATGCAACTGAAACAATGATTGCGCAAATTCGTGAAGTTTATGAACTTTATGGTTTTGAAGCACTGGAAACACCAATTTTTGAATATACAGATGTGCTGGGTAAGTTTTTACCGGATTCAGATCGTCCAAATGCGGGCGTTTTTTCGCTACAAGATGATGATGAGCAATGGATGTCTTTGCGCTATGATCTGACTGCTCCTCTTGCTCGTTATTTTGCAGAGAATTTTGAAGTTTTGCCAAAACCTTATCGCAGTTATCGTCTTGGCTTTGTTTTTCGCAATGAAAAACCAGGTCCAGGGCGGTTTCGGCAATTTATGCAGTTTGATGCGGATATTGTTGGAACACCAACGGTAGCAGCTGATGCAGAAATTTGTATGATGGCAGCCGATAGTTTGGAAAAACTAGGGTTTCAGCATCATGAATATGCCATTCGTCTGAATAACCGAAAAATTCTCGATTGCGTTTTAGAGAAAATTGGTTTGGGGGGAAATGAGCAGGCTGAAAAGCGCTTAACTGTCTTAAGAGCAATTGATAAACTGGATAAATTTGGTTCTAAAGGGGTGCGTTTGCTTTTGGGAAAAGGGCGTTTGGATGAAAGTGGTGACTTTACAAAAGGGGCGGAGCTTAAGGATAAAGAGATTGAGTGTATTCTTACCTTAACTGCTGCTGGAGCTGAAACAGCAGAAGAAACGCTTGAGGCTCTTAAAGAAGTGGTTGGTGATCATGTTCAAGGGCGTGAGGGAATTCGTGAGCTTGAGGAAATGCAAGCAATTTTTGCCGCAAATGGTTTTCAGAATCGTATCAAGATTGATCCATCGGTGGTGCGTGGACTGGATTATTATACAGGTCCTGTCTTTGAGGCTACGTTGCTGTTTGATGTTTTCAATGATGATGGGCAGAAAGTTGTTTTTGGCTCCGTTGGTGGTGGTGGGCGCTATGATGGATTGGTGGCACGCTTTCGTGGTGAAAACATTCCAGCAACAGGTTTTTCAATCGGGGTCTCACGCTTGATCGCTGCTTTGCAAAATCTTGGAAAGTTGCCTATGAAGGAGACAACAGGGCCGGTTGTGGTGCTGATGATGGATAAAGAGCCAGAGGCGGTTGCTGGTTATCAAAAAATGGTGATGCAGTTGCGTGGTGCGGGAATTCGTGCTGAGCTCTATTTGGGGGCATCGGGGATAAAAGCGCAGATGAAATATGCGGATCGACGCCAAGCGCCTTGTGTGGTTATCCAAGGCTCACAAGAACGTGAGAGCGGAAAAATACAGATTAAAGATTTGATTGAAGGGGCGCGGTTATCTCATGAGATCAAAGATAATCAAACATGGCGTGAAAGTCGACCAGCACAAGTGACGGTTGATGAAGATCAATTGGTCAAAACGGTACAGAATATTTTAGCTACCCAAAAGTGATAATGGTAAAAGTCTTTATCGAAAGGATTACCTGAAATATTCGGAAAAGTTGAGATTCAATTTTTGAAATTTGTGCTTTGCTCGTTTATACGTGCTGGCACACGCGTTCAAAAGTGGGGTTTTGAAGTGCGTGCGGCATAAAAGAGAGATTTTTTAAGAGATAAAAGTAAGCGCTATTCGCTATAAAATGTGCCCTTCTGAGGATGCGATGATAATGCATTAAAATGTGCAAAAAAAATAGTAACGAACAAAAACTCTGAGAAAATTAAAGGGTTTCACGTAATGCTTCTGAAAAAGTTTATAAAATATTGACAGTTTATATTGGCTTCATCTTTGAATTCTCATCTATGAGTATCAAATCCTTTGATGTTCTCTTCTTGGACATTACAAAATCTAGCCTTATTGCAAAAGGAGGGAGAACTAGAGCGTTTTATCCTAAAAAACTTTTTAAGCTTCAAAAAACAATGGAATGACTTAAATCGAACAATTTTTTACAGGAGCATGTTTGGATGAATTGTAAGCTGCTATAATGGTAACCTACTGATAATATGCATTTTTCATAAAATCAATTCTTTAACGGAGAAATGAAAATGGTCCAATATGATTTTACTCTGCTCTATGAACGAAATCCCTTTATTCTTGAAAGACCTGAGAATATTGGAAAATCATTTAAACTTCCTCCTTCAAATTTCGGATTTGAAGATCTTCCGCAAATTACCTTTTCAGGCGCCTCGTCATGTCGGCGTATGATTTTTGGGTTATCATTTAGTGGTATGAAAGCTTTTTTTGTGATGTTGTGGCAATTAGGGAAAATGTTAGATAAGGGGGATAATGTGGATTTATGGTTTGATCAGATAACATTGGATCTTGATATTCTTGAAGAATTTTTGACTTGCGATCTTTCAATTCAAGAACCAGAATATCTTAATTTTGAAAGTTTTAAAGAAGGTATCAAAGAATTAGAAAAGAATAAAATTGTAGCGAAGGGGACAAAAAAAGATTGTTATTTCATCAATCCAGATATTTTTGGTCTTCCTGAATGTGATGAAGATTTTGAGTTCGATGAAGAGGAAGAGATAGAAGCACGTTTTACGGTAGAATACCCGAATAAACAACTCCTTTAACCGTTTTTCTCTTAGAGAAAAATAAAAGCTTAGAATAAATGGCTATGAGAACAGTAATGAGTTTGTTTATGGTATGTGAATTGGAATGTTTGCGGGATTTGTTTTGATTGAATCTTCTTTATAAACGGTTCTTTATGCAGAGCTGTTTTTATGCCGTGTTTGATTATTTTTTATGAGACATAACTCAATTTGAACTGTGCGCCTCTTCAAACAAATGTTTGATCTGTATTTTCTCTCTTGATGCTTTTGTGTACCTTGCAGTCTTAATGTTCACAGCTTTCGCCTTTGAAAGCATTTACGAGAAGCATTTTCACTCTTTTTAATGGTTTATTCATATGCCAATCCCACTTGCTAATGAGCAAAAAAATAGTTTTAAGGGATTCAATATAAGAAGGGATAAAATAAAACAATCTTAT
This sequence comes from Bartonella sp. AC535YNZD, assembly GCF_042196625.1. NCBI lineage: Bacteria > Pseudomonadati > Pseudomonadota > Alphaproteobacteria > Hyphomicrobiales > Bartonellaceae > Bartonella > Bartonella sp. AC535YNZD. Next base: position 72,520 of record NZ_JBHIQP010000010.1, on the reverse strand, counting down.
GATATTCGGCTCCTCTCATTTAATATGAGAAATTATAAATCAAACCATTTTCAACATAAAATTTTTCTCAACATGAGGAGCTCAGCGTTGATTTTGCATAGTTTATCTATATGTTAATCCTTGATGTTTCCGAGAGAGTTTTGCATGAATTTGCGCATTTGGCAATTGCATCAGCATTTTTTGATAGCGTGCAACAGCTTTTAACTCTTTGATTTTTTAGTACCACAACGGGGCCAGATTTTTCATCAGCAATTTTTCAAGCTTTTACAAAGCCGTTAGAACATAAAATATTTATTGAAAAAATTATTGCTTTAATCTTTTCTCACAGAAGGCACACAATAAACTTATAGGGTCTGCTTTCACGAATAGATGTTGCAAAAAATAAACGACACAAACTTTCCTGCTCAGGAAATTTGTGTCGTAAAATTTTGTTTAAATGGACGATTCGGGGTTGGAATTAGCTTTTCAAGGCTTTTAAAACATTTTGTGGTGAAGAAACTTCGTAAGGATCTGTTGCACAATTATCTGAAAAACCTGCTTCTTCGAACCATTGTTCAACCACACCATCATTAATAACAGCTGCATAGCGCCATGATCGCATGCCGAAACCAACATTGTCTTTTGCAACCAGCATACCCATTTTGCGTGTGAACTCACCAGAGCCATCGGGAATTAATTTCACGTTTTTGATATTTTGTGCTTTTCCCCAAGCATTCATGACAAAAGCATCATTGACGGAAAGGCAATAAATTTCATCAATACCAGCGTGTTTAAATTCATCATAGAGTTTTTCAAAGTCAGGCAGCTGAAAGGTTGAGCAAGTAGGGGTAAAAGCTCCAGGAAGAGAAAAAAGAATAACACGCTTTCCTTTAAAGTAAGCATCGCTGCTAACTTCTTGCCACCGATAAGGATTGTCTCCAGCCATTGATTCATCGCGTACGCGTGTGTGGAATGTTACATTGGGAACTGTTTTTTTCATCATCATGATGCTCCTGTATTCTTTTACGAAAATTTTGTTTTAAAACAGCCTTCGTATTTAAAAACATATGGGAAAGATCGTTTTAAATAAAAGGGCTTCTTAAAAAATTCTTACTTCTAACGAGTGTGCAAATATTTCACACTTCCGTCAAGTAGAATTAATGGTCGACTTTGGATACTCTTCACCTTAAAATTATAGGAAAGAATATAAAGGTATGGATATGACCATAAAGACAGTTTTGACCACGGCTTTTGAGGGGCAAAAACCGGGAACATCTGGTTTGCGCAAAAAAGTGTCTGTTTTTCAACAACCCCATTATGTAGAAAACTTTATACAGTCTCTTTTTAATAACATTGGGCCTCTTGAAGGAGAAATGTTAATTCTTGGGGGGGATGGGCGCACTTTTAATCGTACTATCCTTCAGATTGTGTTGAAGATGGCAGCGGCGCATGGTGTCTCTCTTATTAAAATGGGAAGGGGCGGTATTCTTTCTACACCTGCTGTTTCGCATCTTATTCGTAAAACTCATGCCCATGGTGGACTTATTCTTTCTGCAAGCCATAATCCTGGTGGTCCAGAAGGAGATTGTGGTATTAAATATAATATTTCTAATGGGGGACCCGCTCCTAATTCTTTATGTGATGCTATTTTTGCAACATCGCAACGTCTTTCTTTTTATAAAATTCTTGAAGCACCAGATGTTGATTTAGATAGGCAAGGTACGATCTTTATGGGAGCCATGCGGATTGATATTATTGATCCTGTCGCTGATTATGTTGCTTTGATGCAGGAGCTTTTTGATTTTGACTGTATTGCCAAGGCTGTTGCTCGAGGTCTTACTTTACGGTTTGATGCCATGCATGCGGTAACAGGGCCTTATGCTCATGAAATTTTTGAAAAATGCTTAGGATTTTCTGAAGGGACGGTGGTTAATGGTATTCCTTTGCCAGATTTTGGAGGTGGTCATCCAGATCCCAATTTGGTTTATGCTAAGGCTCTTTATGATTTATTGATGTCAGAGAAAGGACCAGATCTTGGCGCAGCCTCTGATGGTGATGGAGATCGTAACCTCATTATTGGTCGTGGGCAATTTGTTTCGCCGTCAGATTCTCTGGCTATTATGGCTGAGCATGCACACCTCATTAAAGGATATCGAAAAGGTGTTGTGGGGATAGCGCGTTCTATGCCGACGGGGCGTGCTGCTGATCTGGTCGCGGAAAAAAAAGGATTAAAATTTTTTGAAACACCAACGGGATGGAAGTTTTTTGGAACGCTTTTGGATGCGGGGAAAGTAACCTTTTGTGGTGAAGAAAGCTTTGGAACTGGGTCTCATCATATCCGTGAAAAAGATGGTTTATGGGCTGTCCTATTTTGGTTAAATCTTTTAGCGGTAACAGAAAAAACTGTCGCACAAATTGTTCAACAGCATTGGTACACCTATGGGCGTTTTTACACGTTACGGCATGATTATGAAGAAGTCGAAGCCGATAAAGCTTTGGAAATTATAGAACATTTGCGTGCACACTTACCACATTCAGGAACTGAAATTTCTGGATTTTTCGTCAAAAAAGCAGACGATTTTACATATCATGATCCTGTTGATCAGAGTGTTAGCACGCGGCAAGGTATCCGTATTTTTTTCAAGAATGGAGCACGGTTGGTAGTCCGTTTGTCGGGAACAGGAACACTGGGTGCTACTTTACGACTTTATTTTGAACAGTATGAAAGTGATCCACGCAAACACAATTTTAATCCGCAAGAAGTTCTCCAACCTTTGCAACAGGTGGCACTAAAACTACTAAACATACAACAAGTATTGGGACGAGACCACCCTGATATTATTACCTAAGATCATTGGAATGTTTTTTTGTAAAGGTATGATGATTGATCACATGGGGTATGTTTTTAGGGGCATGATTTTATTTGCCATAAGGAAGAGCTTAACTCCATTTTCAAGCTCGCTTTGTTTTTTTCACCTTTACATATCGATCCGATTCCTAAAACTGCGTGCTTCTTAAAACCGAATGCTGTAGGCAATTATAATCCAGCATAATCGGAGCATTTATGCCCAATGGTTTCTGATGGTTTGATAGAAGTGTTTGTTTAATAGGATGATGTTCCTCATGCAAAACAGAACACTGTCGTTATTGCGCATTTCATATGCTTATTTAAAAAGCCTCTCTCAATACACTTACGCCCTTCTTTATGGAATGCTGTTCATGTAGGAGATAACGGTAAATCCTCGAGAAGAATATAATGGTCGATATATATTGGATAATAAATTGATTTATAATAATAATTTAGTATTATTCAATTTGAATGAGAGCTCTCCAATATTGTAAGATTATCTCATCTCAAATCTATTCCATGTTGAATCAATTAAAACCATTCATTTGCACATAACAAGCGGGGAGAGCCGTGTGGATAAAAACTGTACAAAAAAGAACTAAAAACACCTCTTATGAATCAATCATCTTTTGTGCCAAGGGCAGTGACAACATTGAGCACCACCATTTTTATGAGAGAGTAAGCCCAGCTCCATCACACTTATTGATTAGTTCCCAATGTGCATCTTTCCACTTGTAACATGCAAGCGCAAGGCTTTGGTTGATTCAATAGAAGAGGATTTGAAATAAGAAAATCTTAAAATATTCGGGTGTTCTATTCAACATACAAAACCATTGATGATGATTATAAATCAACATATTCTCTAATATTATAACCGTTATTTTTACTTAAAATAAAAGGTCAAGTTAAGGCATCACTTTCTTTTCTCGCAATATTCAATCGTGCTTCGCTCTTTGAGAGAATTTATTAAGAGATGTTCCTTTTTTCATTTTTTATCCATTCGTTAATTTCATTTGTGACGGATAAGAAAATGATTTTGATTGATTTATAAGAGAGAATGAAGGGAGTAAATTTTATGATAGGTAGGGGCTTATTTAAGGTGTACAATGATAAATCATTCTTATAAATTAACGTCTTGTCTGTGGTGATCGCATTGACAAACATAGTTGGCAGATGGGGAATGAAACAAAGGGACGTATTTTTCTAAAATAATGGACAATAAGCATTTCTTGTTTTATGACCGTCATAATGAATGATTTTTCTAAAAAAGGGGAATTTATGACCCAATATCCCAAATGTCCTCGTTGTGATTGTCTTTATACTTATGAAGATGGTGAAAATTTTGTGTGTCCTGAATGCGCACATGAATGGCCACAAAAGAACGATGCCGCTGTTCTTTCCGATACTGTTTATGATGCCAATGGTCAGATTTTGACAAATGGCGATACTGTTATGGTGATAAAAGATCTGAAAGTAAAAGGCGCTTCATCTGTTTTAAAAGGGGGGACGAAGGTAAAGAATATTCGCTTGGTAGATGGGGATCATAATATTGATTGCAAAATTCCTGGGATTGGGCAGATGAGTTTAAAGTCGGAGTTTGTGAAAAAAGTTTAGACGTTTATCCTATTGCAATTGTTTTTGTATTTCTTTTCTTATTTCACTGATTATGCCAATCAGATAGATGCAATATATGCCCTTATTGGGATATAAAAGATACGTACAGCAATAATTTGATTTATAAAGATAATTCACTATTTTGCATGTTGAATGAGAGCTCCAGATCTGTTCCGTGTTGAATCAATCAAAATCATGTCTCTTGCATGTTACAGGCGGGGAGATCTGTGTGGAGTGACATGGTACAAGAAAGTAGTAAAAAGGCCTCTTATGAACCATCTCAAGTGCCAAGGGCTATTGCAACCTTGAGGGTTGGAAAAATATATATAGTAGAGAAATACTGACACTGTCTTTTCTTTTAAACATATTGTGATGAGAAGGGGTAGATGTTGATTTACAAGCAACAATAAAGGTATGCGCTTTATGAAGAGAACGATGCCGTAAAGTAACAAACTTATTTCTGCTGAATTGAAAAAATATTCCCACTTTTTCTCAAATGACTTCCAAAACAACCATAATAGATCTGATTTTACATTTATTTATTTTTACAAGTATTTGTACACACCTTCTTCGCTATATTTATGGAGATCAGATTCAAGGTGCTAGAGGGGAATTTTTGACTCAAAAATAGGAAAAGATCGGTACGAGATACTGATAAGGTAGCATCATCATGCATTTTTTTCCAGCTCTCAATGTTGCAACAGTTCTTATATTTAAAAGTGTTTATAAGCGCTATTAAAAATAGTTTTTGTTATTATCCAGTTTGTGCTGTGTAAGCGGACGATTTTCATTGATGCAATAAAAACAGAATTGAAATAAGAAGAATGTCAGAATTCTCATTCAAGTTGCAAAATATGATTTTTGTCAATTTTCTGCTACAACATATTGATTTATAATAATAAATTAGCGTTATTCATATTGAATTAGAATCCCGAATAACGTGGATTCTCTCATTTCAAATCTGTTCCATGTTGAATCAATTAAAATCACTTATTTGCACACCACAAGTGGGGCTGGCGTGTGGGTAAAAACTGTACAAGAAAGGATTAAAAATGGCTCTTATGAATCGTCTTAAGTGCCAAGGGCTGTCGCAACATTGGGGGCTGGCAGATATAATGATGGTGCCGGTTTGCTACAAGAAGTATTTTGCATGATTTTGTCGTTGGGAGAGCTGAGAAAGATGAAGCAAATGGGCACTCTATCTTGCAATGTTTTTTTTGGGGTTTTCTTTTTTTGTAACGAGGTCGTGTTTTCCTAGTTAAAATTGCATGACAAGATTATGAAACAAAATAAATTTAAAATGCACATCCCTATGCGTTCTATTTCTGTCTATGCGATTGGTTTATTGAAACAACTTATGCTCTTAAGGGGCAGAAAGCTTTTTAAGGCATATGTGGAGGTGAAAGGTGAGCGAAGGGATCATTTTGTTTAGATTTTTTTACAGTACTGTATTTTTATGGCTGCATAGCTCACTTCTAAAATTTCAGGAATAAAATGATGTAAGATTTTTGCACTCCATGTTTGAGCGCTGTTGAAGAAGGGCAATCAATGTGGTTGTTTTACCTATTGAGGTCAATATTTATTGTGGCATGGCTTCAACGCCTAAAACTTCAGGGATAAAATGACGTAAAAGATTTTCAATACCATGTTTGAGGGTTGCCGTTGAAGAGGGACATCCAGCGCAGGCGCCGCGCATATTGAGATAAACAATACCATTTTCAAATCCACGAAAAGTAATGTCTCCACCATCATTGGCAACTGCGGGGCGGATACGCGTTTCAAGGAGCTCTTTAATGGTTAAGACAATATCAGCATCTTTTTCGTCATAAAATTCTTCGTTAAGGGCATGGGTTTGTGCTTGTGTTGTGGCGTTGGTGGTGATCACTGGCTCATTGGATAGAAAATGTTCCATAATTGTGCCTAAAATGACGGGCTTAAGATGTTGCCATTCTCCTTCTTTTTTGCTCACGGTGATAAAATCATAGCCTAAAAAGACACCATTGATATTGGGAATATTAAACAGTTTAGCCGCTAAAGGTGAGTTTTTAGCTGCTTCTTCACGGTCACGAAATTCTAATACGCCCTCAGAAAGAACCACGCGTCCTGGCAGGAATTTAAGTGTTGCAGGGTTTGGGGTGGTTTCAGTTTGAATAAACATAGATTCTCCTTTTATAATGAAGGCTTGGGAAGATCTTACATTGTAGAAAATTATATTTTTTAGGCAATAGATCTAATATCTTCATCGGCAAGGTTGCTAGGAATAACAATGACAGGGATTGAAAAAGCTGTCCCTTTATTCCCGATTAATTGAACAAGGGGTCCTGGTCCTTCTGTATGTCCACTGGCTGCTAAAACAATCAGTGCAATCCTTTTATCTTCGTCGATCAGTTTAGAAATCTCATCAATTTTTTTTCCTTCACGCACTACTATTTCTGTTTCAAGCGCATGGGTGGTGCGGACTTCACTGGCAATGTCTCCTAATATTTTATGAGCACTTTGCTTTGATTCTGTACGCATAAGGTTGTTTACACCCAGAAAATGTTGAAATTCTACACTATCAACGACACAAAGCAATACCAATGTTCTACTGGTATTTTGGGCATGCTGTGCGGCAAACGCAACGGCACGCCGACACTCTGGTGTTTCATCGATAATAACTAAGTTTTTTTTCTTTGGTTCTTTTTTCGGATTTTGGGGTTTGGAAATCATGCACTTTCTCTATTTTGTACAAACGATTTTTTTGCTCTCTACAGTTTTTAGTTTTATTATTTTTATGTATCGTGCAAAAATCCAACAATTTCACGAATTTTTTTCATATTTTCTTCTGCAAGCATACTAGCACGTTTAGCGCCATCATGCAAAACAGAGTCGATATAACCGCTTTCTTTATGAAGGCGACGTAATTCTTCTGTTATAGGGGCAAGCTTATGGACAACAAGGTCGGCTAGAGCTGTTTTAAAATGCGAAAACTGTTGACCAGAAAATTCTAAAAGAATCTTTTCTTTGCTAATTTTGGCAAAGGCGGCATAAATACCAAGCAGGTTATCTACTTCTGGTCGTTCTTTTAAAGCGGCAAGGGTATCGGGAAGAGGGGCCGAATCCGTTTTGGCTTTACGTATTTTTTTTGCGATAAGATCAGCATCATCGGTTAAATTAATGCGTGAAAAATCTGAAGGATCTGATTTTGACATTTTTTTCGTCCCATCGCGCAAAGACATAACGCGTGTGGCTGTTGTTCCAATCAGTGCTTCTGGAAGAGGAAAAAAGCCTTGTCTTTTTTCTTCATCCGTTTGCATAGAGACGCCAAAATTTAATTCGGCAATACGCTGTGCATAGTCGTTGTTAAACTTTTGTGCAATATCGCGTGTGAGTTCAACATGCTGTTTTTGATCTTCGCCTACTGGAACATGCGTTGCACGATAGACTAAAATATCAGCAGCCATCAAAGTGGGATAAGCAAAAAGCCCGATGGATGCTTTTTCGCGATCTTTTCCCGCTTTATCTTTAAATTGTGTCATGCGTTGAAGCCAGCCGATACGGGCAACACAATTAAAAATCCAGGCGAGTTCAGCATGTTGAAAAACACGTGATTGGTTAAAAATAATGTGTTTTTGAGGATCAATACCGGCGGCTAAAAAAGCTGCTGTCACTGTTCTGGTGGATTCGCGTAAAGTAAGGGGATCTGGGTTGACTGTGAGCGCATGCATATCCACAACACAATAGAGACAGTGATGAGAGTTTTGCAGTTCAACCCAACGCTGAATGGCTCCAAGATAATTGCCAAGATGTAAATGACCACTCGGTTGTACGCCGGAAAAGACAAGTGGTGTGAAGGTATCCATAGGAGTGCTCTTTCTTCAATTAAGGTTATTCATTTTATTGTTTTTGACAAAGTATAGATATTATGAGCGTTTTTTCAAATTTTTAAGCGTGTGAAAAAAGGAACGGGTGTTGAATAAAAAATAGGTACTAAAATAGATCAAAAATATGCCAATCATGATCCCAGCTAAGGTGATCGCGCGCAAGAAAAAGGATGCTTGTGAGGATAAAGGAAAAGACAAAAAACTAAATACATTCAATCCGTAATAGAGGGCTAGTGCACTCAAAAGAGTTGCCATCATGAGACATAATATTCGCTTTATTAGTTGGAAGTCGTATTTCCAATAACCGCGTTTGATAAGGACACTCCACAGCAACAGGGTGTTGGCCCATCCAGAGGTAATTTCAGCAATAACAATGCCTCGTGCAGATAGAATAGGAAATAATGTTAAGGCGAGACCGATATTGATAAAAACGCAAATACCTGTAAAAATCATCGGTGTTTTGGTATCTTCATGGGCAAAAAAATTAGGAATAAAGACCTTAATAAGAACAAAAGCTGGAAGTCCTAGTCCATAAAGCTCCAGTAATTGTGCAACATGGTGTGTTGATTGACTGGTAAATTGTCCTCGTTCAAAGAGCAAACTGACAATGGGAGTGGAGAGCAGCAAAAAAGCGATGGATGCTGGAAGTGTTAACAACAATGTTAATTCAATAGAGCGGTTTTGTAAATGGTGGGTTTCTTTATGCTTTTTGCTCCGCAAAGCGCGTGTTAACTCTGGTAAAAGAACCGTTGCAACGGCAATGGCGATTACGCCTAAAGGCAATTGATAAAGACGATCCGCATACATTAAAGAAGAAACAGCACCTGATTGACTAGAAGCAATGTTGGTATTAATGAGCAAATTAATTTGCGTGATGCCACCCGTGATGGCTGCTGGAAATGCTAAAGTTAACAGCTTGCGAACATTAGGACTAAAATGGGGCTGGCGGAAGGAAATTTTCATTCCACTTTGACGTAAAGCAAGGGCAATTAAGGTGAGTTGAAGAAGCCCTGCTGCCAACACACCCCAAGAGAGATTTAAACCGATATGCCAAGCGTCAAGTTTATAGATCCAAGCATAGGCAAGCACACCAATCAGAACAATGTTTAAAAAGAGTGGAGCAATGGCGGCAATAAAATAGCGTCGCAGAGCATTAAGCATGCCCCCCATCATGGCAGCAAGCGACATGCAGGTTAAATAGGGAAACATGATTGCAGTAAAGTGAATTGTAGCGTTAAATTTTGTTACATCTTCTGTAAAACCTGGAGCAATAATGGTTCGTACCAAAAAAGGCATACTGAGTTCCATCGCAATCGTTAACAGTAAGAGCAGTGAAAAGAGAACGCCAAAGACCTCTTCTGCAAATTTGCATGCCGTTTCGTGGCCTTCTTCAGTGATTTTTTTTGCAAAAAGAGGAATGAAAGCAGCGTTAAAGGCACCTTCAGCAAAAAAACGACGAAATGTATTGGGAAAACGAAAAGCAGCGTTAAAGGCATCAGAAACAGGACCTGTCCCTAGGGCTGCTGCCATAAGCATTTCGCGTACGAAGCCAAAAATACGGCTCATGAGGGTTCCGGAAGCAACTGTCGCAATTTTTTTAATCAATGTCATAAAGATATATCAACTTTGTTGTAAAAGAGAAGCGATGACAGGAGAAATAAACTGTTTTAAATCGTAAAAATCTGATCTCTATCCTAATCAAGGAGACTTTTTGAAAGCGTTTTACGACGGTGTTTATCTTTCTGTCAACAATGGTGCTTGAAGACTTTTTTATGCTCCTTGTTTACTGTTGCATTAAAATTTTTATTGTTGCCATAAAATAATTAAAATTTCTTTTTCAAACTGAAATATGCGAGTGATATCATAACAGTTTGAAGGGATATATAATGATCATTTCCCTTTATGGTGTGATATCGTGAATAGTGTAAGCCAATACCGTTCTGTTTTATGTGAGGGGTGTGACCCTATTAAAAGAACGCCAATAAAATAAAAGCGTGGAGCAATGCGCCATTTCCATTATTTATTCATTATTAAGAAAACAGCGCTTTAGATGTTTTAAAAAGTCGTAAGGCTGAGCTAAAAGGTAATGGTAAAGTTGGTGATTGGTTTTCACTTTTACGGCTTTATGTTTTCCCCAAATTTGCCGGCCCTCCCATTTTAGAGATTACATAAACAAGAGGATAGGAAGACATGATCTTTCAACAGCATTTTTCCTGTTCAGGTTTCTTTTCACAGTTGATGAGGATAAAATCTGAGGAAATAAGATAAAAATTACTCTCTCATGGTTTCCATTCTCTTTGAGGTGCGATTGATTTGCCGATGAAGGCAAGGGGGATAAAGGCTATCATTTTTACCAGAGGGGGCGAAAAAGTTAAAGTTTATGAACCTTTTAGACATTCATTGCCATTGCTTTTGCGTGTGCCGTTTTGTGAGGTTGAATATTTTCTTGTCTTTTGGGATTCTGATTGACGTTTTCTGTCATTTTTTGCACTTTAATTGCCTCTTTATCAAGAGTGTTGGAACATTTTTTTTCATTGTTTTTCTTTATAGATTGATGCTGGTTTGGTGCGAAACGCTCATCGAATTTATGATTATAAAAATACATGGGTTGTATATGCTGTTCTATCTCTTTTATCTGCTTGACTATTTCCATAATCTCTTTTGCTTTGATGGTTGATGTGCCAAGACTCTTCGCAAGTCTTTCAGGATTATTTTCTTTTATAGCTTCATGCTCGCTTGAGGATAAGCGCTCATTGATTTTTTTGATATAAGTCCTTATCTCCCCCCTTAATTCGGGAGAGTTTGATAACGTTTCTTGCTGTTGTGTTTTTGACACGGAAAAGAGATTTGTTATCCAAGCTTTAGGTATTTCTACCGACTGTTCACACCGCCTTTGTTTTACATGATGGGTATGGAGAATGTCTCTTTCTGTTTGTTTAGAAATATTGATATAACGATCAATGGCTTTACAGAGGGGCAAAATATTTGCTTCAGCATGGGCGCGCGCGTTGTTTTTTATGCCAAATACATTGCTACCAGAAAGCTTAGAAATAGATTGGGGGGAGGTGGAAATTTGATAGGAGAGTTGTTCTCCTTCAATATGATTTTCATGGATCATCTCAATTCTTTCCCGCAAAATATGACGATTGCCATAAATGATTTGGCACAAAGTTTCTATTTCTTTTCTTGTTGCTTGAATGGAAACGTTGTTTTTTATCCTTGTGGCAATTTCATTGTTGGTAAGGGGGGCTATTGTTTGTGCGGGGATAAGCACTTCTTGCTGGTTTTGAATTTTTGGTGCTGTAAAGGAGAGAGCGTCACCGATTTTTAATGTCTGTATTTGCTCTGGGGTGAGATCTTTTTTATTTCCCAAGATGAAAATTCCGTTAGCATCAAGCATAAAGCCATTGGGTCCACTGCCTCTGTAAAAGCCTTTATAGGTATGACCTTCTTTTGCTGTTATAATAAGATGATGATGAATACTCTCAAGCCCGATATGTTTCATACTGTCCATGAATTCTTTTAAAATAAGTATTTTTTCTGGATTTGAGATATCTTCAAGCAGATGTTTCATTTCTTCTTTATCGTTATGTTTTAGCGATGCAATGCTGGCAAGATTCATACGTTTTTCTGTTACAAGAGAAAAGTCGAGTGTGTGGCCAGCAACTTGCCCAAGTTTTTCAAAAAACATTCGTTGCGTGCGTCCATTACCTTCTCTGAAAGGATGGGTATAGTTGAGCTGTATCAACATTTCAGTGACATATTCAACAAATGTTTCGCGGGTTAAGCCTTTTAAACTATTCGTTTCAGCAAGTATTTTATCTAAATTTTCTAGTCCCTCCTGTATCTGTTTTGCTGAGGCAAAAGAAATACCAGCTTTTTTCATCATTGGCATATAAGCAACGGTACCATCTTCAAATGTAAATGGTTTTTCGCGTGTTTGTCCGGCCCATTCAAAAGTATTTTTAAATAGGGTGTGATGAATATATTGGAGATATGTGGAGGTTAGTTTTTGTGGTGGCGCTTCTTGGCGCAGATGAATGATTGCTTTTGTTGTATCATGGGCACATTGCACTTTTAATTTTCCGTAGTCTTTTATTCCATATTTATTCTTTAAGGTGATACTATTGGGGTAAAAGAAATTACGGTGTATTGTCTTATTTTCTTCGGTTTCAGGTGGTGATGATAATTTCTCCTGTAAGGTGAGAGGGATTGTGTCCGTTTTTTTTGTACCAGTATCCCAGTATGCCATTGCTTTTTTGATAGGCTGTTTTTCTATTTCTGGATGATCAGAGCGTGTTTCCTTTGTCATTTTGACAGATATTGGATCATTTGTCGCTGTATTACTGCTCTGTAAAATATTTTTTTGAAAATCTTTTTGCATTTGCCTCATAGCGGAAGCCGATTGAACAATTGGTTGTGCCATTTGTTCTTTTTCTTGTGCTTGCAAACTTTTGGGCATAACTTCAACGCTGTCATGTAAAACATGAGAGGCAATCCATGGTGAAAAATAGGATTTTCCCTTTTTCTTTGTTTGAATGGATGTTTTGTCTTTGCTCTTTTCAGTTATTTCATCGTTTTTAAGAGTGGCTCTTTTTTCTTCTTTTTCTTCTGGAAGCAATGTTTTTTTCTGGTTTTTTTCTGGTTTTTGAACTTTTGGTGCTGTAAAGGAGAGGGCGTCACCGATTTTTAATGTCTGTATTTGCTCTGGGGTGAGATCTTTTTTATTTCCCAAGATGAAAATGCCGTTGGCATCAAGCATGAAGCCATTGGGTCCACTGCCTCTATAGGTACCATGATAGGTTTCTCCTTCTTTTGCAACGACAGCGAGATGATAATTTTTTTCATCTAATCCAAGCTCTCTCATAGAGTTGGTGAATTCTCGTAAGAGGAGCAATTTTTCTGGATTTGAGATATCCTCAAGAAGATGCTTCATAGGCTCTGGGTCGCCATGTTCCATGGCAGCGACGCGGACAAAGTTTTTACGTTTTTTGCTCACAAGAGAAAAGTCTAGCTCATGTCCTGCTGCTTGAGAGAGTTTTTCAACAAACAGTCTCTTTGTGCGCCTATTGCCCTCTCTGAAAGGATGCAAGTGGTGCAAATCTATCATTATACTAGCTGCTTGTTCAACGAATTCTTCGCGAGTTAAGTCTTGTAAATTATTCTTTTCAGCAAGTGTTTTATCTAACTTTTCTAGTCCCTCCTGTATTTTTCTGCCAATCGCAAAAGGTTTTGTAAATTCTTTTCTTTTCAAAATGGGCATAGAAGCAACAGTGCCATCTTCAAATGTAAAAGGCTCTTCGCGCGTTTGTCCGGCCCATTCAAATGTGCGGGAAAAGAGGCGTTGATGAAGGTATTTTAGATAAGAGGCATTAAACTGCTCTGGTAGAGGTTCTTGGTGCAGTTTTATCATTTCTTCTTTTACATCATTAGAACAGCGTTCTTTTAATATTTCGTTATCTTTGATGCGGTATTTATTTTTAAGCACTTTGCTATTGGGGTAGAAAAATTTTTGCGCTTCTTCATTGATTTGCTTTGAAATGGCTGCATTAATTGCAGAGTGTTGTTCTTGCAATTCTTCCGGTGTAGAGGAGGCACAATGTTCTGTGTTTTCTTTCATGCATATTTCCTTTCAAATGGTAACATTATTTTTTTAAAATCTTCTTTTTTACATTTTTTGCCTTTTATTATTTTCATAGCGTTTTCTTCAAAGAAGAGTGCCTATTTGAATGATTGAAAAAATTGACCTTATTCGCATGGAACCAAGTTAATCATGGAACAAAGTTAAAGTTTGTAATTTTTATGAAGTATTATCGTGAAATTTTATCAATGAATTCTGTAAAATAATGGAGTGCCTTATTCAAAGTTTTCTGTATTTCATACACCGTTTTTGGTGCAATCTTGGCAAGATAATTGCACCAAAGTTTTGTATGAAAAGTCAACGATGATTAGACTATCACGACAAAGCCATTGCTTTTGATGTTTCGGTTCTGCGCGGTCGAACATGCGGTTGATGTTCTTGTCTAGAAGTTTCTGCAATTTCTTGATGCCGCTTTGCTGTTGAGCGTTCAGGTAGCTTTGAGGGCTGCGATAAGTTTTGCTGCTGTTGCAATTTTTTATCGAGATCGTTAAGCGGTTGATGACGTTTTTGTTGTTCTGCCTGATGGTTTTGCACAATGGTTTCTCTTAACTGTTTTATCGTATCAGCATAATCCTTAATGGCGGTACAAAGGGTAGGAAGATTTTCTTCAGCAGCTTTTCGTGCTCCGTTTTTTAAGCCAAGGACTTGCTTACCAGCAAGAGGAGCAAAAGATGTACAATCCTTTTCAATTTGAAATACAATTTCTTCTCCTATCTCTGGAATTTTGTGCATATCTTCTATTCTATATTGCAAAATAAATGGATCCTTATAAACAATTTGGCACCAATATTGGATCTCTCTTTGACCATATTGAACCGATGGATCTTGTTGAACTCTGCGAGCAATTTCCTGATTTGAGAGAGGTTTTATTTTCTTTTCTGAATTGAGCGGATTTTGTAAATGTTGATTTGTTAGCTCTTCCTCCTGTGTTTGTCGCTGATGTTGTTGTTCCGTGTGAGGACCTTGAGAAATACTTTCACTTTTTGTATATTTTGAAGTATACACATAACCGTTAATAGCAGCACATAGGGTAGGAAGAGTTTCTTCAGCTTGTTTGCGCGCATGATTTTTTATGCCAAGAACTTTTCTACCAGCAAGCTTAGAAATAGACTTAGGCCGTTCTGTAACATCCCATAAGAGCTGTTCTCCCATATCGGGGTTTTCTTTGATTGCTTCTATTCTTTCACTTAAAATAAGCCGTTCGCCATAAACCTTTTCGCACAAAAATCGTATTTCTTCTTGATATGCTACGAGCAATAGCTCTCTTTCCATTGTATTAATAGATGGTTTTTGTTCGTGAGACGGTTTTGGTTGTTCAATTGCTGTGTGTGGAGAGGAAGTTTTTGGGACGACAGTATCGCTTTGTTTTCTGTTTTCCATACGGTGCGGTTTTCTTGAAGGCGGGACGGCATATGTTCCACTGTCTTGTGATGATGAACTGCTTTGCTGCCTGACTTTCATATGTGATGATGTTTTGGGTCTAACACTTGGTTCGTGTGTTTCAGGATTTTGAATTTTTGTGCTGTTTTGTACTCTTTCTCTCATGCGTGGGGGAAGGGGCGGAGCCACTTTTGTCTGTAGAGAAGGGGATTCTTGAGCAGTTGGTTTATTTTGTTCTCTATCTTTTGCACGCGGTGGTCTTTGTGGAGCCATTTTTATGCGCGTGGAGGGGCTTTCTTGGGTTTCATGCTTTTGGATTTTTGCGTCGGCTTGTGTTTTTTCTCTCATACGTGGGGGCGGGGGCGGAGCCATTTTTTTTTGCGGGGAAGGGGACTCTTGAACTGTTGGTCTATGTTGTTGCCTCTCTTTTGCACGTGGAGGTCTTTGTGGAGCTGTTTTTGTGTGCGGAGAGGAGTGTTCTTGGAGTTTTGAGTTGGAGATTTTTGTGCCGGTTTGTGTTTTTTCTCTCATGCGTGGAGGAGGGGGGGGAGCCACTTTTGTCTGTAGGAAGGGGGACTCTTGAACTGTCGGTTTATGTTGTTGTCTCTCTTTTACACGCTGAGGTTTTGGCGGAGCTGCTTTTTTTTGTGGGGGAGGTGTCTCTTGGTTTTTGGTGTTAGGAGGCATTGTGCTGGTTTGCACTGGGCTTTTCATACGAGGGGGAGGTGGTGGAGCAACTTTTGGGTGGTAGGATAAATTATCTGGGCGTTTTTGTACAGTTGGTTTTGGCAAACTTTGAGAAACTTGGGGAGGGGGGGGGCTGGTGGGGGATTGTTCAGCCTGTTGTTGAAATTTTTCCATCATTTCGGTGATAAAAGGGGAGGGATTTCTTTTTTTCATGCATGTTCCTTTCAAACTCTTTCAATATTGTTTTTAAATACTATTTAAAAATGTACGTTGGTTTTTATTCTGTTTTATGCTTTTTCACTTACTCTAATATGAAAGAGAATATGAAACTGAGAAGCTTCACAAGATTTGACTCTCATGGTTCAGATCATAATCACTCTCTAAATATTGTTTGATCAATAGCTGAGATTAAGTAGTGGAGGAATGAATTTCCCCATTTCTTGGCGCAAATCACCTCTGCTATGGTTGCGCCAAGACGTTAGATTCAACGTGAAAACTTATGTCTGTTTAACTGGCAAAAGCCATCGCTTTTGGGGCGGCAGTTTTGCGAGGACGAATATCTGTTTCTCTTTGTTGAGTAGAGGTTGTTGCTCCTTCATGCGTTACTGTTGAAAGCTCAACGCGTTGAGCAGACTGTGAGACGCTTTGTTGTTGATGCAAGATTTGCGCTCTCTCAGAAGATGCTTCATTGTGTCCTTGTTTTGTCTGCTGAGTGTTTGAAAGGCTCTCTCTTACTTGTGTTACAGCTGTTGCATAATTGTCAGCGGCGTCAATGAGGTGAGAAAGACCCGCTTCAGCATGTCTGCGTGCTTGATTTTTAAAGCCACAAAAGTTATGACCAGCGTACTTGTGAAAAGATTGAGGATTTCCGACAAGTTGCTGTGCGAGTGCTTCTATTGTTTCAGGGTTTTGGAAAAGCTCTTCTGTTTGTGATTGCAAAATGTTTTCGTTCCCAAAAACAACTTTACACCAATATTGGATTTGGGCGCGGTGTCTTTTGACTTTTGAATGTTGTTGAATTTGGGTAGAAATTTCTGTCTCTGAAAGAGTTTCTTTTTCACGATGATCTGGTTTTTGCAGAAGTTTAGCGACGGCTTCCTTCCCCATTAAGCGTTCATAGTTTTTGAGTTCTTGCTCTGGAGATTGTAAGAGGCTCTCTCTTGCCTGTTTTACAGCTTCTGTATAACAATCAACGGTGATACTGAGAGCGGAATAACTCTCTTCCGCGTGTCTACGTACTCGACTTTTGAAGCCAAACGCGCTGGTGCCGGAAAGTTTAGCAAAACTTTCAGGATATGCTGCCATGCGCCATGAGAGCTCTTCTCCTGCAGCGGGATCTCTTTGAATTTCCTGCATTTTTTCTTGCAAAATGTTTGGGTTACCATAGGCACTTGCGGATAAACGTTGGATTTCCTCTTGATAGGTTCGAACCAATGAATGGTGTGGAAGCAATAGAATGATTTCTTCCTCTGAGAGAACTCTTGTTGTCCTTTGGGTAACTTGTGAAGTAACTGTTGAGTGTGTCGTTTCAGGTTTTTGCTGCCTTTTGGTAGAGCTGCCTCTTGTTAACGAAGCTGTTCGATTTGTTGATGCATGTACAGTTTCTTCGCTTAAAAGAGATTGTCTTTCCTCATCTTCTTCCGGTATGGATGATAGTCTTTTGCTTTTTGAAGGTGTTTCTTTAGGAAGGGGGGCAGCGCCTGAGACCTCTGCCGCCGCTTGTTCATAGAGCTTTATAAGTTCTTGTATTGAAGAGGATGGAAAAGGATGAGGGTGTTTTTTTTTCATGCATGTTTCCTTTCAAAAATTGTTTTAGAAAACCTCTTTGGAGCACTCTTGCCTTTTATGCTTGGATTGCTTTGAGATAAAGGAAGATATCGAACTGAATGAGCTCCAAAGATCTGCGCTATTTTTAATAAGCTTAATGGACATTTGTGTCTTTTCTACAGTTTTTTTGTGAAATATTATCAATAAGTTATCAATAGTTATCGTGAATTACAGGCGCCATTTTTAGGACTATTTTTTGTAACATTCTAAAACAATTCTCGGCGCAATCGCAATGAAACGATTTGCGCCAAGAAACTCACTGAAAAAAAGATTACATGAAAAACAAAAACTATCTGTTTTTATGTTTATGCCCCCTTACATGGCATAAGAAAATCCTTTTTCTCCATGTCTTTGTCGTTGAGGGCTGTGCTCTGGACTATTGTGTTCTTGTCCTCTTTCGTGATGATGACGATGATGATGGGGGCTCTCAACTTGCTGAGAATTTTCTTGACGGCGTCTTTGTTCCGCTAGAGGGGTTTGCGATAGTCTTGTTGCTGCGTCTTGTACAGCCTTTGTATAACCATCAACGGCATCAACGAGCGATCTAAAACCATCTTCAGCTGCTTTGCGTGTTTGATTTTTTAAGCCAAGTGTGGAGCGGCCAGCAAGTTTATGTATAGATTCAGGATTTTCAGCAAGTTGATCTGAAAGCTCTTTTCCTTTATTGGGATCTGTAAGTATGCTTTGCAAATGTTTTTGGAAAATTGTATCATTGCCATAAACAATTTTACTCCAATGTACGACTTCTTCTGCATGTGCTTGGACCTGTGGATTTTTTAAAAGCATTACACTCTTTTGGTCAGTTGTGAGAGAAGGTGAAGGCTTTCCTCTTTGGTGCGGAGCAACCGTTGTATAGTCGGTTTCAGGATCTTCTGTCCTTTGATGTTTACCTCTTGAAGAAGCGGTAACGCTGCTAACGGATGCGTATGTAACCTCAGCTTCGCGTTTTGGGGGAGCAACCGTTGTATAGTCGGTTTCAGGATCTTCTCTTCCCCGATCAGGATGTCTCCCTCTTGAAGGAGAAACACTGCTAACGGATGCGTATAGAACTTCCTCTTCTGGGGTTGGTCCGCGCTGGTTTCCTCTGGTTGGTTTATTAACTTGTGCATAGAGGGGCTCTGTGCTCTGGGGTTGTGGGTGACTTTTTTTCATGGCTGTTTCCTTTCAATATTTTTAGAAAACCTCTTTGGTGCATTCCCCACTTTTAGTTTTGATAACTTTTATATAAAGGAAGATATCCAACCGAATGACCTCCAAAGATTTTGCGCTATTCATATCGATAGGTAATGAACATTTATGTCTTTTATACAGTTTTTTTATGAAATTTTATCAATAAGTTATGATAAATTATAGGATCCACTTTTAGAACTATTTTTTGTAATATTTTAAAACAACTCTTGGTGCAATCACGATAAAATGATTTGCACCAAGAAACTCACTGAAAAAAAGATTACATGAAAAACAAAAACTATCTGTTTTTATGTTTATGCTCCCCTTACATGGCAAAAGCCATTCCTTTTTCTCCATGTCTTTGTTGTTGTGGGCTGGGCTCTGGACTATTGTATTCTCGTCCTCTTGCGTGACGATGATGGTGGTGATGTCTGTGTTCTGGGTCTCTTTCTGGACTTTCTTGTCTTTGACCTCTTTCTCTTTCCTGCTCCCGTGTAAACTGTTTATGGAGCTTTTGTGTATTATATATATGTCTCTCAAGAGCTGAGCAAAGAGGACGAAAACCATCTTCAGCTTCTCTGCGGCTTAGAGATTTTACACCAAGTATTTTGTGACCTGCAAGCTTACCAGCGCTTTCAGGATTTTCTGCAAGGCTCCATAAGACTTTTTCTGCATTTTGAGGGTCGTCAAGAATCTTAGCCAGTTGTTGATTCAAAGCATGTTCGTTACCATAAACAACTCTGCACCATTCTTGCGTTTCTCTTACACCATATTGAAAGTCTACGTTTGTTAAAAGCTTTGTTGTAACCACATCTTTTGGGGTTCTGGGAGGGGAGATTCTGCCTCCGCCAACGCCTTGATAGATGGGATTTTCTAGTTGTTCAGACTCTTGCCCGCCTTCAGCTCCCATGCCAACCGTTGCATAGACAGATTCGAGTGGTCTTTGGGGAGAGCGACCACCTTCTGTACCAAATTCAAGCTCTGAATAGAGATGATGTTTTGATTCTTGGGGATGTCGTCCACCCTGTGCACCTTCACCAATTGTGTCGTAAGGTGTTTGCCAATCTTGCGCTGCCAAATCTGTTATTGAATAGGGGTTTACGAGTCTGTCGGTGCGTCGCCCATCACTTGGTCTTCCACCAAGTCTGTCATAGGGATTTCCTAGTGGCTTTTGGGGAGCATAGGCCGTTTCTGATGGTTGTTGAAGTGTATATTGAGGTGAGGTGCGCTGTTCTTTGGGTGGCTTATTAACCTTTGCGTAGAGGTCTCCTACATTAGAAGCTCCTAGGTTTTGTTGTTCAAGTGGCTTTTGGGGAGCAAAGACCGTTTCTGGTGGTTGTTGAAGTGTATATTGAGGTGAGGTGCGCTGTTCTTTGGGTGGCTTATTAATTTTTGCGTAGAGGTCTTCTACATTAGAAGCTCCTAGGTTTTGTTGGTCAAGTGGCTTTTGGGGAGCAAAGACCGTTTCTGGTGGTTGTTGAAGTGTATATTGAGGTGAGGTGCGCTGTTCTTTGGGTGGTTTATTAACCTTTGCGTAGAGGTCTTCTACATTAGAAGCACCTAGATTTTGTTGGTCAACTTGTCGTCTTAGTTCCTCTACATTGGTAGAAGGGCTTGGGTGATTTTTTTTCATGGCTGTTTCCTTTCAATATTTTTAGAAAACCTCTTTGGCGCATTTCCCACTTTTTGATATTTTTTAAGACAAAAGAAGAATATCAAACTGAATGGTCTCCAAAGACTTCGCGCTATTCATATTGATATGTAATGGACATTTATGTCTTTTATACAGTTTTTTTATGAAATATTATCAATAAGTTATAGTAAATTATAGGATTCATTTTTAGGACTATCTTTTGTAACATTTTAAAACAATAGGTGGGCGCAATGGAGATAAAATGATTGGCGCTAAGAGTTAGTTGGAAGGCAAAAGTTCACGCGTTTTTAGCCGGTAAGAGCAAGCGATGAAGAGCGACTAACTTTCAAGCTGCGGGCTTGACATTGTGCTTCTTGGGTGTTCTTTACAGTATTCGCAATTTCTTTTGCTTTGCTTTCCGATGTCCCAAGGAGGCACGCTAGTCTGGTATGGTCTTTTTCTTGTATGGCTTTACGATCTTCTGAGGATAGACGATTGTGTAGTTGTCGTGAAAAGGTATGGAGTTCTTGTCGCAGTGAACGAGAATGCAATAAAGCTTCCCTTTGTTGTTCTTCTGATAAGGAAAAAAGGTTTTGTAAATTTTTTCCAGGTTTTTCGACAGCGTGACTCAATCGATTTTGTTCTCTTTGGTGTTGCTCTAAAATTTCTTCTTTTGTTTGTTGTGTTATTGTGGCATAATTTTTAAAGGCTTGGCTGAGTTGTGGAACAGTCTGTTCGGCTTGTCTGCGATTTGAACTTTTCATACCAAGTATTTTACTTCCTGCAAATTTAGAAATTGATTGAGGGTTTTCTAAAATTTCATCGGCAAATTGATTTCCCAAGTTTGGAGCTGCCGTTACGATACCTAATGTTGTCTTTAAGGCGTGGGTTTTACCATAAACGAGCTTTGATAAATTTTCGATTTCTTTTCGGCTTCCTTCAACATAAGCGTCATTTGAAATCCTTTCAAATAACTCTTCATGGGTAAGAGGGGCTAATGTTTCTTTTGGGATCAGTATTTCTTTTAAGCTTTGAACGTTGGTTTTTTGAAAACAGAGGCGAGCACCGTTTTGTAATGTTTTGACTTGTTCTGGGGGAAGATCATCTTTGTGTCCGACGACGAAAGCTCCCTCTACTTCCATGACAAAACCTTCTGCTGAAAAACCTCTAAAGATGCCTTCATAGGTTACATCTTCTTTTGCAGCAACAACAACACGATCGTTAATTTCATCCAGTCCAGCTTCTCTCATCTGGGAGATGAATTCTTTTAAAACAAGGGATTTTTGCGGATGCGTGATATCTTCAAAAAGATCTTTCATCGGTTGAGGATTGCCATATTGCATGGCTTCAATACAAGCTGCTGTCATGCGTCCTTTTGTGATGAAAGAAAAGTCAATGGTATGCCCTGCTGCTTGTCCAAGTTTTTCCATAAACATTCGATTGACGCGCCCATTCCCTTTTCTAAAAGGATGCGCGTGTTCAAGCGCCATAAAAACTTCAGCGGCACTTTCAGCAAATTCTTGGCGCGATAAACCTTTTAAATTGTTCTTCTCATTAAGTGTTTTTTCGAGTTGTATGAGTTCTTTTTTTATCTGTGGACCGATAGCAAAAGGAGCTTCATAACCTTTGGGACGCATTGCCGGCATATGGGCAGAAGTGCCGTCTTCAAATGTAAAGGATGTATCGCGGGTGTGGCCCGCCCATTCAAAAGTTTCGTAGAAGAGGCTCCAGTGGATTAGTTTTAGATAGGAAGCATCAAATTTTTGTGGGGGTGGTTCATGGCGAAAATTTACGGCTGCTTTAGTGACGTCATGGGTACTGCGTTGATAGAGTTTTTTAGGGTCTTTGATGCCATATTTATTTTTGAGTGTTTTGGTTCCTTTATATAGATAATTTTGCTCTAACATGTAATCTCTCCTAAGTAGGTAGGGTGGTGGTTGATGAGCGTCTTAAACGCTGCCATGTGAAAAATTCCCCTTCGCGTATTCTTTTGAGATTTTGGTTGTTATGAGAGGGAGCATTTTTCCCTCAAGTGTATGGGTTGTATCAATCGTTTTGTGATGCTTTTGAAAAGCTTTTCTGATGTTTCCTGTGTTTATTATCTTGTGCTGTAAAATACTTGGTATTTAGGGTGCTGATATGAAGCTCATGAGTGGCCAGAAAATGGATTTTCTATAAATTGACTTTGGGCAAAATCTTCGTTCTTTGAGGTGTAAGAAAGAGGTCAAAAAGAAAAATGTAGCTTAAAACTGTTTTTTCCTTTAACAAAGTTATTTGCAAGAGCGCTTTGATGAGGGGCGTGGATATAGCGGGTGTAATCGCTCTTGGTTAGCAGATGGTGCTGGTACTTTTCATACACAGCTCTCAGATTGGTGAATCTATGGGCAAAAGCAGTCATCAAAAATTTTTCTCCATTATGTTTTTCTTATTGCTCCATATGAATATTTTGCCATACGGATATCTTTTTTGTGTGTTTTGCAACAAAATGTTTTTTATTTTATATTGTTGCTCTTATTATATTGCGCTGCTCTAAGATCCATGAGAGAGAAAACTCTTTCTTTGGTTGAAAAAAAAGCTTTTTTCAGCGCTTTATCGTTAAAATAGAACACTTTATGATATCGTAAAGGGGGGAAAGCTTGTGTAAGAATGATTTATTCATTTTGATGTATATCTTAAATATTTTTTGGGAAAAAATCGATGTTCTTGAGTGTAGGTGTTTTGAGAGTTCTTGTCTCAAAGATCAATCGTTTGTTTTTCTTAAGCCTTGATATTGGTGATTAGCGTTGTGAAATGTTTTTGGTTGTTTGTAGGGGATAAATTATACACAAAAAGCTTTGTAGGAATGTATTTGCAGGACTTTTCCAAGTGGAGAGGTTGGTTTAGTTATAGATAATTTGAGGGTTTTGGTATTTCTTATAAAGACGATGGGCGCTGGTAAAACGATACACAAAATACAAAAAGGAAAAACACGGATTTTTTTATCATGTTTTCCTTATATGTGTGTGTGGAAGCGGTCAAAAACTTTTTGTTAACGGGTTTTTAAAAAACAGAAATCTATGTTGTTTCTGTGGTTGTTCTTTTCATAGTCAAGATCTCATAATAGAAGGTTAGTTTTTCTTTTGTGGAGCAAAGCGGTTTTTTGCAGCAGCGGCTAACATTTCTTTTCTTCTGAAATAGATGGCGCGGCCACATCGCAAAGGGTGCTGTCCTTGCATAAGAATAATTTGTTCATCTTGACGCATTTCTTGAATTATCTCATGGGGTAAAATGAGAGCTCTTTTTAAAATATTCATATAACCACGAAAATCGACTCCATCTAAGACAAATAAAATAGGCTTTTGTAGCTTTCGTCAGTAGTAATCATGACGTTTAAAAGGAATTAACAATTATCCTGTCCAATTGCTTTGGATATGGTGTATATGCTATGTGCAAAATTGGTGGTAGGGCGTTTAAGTAGTCTGTTTTTTGCATGTATGATAAGAATATTAAAATATCTCTTCCACATAGGTGTTTAAATCAAAAAAACAAAGTTTCATATTTTTTAGTTGGCCATAGCAAGTGTATTTGAACGATTTTGTGTGCGTGTGTAGAATTGGCTATGAGTGTTCCTTGCTTTTTGAACAATGTCGGTAATTTCTCGTGCTTTCTGTTCTGATATACCAATACTTTGTGCAAGTGTTTCATAATCTTTGTTTGTGATCGCACTACATTCGTTTGATGAGAGACGATGTTCTAAACTGTTTATAAAAGTACGGAGCTCTTGGTATAATTGAGGAGATTGAGACAAGATTTCTCTTTGTTTTTCCGGTGATAAAGCAAAAATATTTTGCAAGTTTTGACTGGGATTCTCTACCGCTTTTCCAAGGCGTTCTTGTTTAATTTTATGGTCTCGAGTGACTATATTATAGGTAGCTTCTACAGTATACACATAATTCTCAATTGCAAGAGAGAGCACATCAAGATAATTTCGAGCGTGTACACGTGTCGGATTTTGTAGACCGCATATACTAAAACCTGCAAGAGGAGAAACAGAGTGCGGTGCCTGTTTAATCTGATTAGCAAACTGTCTGCCTAATTCTGGATTTTTAATAATCTCTTCTATCTGTTCGTTTAATACGTTTGCGTCACCATAAACAGTTTTTGCGTAAGCTCGGACTTGCTTTTGAGCTTTGAGAACGTAACTATCTAGCGCAACTGTTTTGGCACATTCACTTTTTGTGAGAGGCGCTAATGTTTCTTTTGGAATAAGCGTGTTTTCAAGCTCTTTGCTGTTGGGGGCGGTAAAGGTAATGATATCACCAGGTTTTAATGTTTTTAATCGTTCTGGTGTGAGATCATCTTTGCTACCAATGATGTAAGTTCCTTGCATATCGAGTATAAAACTTTCTGAATAACAACCTTTATAAGTTCCTATATAGGTTTCTCCTGCCTTTGTTGCCATAACAAGGCGATCATCCACGTTGCGTCCCGTATTGTTTATGTGGTCCATAAATTCTTTTAAAAGACGTATTTTGGGGGGATTGGAGATATCCTCAAAAAGATCTTTCAACAGTTGTGTATTGCTATATTGCATTGCTTCGCTACAGGCAGCCATCATACGTTTTTGTGTGACAAGCGAAAAGTCAAGCTGATGTCCTGCAGCTTTGGCAAGATTTTCAAAAAAGACTTGTTCTGTGTGCTCATTGCCATCTATGAATGGGTGGATTTTGTGAAGAGAATAAAATAGACTCGTTGCTTCCTTGACAAATTCTTCGCGTGTTAAGCCTTGCAAATTGTTTTTTTCGGCAAGCGTTTGATCTAATTTTTGTAAGAGTTCAGGGATTTCTTCACCAGTTGCAAAATTATTGCCCCATTCCATTCTTTTCATTTCTGGCATGGCGGCAATGCTATCGTCTGTAAATGCGAAGGGGATATGACGCAGATGTCCAGCCCATACAAAGGTATTTTTAAACAATTGTTGGTGGATATGGCATAGATAAGTTGAATTAAAATATTCTGGCAGGGGTTCTGCACGCAGATTGATCATGGCTTTTTGCCTATCATGTGAGCATTTTTCCAGAAAGCGTTTTAAATCTGTTTCTCCATATCTATTTTTGAGAATTTGGGTACCAAGATAGATATAATTATGGGGTGAGGGAATTCCTTTTGTTTTTTCTTTTGCTTTTGGCATTGTTACATTCCTTATAATGTTACATTGTCTATGAGAGTGTGTTAAACTTTTTGTTTGAAAATCCCCCACGCATATTGTTTTGAGATGTTGAGACTTGGGTGAGGAAAAAATCCCTCAAATTCGTAGGTGTTTTTGAGTGTATAAATCTTTATCTTGGCACTTTTTTCTTTTACTGAGAGAGAATAGTTCATTTGGGTTGTTTTCATGCATATTGTCTTTTAATTTTTTTGTAGAAAAATTTTCCTATAAAAGCGGTGCCTTCAAAAGTTTCTTGATAGGATTCTCAAGGCATAGATATGATTGGTATTTATTATTTGGAGATGAGGAGAGTGGCTTTATAAAGAAAATTGGCATTGGTAAGCACAGGCATAATACCATCATTCAAAGACTTTTCCCTATATTTTTCTTGTTGTATCAAGCGGGAATTCCTTCTTTATAGGCTTTTATGAGATAGAATCTCTGCTTTTATCCTTTGATGTTTTTGTTTTGATGCATGACCTCCATTGGAGGGTGTTTTTTAGTTTTTCTGTGCTTTTGGGGCAAAACGGTTTTTTGCAGCTGCGGCTAACATTTCTTTTCTTCTGAAATAGATGGCGCGACCACATCGCAAAGGGGGTTGTCCTTGCATAAGAATAATTTGTTCATCTTGACGCATTTCTTGAATAATCTCGTGGGGTAAAATGAGAGCTCTTTGTTGGTAATTGATGTTGTAAGAACTTTTTCCTAAAGATAAACCTCTTGATTTGCTCGTTCCGGTGACTTCAACGGTCATTTGACCACAGCGTTCTGAAATGTCTTTAGCTGTTTGAAGGTCTTTAATGGCCGCATAACTGACAAAGGAGCAGCTTTCAAACCATGAACGTGCTCCTGCTTCGCCAAAGTGATTGACCAACTGACCCGTGGATTGATAAAAGAGCATCAAGGATGTGCCGTATTTACGTCCACGATCGCGGGCTTCTTCTAAAATATTCATATAGCCTAGAAGATCAACTTCATCTAAGACGAATAAAACACGCTTTTTATAGTTACCGTCTGCTGTAACCATGGCATTGAGAAAGGCGCCAATAATCACACGTCCAATAGCTGGATAACTGTTTAAAATGCTTGCGGGGAGATTGAGAAAAACATCTGTATTGCCATTGGCAATATCTGAGGAAAAAAAATCATCTCCGCAGACAAGATCTGCATAATTGGATAAAGAAAGCCATTGGGTGTCTTTTGAGGCGGTTGTATAGACTCCTGAAAAGGTTTGCTCTGCCATTTCTGTAAAAATACCCACCATTTCGCGAATAAAAGGAGAAGGTGTTGTTTCTTGAATCATGCGTAATTGATTAACAACAGCTGTTTCTGATTGAGAGAGAATACCACGCAATGTTTTTAAATTGCGCTCGCTGTCTTCATATTCATCAGAAAATACAACATGAGCAAGAAGAGCTGTTAATAGGTTATGGGCTTGTGTTGAGAAATATTCCGCTGAAGAATTGTCTGATTTTTTATCTGTAAGAAGCAACTTTGAAAAGCTTACAATATTCGCTTCGCGTTGTGTGCGTGGTACGCTGTCGTCTAAAAGCCAATCGATGACATTAAAGTTTTTTGTTAACAATGAGTTGGGATCGAGAACAATGACATTTCTATTTCCCATTTTTTGACGCGCATATTTGACCATTGGGGCAACTTCTGTTGAAGGATCAAGACAAATAATAGACCCTGGATAGGTTAAACACGTAGGAACTACTGTACTTGTTGTTTTATAGCCACCAGAACCAGCAAAAAAGATCATATGAGTTGAACCAAAATCAAGATTAAAGGTTAGCAAAGGGACTGTTCCACCCTTTCCCCATGTTGTTTTATTGCCAGGTGCAAAGGGAATGTTGCACACATTATCTTGATCGACACGATATCTTTCACCCACAACAATTTGCCCATTGGCAGGAAAGATTTTTGCTGCCTCTCTTAAATTCATCCATGATGCTTCACCAAAAACACCTTTTTTTGCACGCTTGACCTTACTTTTAGGTGGAGAGGTTGTTATGAATTGAATGAGGGACAAAAAAACACCAATGATGATGCCAAAGACAACCATGGGATCCATAAATTGAAGAGCGTAGCTCCACGTTATTCCTTGTTGTCCAACATAGGGACTTAAGCGTTTTATTTCACCACCAATATAGTAAAGAGCAGTCATTCCAAAAAAGACAACGGAGACAAAAGTGATTATTCTACGCAGGTGCAGTTTTTGCGAGAGACTATACAACAATGAAACAGTAGCCGTTAGTGCTAGGACTAATAAAGGTTCTGAACGAAGAGTCCAATAAATTTGATCGCTCTTTAGTCCATTTGTTATAAACAACAAAAAGTGAGGGACAAGGAATATTGTTAAAGCACCTAAAGCGATCGGTGTTAAAATGAGTACCATTTGTGTTTTGGTATATTTCATTGTATTTTACTTTCAATTCTGTCAGAATATGTTGCGAAATGCTCTTTTCCAAGTGTGTGATATGAACTCTCATCTCTTTTTGCAAAGGTGCAGATAACGCCAGACAGTTTTTGCTTATGAGCCTTTCTCATTAAGGAGAAAGGTTTTATCTATTCTTAGCAGGCCATAGCAAATGCTTGGGAACGATGCATTGTGCATATTTGCGCTCCTTGATGTACTTCTTTGGTTTGCTTAATAATTTCTGTAATTTGCTTAGCTTTACTTTCTGATACACCAATACTTTGAGCCAATGTTTCAGAGTCATTCTTTTGGACTGCTTTATGTTCATTTGGTGAGAGGCGGTTATTGATGCTTTTTGCAAAGTTTGTAAGCTCTTTTTGCAGTGAAGGATTTTTTGCTAAAGCTTCTTGCTGTAATTCTTTTGGCAAGGCGAAGAGATCTTGCAAGCTTTGACTTGGCATTTCTACCGTTTTTGCACGACGACTTTGTTCTGTTGCATGTTCTTGCGTAATTTCCTTTTCAGCATGTTTTACAGCATACGCGAAATTTGCAACGGCAGTACAGAGCATCTCAAGATGATTTTTAGCGTTTGCACGTGTCTGGTTTTGTAGTCCACATAAACTGAAACCGGCAAGATGAGAAATAGAGTGCGGTGCTCTTTCAATCTGGTTAGCGAGCTGTTGGCCTAAGCTTGGATTTTTGATGATTTCTACCATCTGTTTGTTTAATGTTTTTTCGTTACCATAAACAATTTTTGACAATTGCTGAACCTGTTTTAGGCTTGCGTGGACACAAGAATCTTCTGCAACCATTTGGGCCGTTTCATTTTCTGTCAAAGGGGCTAATCTTTCTTCTGGAATGAGAATGCTTTCAAGCTTTTTTGTTTTGGGAACGGTAAAGGTAAATCTATCACCAGGTTTTAATGTTTTGAGTTGTTCTGGCGTGAGCTGTTCTTTATTGCCGATGATGTAAGCGCCTTTCACATTGAAAGCAAAGCTATCATAACCAGCACCCCTATAGGTACCTGTGTAGGTTTCACCTTCTTTTGCAACCATAACAGGACGATTATTAACATTGCGCCCAAGTTCTTTCATGTTGTTCATGAATTCCTTTAAAAGAAGTATTTTATTGGGATTAGAGATATCTTCAAACAGATGTTGCATTGGCTCTAGGTCACCATTTTCTGCTACAGCAACACTGGCGAGCATCATGCGTTCTTTTGTAACAAGTGAAAAGTCAAGCTGATGCCCTGCGGCTTTGGCGAGATTTTCAAAAAAGACCCGTTGTGTACGTCCATTTCCTCCCCTAAAAGGATGGAGTTGGTGAAGGAAGTTAAATAAGCTTATTGCTTCAGCGTTAAATTTCTCACGCGTTAAGCCTTGCAAATTATCTTTTTCGGCAAGCGTTTGATCTAATTTTTGTAAACCGTCTTGGATTTCATCGCCCAGTGCAAAAGGATTTTCCCATCCTGTTCTTTTCATTTCGGGCATGGCGGCTGTGGTACCATCTTCAAATGTAAAGGGGAGATGGCGCAGATATCCAGCCCATTCAAAGGTATTTTTAAATAAGTGGTGATGTATAGAGCATAGATAGGAGCTATCAAACTTTTCTGGTACGGGGGATTCACGCAGATTAACCATCGCTTCTGCTGTATCCTTTGAACATTTATCCAGAAAGGATTTTAAGTCTTTTATTCCATATTTATTTTTGAGTGTTGTGGTGTTTGGGTAGACATAATGATGGGGAGAAACTGTCTGTATATTTTTTGTCTTTGCTTTTGCTTTTGGCATCGCAGCTTCCTTATAATTTTACGTTGTCCATAAGAGTGTTAAATTTCTCGAGTGAAATATTCCCCTTTGCGTATTCTTCTAAAATTTTGAGTGTTGTAGGATGAAGCGCTATTCCCTCTATCGTATGGGTGCTGATGGCTGCTTCAACGGCTTCACGGCGTTTTTTTAATTCTTCCTCTGTCATCGATAAAAGATTTTCTCTATTTCTGTTTCGTTGGTTTTCATGCATTTTTTCTCTTATTTGCAATTGTTGCTTTAAAAGAGCCTTTGGCAGCCGGTGTGATCTTTCTTTTAGTCACCTCCAAAGATGTTTCGTTGTTTGAAGGGATCGTAATAAATTTCTGTGACCTTAAATTTTCCTTCAATCCGTTTGCATTGGATGATGATATCAATCATTGAAATCAACAGTCCTCGAATATCATCACGCTCTAAATCACCACCGCCTTCACTTTCTTTGACCAAAAGGGTCATCTGCTCAAAGGCTGCAAGTGCTGTTGATGCGTGAACCGTCGTAATGGAACCTGGATGGCCTGAATTGACATTGCGGATATAATAAAAGGCTGTACCATCTCGAAGTTCTTGCAAAAGAATACGATCAGGACGCATCCGTAAAGATGATTCAAGCAACTCTTTGGGGCCAACGGAGGCTAAGCCTTGTCCATCTTTTGAATAGAACATTGAGACATGGTTAGGGTGTGGTATCACCAATTCTTGCGTGTCTTCAATGGTGATAATACGCTCTTCTTGAGGGATTTTGGCGATTAATGCTTTTGATAATGTTGTTTTACCCGAACCGGTTTTTCCCGCAATTAAAATATTTTTCTGACATTCTACAGCTTGATTTAAAAAAGAGACAAAGTCTTTATTACAGTAGGCATTGGCTAAATTATGCTCGATGATTTTGAGTTCGTTAAAACGAGAATGATAGTCATTCAAAGGTGTGAAAGAGACCTGTTCACAGAGCGAGAAGAGGCCTTTCTTGTCGAGTTCTTCGAGAGAAAAACTCTGCGATGATGGTTTACGAATTGTCATACTAATCGTGTCTTTTTCGACAGCCGGCGGAATGACAATTTGAATGCGCTCATTGCCTGGTAGCGTTGCAGATAATATTGGGTTTTTGTCCGATATGTTTTGCTTGGAATAGGAGGCGACAACTTTCGCAATCCCCATAAGCTCATTAAAAGAGAGAGCCGGTGCTTCTATTGTTTTCCATCCATCAAATCCTTCAGTCATGACTTGATAGGGACGATTGATAACAATTTCAAAAAGACTATCATCTTTCAAAAAAGCATTGATGGGTTCAAGTTTTGTGAGAACAATCGCAACGGTTTCATCGCACATGGTATGTAAGTTTGAGTTCATTCTAAAGTTACCGCAGAATTTTTGTAAAAGTTTCTTGAAACAGCTCGATTGATAATTTGTTTTTTGTTTTCGATGACTTTCAATTTATAAACGCTGGAAAAATCTAAATCGCGGGCAACAAAGATATTCACCATTTCCCCTTGGTTTTTGGATAATGTTGGAGGAATATTGGCGTAATTTTCTACGAGAATGTTTGCGATGTTTTGTCCTGAAGAGAGAGTTTCAGTTTCTTCTTTTTCCTGTTTTTTTGATAAACGTTTATTGGCATAGTGTGTTGCATCTTTTATTAGTGAGACAAGAAGCGCAGACCCAATCCTCTCGAGCCAATGGTTATCAATATCTCCATCCATACCAGAACGCCCTAAAGCATCCGTTGCCGGTGAAGCTAAGGATATAATGATACCATTGGGGGTTTTTGCTCTATTCCATAGTACAAAGAGACGTGTTTGGCCTTTTTTCAATCCGGCGCGATATTCACCAACAATTTGGGTGCCTTTATCAAGAAGCACAACACGACCATTGTCTGATAAGATATCTCTGGAGATGATACAACTGGCAAAACCTTGTTGATCACTGTTGATGGCTGTTTCTAAAATACAAGGAATAGAAGTTCCCATCGCGATGATGTAGTTTCGATTGCCAAGGGTTGAAGCACGAATACCTTCAAGCACTGTGGGTTTGAGAAGATGATTAAAACGTTGTGTCGTTTCATCAGATTTACTTTCAAGTTGGTGAGGCAAAGCACCATTATTTGTTTGTGAATCTATTTTGCTTTGTTGTGTACTTGCATAAGCTAATACAGGAGCACGTTGTGCTGCCTCCAGCAGTGAGTCATCAGAATTTAATTGATTGATGTTTGGTGTTGGTAGCTCGACTTTTGGTAATAGAGCGTTATTTCGTTGAGGCTGTTCAAAGGGGGGAGGGGTAGGCTTTGCAGGACGAAAAAGCTCTGTTTGTTTTATAACTTTTCCTTCTTTTGAAGATTCAACCGGTTGCTTTTTGTCTGTAACAAGTGTTGAATAGGCTAAATAAAGACAGACACTGAAAAGAATAATAAGAGCAATAGCTTTCCCCACATTGTTCTGTTGACTTTTCCCTTGAGCATTTTTTATTGTATCGCGATCATTAATGCTTTTTTCATCCACGGTGTTATTCATGGCTGCTTCCTAGGTTCACTTTACGTTGTACAGATGGTGATGTCGTACCTGTTTCAGGGTTAATTCCTTTTGGTACGAACCTTTTGTTAAAGATGCACAATACTTCATTCCCACGTCGTAGCGTGAATTGTGCAGATGTCGCATGGACAATAACCTTGTTGCCTTTAATCGATTTGGGAATAAGGGCTTCTTGCCCATCAGGCGATACAATGTAAATGGCAGGGATTTCAATGTTGCCTAAAAAGGTAAAGGTTGTTGTTTTCCCATTATCATAGACAGAAGCAGGTTCAATGAGGGATGAGCCTTGAGCTTCATAAGCCCAATTGCGTGGTCCAAAATCTTCATGGATATTTAAAATATCATTGACAAAGTTTTCTTCACGTTGTTTTTCTTTTTCTGCTTCGGCTAATTTCTTACGTAAGGCTTCATCTTCTGGATAACGAAACTTTACTAAGAAATACGTCTCATTACCCGCTGAAACATCGCCTTCACGGACTTGTAGCTCGAATTGATAAGAGCGTTGTGTTCCATCTTGGCGGCTTGTGACAATTTGTAAATTTGTCACAGGCTGGACTTCACGTGGTTTGAGAAAAACAAAGTGTCCAGCCGGTGCAACTTGCCAAGCAACCGAATTTCCAATTCCTACATAGGTTACTTCTTCATCAACGGCAAATTCTAGTTGAACCGAAGAGCGAATGGAGCCAATGATTTGTACGACGTTGTAGGGGTCATAATTGACAAATCTGATGCGGTTATCTTTACGTGCACTGATAGGCGCTGTTTCTGCAAGTGAGAGAACTGTGTGAAAGCTGAGAGTGATCGTAAAAATTAAAGAGATTGTTTGCAAAAGTCTGATCATTTTATCACCTCTGGATCAGATCTATATTCCGATACTTGAAAACCAAGAGGGTTGATAAGACGATCAGACGTTGAAATGTGTGCGTTCACGTAGGAAAAATTTAAGATTGAAATCCAATGGGAAATATTTTCTTTTTCATTCAAGTCTCTGATCGTTTTATAGTAACGAACTTGGATAAGATCTTTGCTTATAAAAGAGATTGATTTGATTGTGACGGTAGCAATCATGTTATGATAAATATTTTGCGGACTTTCTGGATTATTGCCCGCGTACCATTTTGCAAAACGGTTTTGTTCTTTTGGAGAAGATAAAAGAGAGACTAAGCGAAAATTGTTTTCTGCTTCTGATGCTTGAAAACCTTCACGAGCGCGAACGTATTGGCTGGCAAAATAACGCGTTATAGCTTCATCATAGTCGTTAGGGGATTCTTTTAGGGCGCTTACAGTATCAATAATGCCTGTTGAGTTATCAACGCGGATAACAAAAGGCTCTACCGTTTTCAAAGGCGTCAAAGCTGCGACAGCTAAAGCTAGCGCAATCGTCATCAATCCAAAAAGCACTGTTAAAGCCATGGAGATTTTCATCCGCACACGCATGCTATGCATGCGATCAATGTCAAATGAGCGCGCTTCTTTTATATATTCTTCAAGGGCATCACTTTTCACGCATAACCTCCACAGTTTTATCAGATCGTGCTTCATGAATAACCGGCTTTAATAAAGCTGAATTGGCTGTTACTTTTTCACTTTCCAAAGTATTGAGAATGATGGGAGTAGTAACAGGCTTTACGCTCTTTTCTGGGTAGACAATGTTTTTATTGTCCCAATTCCACTTATCTTTATTTAAAGCGCGTGTATGTTTGCCATTACAGCGTGGTGGTTTTTTAGGGCCACTCAAAGAGGCACAACCAGTAAGAGCCATTGTTAGGACCATAACAAAAGTTATTTTTTGTTTCATTTTTTAAACTCACAAATATCTTGGAATACAATGCATGAGAGCCTTTGTTCTGAACATTTTTACAAGTTTATGTGATGCAAGATTTCGATTGGTTTTGTTGTTAGACCCAAGGTGTTAGATCTTATCTGGAACAGGATCATGGCGTGTGCACCCTTTGGCGCACACAAGGAAAAAACAAAAATTCTTATTCTTTTAAAGAGGTGCTTTATCTTAAAATCGACCACGACCACCTCCAGATTTACCTGCTTTTGCGGCCGCCCCTGCCGCACTTCTAACAGCGTTACCAGCAGCTCCTGAGATTTGTGAAGTGGCACTTTTTACTGCATTGCCACTCGCTCTTGCACCATTTGAAAGCATTGTAAAAATCTGTCCTCCTGAAGAGACACCAGCGTTAAAGTATGGTCCGCCAGAGGCCAGCGCTGTTGCAATACCAGGAAGCGCACGGAAGATAATAACTCCTATGATCGAAATGACGATGACAGGGGGAAAAAGAACGTAAATTGATTCATATGAAACTTTGAGAACCTGTAGGATAACTTGACATATAATGGTTCCAAGCATGATTACGAGAACTTGTAAAATGGTAAAATTGATCAAAGTTGTAATCCATGCATCGGAGTATTTTCGCGTTGCATTGAACAAATACAAACTAATAAATAGAGGCCCAAGACCTATAATCATGACGAGTGCAACTTGTGCAAACATTTGCACAATAAAACCACCTATACAAAAAAGAATAACTGCGAGAAGCATGATAGAACCAAGAAGACCCACAATGATCTTTTCAAAAAACCAAGCATTGTATAAGACTTCTTGATAACGCGAACTTGCCTTTAACAAAATATAATCAAAAACATTGGAGCTTGCAGGATTACTGTTAAGCGCATTCCCAATAGCATTGGATAAATCATTAAAGAAAATATCCTTGACATAAGTATTAAATATATCCGCATTCGTTGCCATTGTTGTAACAACAACGATTTTAACAACATTATTGAGAAGACTATGCATGGAAAGCGCAACGCGACCTGTCATAACATTATAGCCATAAAGAAAGATAAAAATGATTGCAGCGAGATTTAAGGGCGCTGAAATAGCAGAAGATAGCCCACTCACCGTTGTATCCATCACATTATCGAGGGGTTTTAAAATATACCCAGAAACGCTTTCAAAGGGAGAAAAACTAAAGTCTGACATCTGTACGCGCACTTTCAAGTTTTTCTTTTAATTGTTTTTCTTTTTCTTTTAACTGTTTTTCAATATGTTTATGCTTTTGTTGTTCCTTTTCTTCACGCAATTCGTCTTTTGTTTTCGTATCTCTTGCTTGAATCATATCAAGAGACTGAAGTTTTAAAGAATTCACTTGAAGATCGGCTTGAAGAAGAGAAAGCTTTACTTGAAGATCTTGTCGAAGGGCTTGCAATTCTTCTGGTTTTGTTTCTGGTTTTGATTTAATATTTTCAAGTTGTTGACTTATTTCTTTGATTTTTTTTGCAGTTTCAGTTGCTGTTTTATAAATGTTTTCAGCTGTTTCTGATTTTGCAGCATTTAATTTTTGTGTGTTCTCGAGTGCTTGTTTATAATATTCATCTACAT
Source organism: Bartonella sp. AC535YNZD (assembly GCF_042196625.1). NCBI lineage: Bacteria > Pseudomonadati > Pseudomonadota > Alphaproteobacteria > Hyphomicrobiales > Bartonellaceae > Bartonella > Bartonella sp. AC535YNZD. The sequence goes on along the minus strand of NZ_JBHIQP010000010.1, from coordinate 36,550 downwards.
CGGGTGTCGTTTGTGATATTGCATGAGAAATAAAAGAAAGAGATAACAGTGTAACTAAGCCATATTTTTTCATTGATTTTTTCTCCTTTGATAAAATATGGGCAGCCATTTGTCAGGGTCAGCTCCATATTCGTTGATAATTTCATTCATGAGTTCAATGTTTTTTGTTGTGCCGCTTAAAACGGCGATCTCATCATTCATTCCACGTAAGTTAAGTTCTGCAACGACGGAACTTTGTCCTTGTTTGATGAGAAAACGACGGGATTCTCTGCTTAACTCTGACTGTATCAGTTCAAATTCACGCTCAGTAAGTTTGAAAGCTTCGACATAATCATTGTAATTTGCTTTTTGATTTGGAAAAAATATTTGGGTGGGGCATTGCTCAATGATTGTGTGCGCGATTGTTGAGTTCAAAGCATCTTTAGGGCTTTGTGTTGCAAAGAGCATCATGCCATTTTGTTTACGAATTGTTTTTAGCCGATCTTGCGCAAAAGCTTTAAATGAATCATCTTCTAAAGCTTTCCAGAATTCATCAACGACGATAATGATGCGCCGCCCATCAATCAAATCAAGAATGCGGTGAAAGAGATACATCATTAAGGGGCGCCGAATTTCTTCATTATCTAAGAAATCGGTCATGTCATATCCAATGAACTGCGCATTTAAATTGAGATCATCTTGATCATTATCAAAAACCCATCCTAAATCATTGCCTCTAATCCAGCGTTGCAGCCGTATGGCAATCCCTTCTTTGGATGTGTTGTCAAAAAACAGTTGAAGGGCACCAAGAGAGCGCTGGGTTGGGGGTAAGTTTTCCAAGGAATCAATGGCTTTGGCGATATCTTGTCGCTCTTCTTCTGTTACGATTTGCCCTTCAGCGGTCACCAGCTTTAAGATCCAATTACGAAGAAAGATTTTATTTTTTTCGGTGTATTCCATGCCCTTTAAGGGAGCAATACCCATGGGCTGCCCATTCTTTAAAGGTTTATATTTCCCTCCTCCAGCCCGTACAAAAATCTCTGCTCCTTGATCTTTATCAAAAAAAACCATAGTTGGATTGTGTTTTTGTAATTGTGCAAGAAGAAAATTAACAATCACTGTTTTACCAGAGCCCGATGGACCACAAACAAATGTGTTTCCAAGATCGCCATAATGAAAATTAAAATAGTAAGGTGAACCAGCCTGCGTTTTTAGCAATGCGACAGCAGCCCCCCAAACATTATCGTTCAGTTTGCCAACGGGGAAAGAATGGAAGGGCGATAAAGCGGCAAAGTTTCTGCTAGTAATGGCGCCTGAACGCGCACGATAGCTAAAATTTCCAGGAAGCTGTGCCCACCATGCTGCTTCCAATCCTAAATCTTCTCTGGCAATCACGGCTCCCCCATTGGTTAAATGGGAACGTGCTTTTGATAAGTTTTCAGACAATATTTTGGGATGATCAGCAAAAACAGCTAAAGAAATGTGGTGTTCTCCCAAAACAAAACGGTTTGATTCTAAATCATCCAGCGCTTCATCCAGTGCATCAATTTGTGAGCTAGCACGATCAGCTGCATTGATCATTTGATTTTGTTTGCGGCTCATAATTGCACTGGCGGCTGCCTTACTTTTAAAGACAAAGGATTGTGTTAAGATGAATTCAAATGGCACCGTAAGCAGACCATCAGTCATACCTGGGCGTGTTTTAGAAGGATACTCTTTCCATCCAAACATGCCCACAAAGCGTTCATTGCTTTCATGGCGAATTTCGATAATTTCTTTCCCAAAAATAACACGATCCGAGTAAATTGTTGAAGCAATAGTTCCAAATGTGAGAGGAATACGCTCACGTCTTCCCCCCACTAGTTGATGGAGAAATTCACTTTGTTCGGCAAATAAAAGTCCTTCATGTTCATAGATTGATAGTAGACGGACTTCATACTCTTCCAAACCTTGCATAAGATCTTGACTTAACTCTTCGAGTTTACGAATAGCTTCCTCATCGGGTTCAGATTGTGTTTTCTTCGCTTTGCTCAAGCGCTGAAAAAATGAAACCAGCTTTTCTGTTTTATCCGCGGCCGGATTCCAAAGCAGTGAAATAAATAGATCATTTCTATACAGTTCTTGCGAAACCATCTTCTTTTTATATTTTTCATCTAATATTGCTGCAAAAGATGAAAGAAAATGACCTTCTGGGTATATCGTTTCACGGCGGCGGATGATGTGAGAATATAAAGCAAGCCGTTCGTCTGCGATATTTTTTAAAAGGGTGTTTAATTGGTTGTGTAAAGAATTTAATTGATCAATATCCGCAGTGTCAAAATTTATACCCTCAACAGCCATCACAACCATTAAACAGCGTGAATTTAAAGCAACGACATGTTGGTTGATGTAGCGTATATAGGGAATATATTCTTCAGGCAAAGTTTCCCGTTTCATGATTGACATCTGTTTCACCAGTTTCGTTCCTTCAGCTTAGTTCCTTATAAGTGCGGATAAGGCGTAAAGGGGAGGTTGAACCTCCTCCCCATCGGTTGAGGTTTTTTTGTTTTCCTCGGGTATTGAGCCATGCAAATAATACGCGAAATTGGTTGTGATCGTACTTTGTCACTTCTCGCAAAATAAAGTGCATCCCAATCCCAAGACCAAATATGGTAAAATCACTGGTCAAAATGAAAAGAATGGATGTCGCCATGACATTGAGCGCCATCGCTTCCATTGTAACACCGGCAAACATAGTCGGGCGGGTACAGGCAAGGAAAAGAGTATCTTCATTCATTTATGCTGAGCCCGTTAATTTCGTGACGAGAGTGGGGGCTCCAAAAACAATAGCAATCCCCAGAACACAGTAAGCTGCTTTGCGTAAATCAATAAAGCCATACATCCAGCCAATACCTACAGCAGCAACACATATAATTGCAATAAGCCTTGCTGTTGCACCTGTCATCGCTTTGACAATGTTGTCTAAAACACCATCAAGATTTCCCAGACCACCTCCACTAGTAGAAGAAGCAGCATAAGAAAGATCTGATACAAGCAATGCTGTAAAAAACAGCATGGTCACGATAAAAATGATGTTTTGGAATCTATTATCTGTCATTTTACCTCTCTTTAACAAATAATATTTGTTCATATGTCGATATTCTATTGCCTCTAACAAACTGCAGACTGCTGTCATTTTATGACAGTTAATTCTCCTCGTTTGTTTGTTTTAAAAGCCTTGATCGTGGATCTGTTCACTCTCAAGCTCTTCTTCGTAAAGAGACAGAAGTCTTTTCAAATTGAGATTGTGTTATATGAAAATGGCAATTTTAAGTTGTGTATATTGGTAAAAATAACAATATTAAAATAATGAAAGAAAGAATATCATTCTTTACAAAATGTAGTTAATCTGCAACACTTATATTTGGATTTTTTCTTTAAAAAACAAGGGGATTTCTGATCAATAATCTGACATGATAGGAAAAAAACGAATTTTTTGAGCGAGCGTGTTAAGAGATGCTATTTAAATTGATTGTTATTATTTACATTATGGGGGCCACAGTGTGGGGATTAAGCCAATATAAAGATAAAATGGATTTCAGCATTCTTAAAACATTTGAGACGCAAGATATCCAAGATATTGTCGATCTCTATCGAGAAGAAAAAAAGTTGGGTAGACCTATCGCTAAACAGCAATTAGAAAAAAATGAACCAGCTCTCGATTTGCAGAAGAGTGTTTCATTAAATGATGTTGCAAATAATGCTGTTGTTTTTCATGGTAAGGCTTCTGTTACAAGTGGGGTTACATTTAAATTACTGACGCCTGCTGCACAATCTTGGCGCTCACATATCTCCCGTGATATTCATCTTTATGGTGTGGACACATGTGCACCCCGTCAAAAAGCAAGATTAAATGATCAAGAATGGCCCTGTGGTGTGGTTACAATGGCTTGGCTTGTCACCAAAACACTTGGGCAGGATTTATCCTGTAAACAGGCTTTGATGCACCATGGTGTTTATTATGCGCAATGTTTTGTTCAAGGGGTTGATTTAGCTGAGGCAGGTCTTACAGAAGGTATGTTGGTACTCTCAAAAGAGGGGAAAAATCCTATTCCAGTCCAGTATCATCATGCGGAAGAAAAAGCACGTGGCAACAAGATTGGTCTTTGGTCGAGTGATTTCACTGAACCTTTAAAATGGCGGCGAGATAATGGATCCTATAACCCCTTTGCTAGTCCATGATTGGTTTTAACGAACATATTTACTTAAATTTTTATAGAGAAAACTTTATCAATAAAATTGTACCAAATCGTAGAGCAAGTTTGAATAAACGGTGAGATTATTTTCGTTTTTGAAGTAAATGGATGATACATTCATGTTGAAGAGAGATTTGCTCTTAAAATAGCTTCTCTTATTGATGTGTTTTATAAAAGCAGGAAAATGTCATTGTTGGTGGCAAAGCATTTTTGAGTATTTGTGTTTGAAGGAGAAAGTGAGGCGATAAAAAACGCTCAAGAAACGGATTTCTAGAGCGGTGTTGATGAAAGTAAAAAATAAACAGATCTCCAAATGGTGTAACGTTTGATATAATGGATAAAATCTTTCACAATGCCTTAAAAGAATTCATAGAAAAAGTTTTTTCATCAGAATTTTGTCTTCAGGATTGGATCACGTTTTTTACTTCTTTAAAAGTGATCAATCTGTTGCATTCCTTGAAAAGCTTTCATAATTATCTGCTTTTAAATTCAGACTTCCAAATGATGGATGGATTTCAAATAGACTCTACACGAAGAAATCTTCGTAAAAATGATTTGCATTGCTGATTGTTTTCTATATATCACAAAACGTTTCTATTTAGGCCTTCGATGGGGAACAATGACCAAAATATAAATAGGTAAAAGAAGGGGCTCGTACTTTTTTATTATGGCCTCATAGTTCATTGATCGCAATACTAACCATTATAATGTTCATAGATTATCCTACTGGATAGGGATAATTTTTATCACAGTCTCTATATTTGAAATTAGTTGGACAAAAGCTTTAGTCCGCTTTCTGATTTTATCATTTGTGGTCAGTTTTGGCTTTTTCCTTCTCATAGTATTTATGACAAATTCATACAATGGTTGTCGTGAGCTCTTCTTGCGTTATTTTACTCAGAGTATTTGCTGTGAAAGCAAGCAAGTAATAGTAAGGCTGTATTCTCATACAGTGTGAAAATTAAAAATCCATTTAGGGGATGATGTTAACAAATAAGCTCTTTAAAGAGGGGTAAAATGAAAAAAATTATTTTATTATGCATGGCTCTATTATTCGTTGTGGGATGTGAAAAAACTTATAGTGTGGAAGATTTTAAGAAAGATGCAAAATTAAGAGAAGAATGGGGAAAGAAATGTTTTCTTTCAGGACTAGCTGTTCAGGAATCTAAAAATTGTCAAAATGTTCTCCAAGCAGATAATGAACTATTTTTCTCGCCAAAGCTTGATTCTACAGGTCGTGAACACGGCTTTTAATAGAAATATACACTCTACAATAAATTTTGATATATTAATGTCTCAATAAAGAAGTTACTATTCAAAGAATAATTGCTTCTTTAATTTTTATAGGTAGTAATCGTTATCATTTTTTAGATAATTGCCTCAAATTGTATTGGTCATTATGTTGTTTGTTTCAACTTTGTAAAATTGAGGATTATTCTCACGAGAGTATAGGATCGCGTTGTCTTATGATGGCATTGGTATCGCATTGAGACTTTAGAGGAAAGAATATGCTTTTAGGAATGCATAATGATACCAAGTCTTTATACAATAAATTCATTTATAATGATAATTTACTGTTTTGTATGTTGAGTGAGAGTCCCGAATATCGTAAGATTCTCTCATTTCAAACCTGTTTATGTTGAAGCAATCAAAATCACTTTCTTGCATATCACAAGCGGGGTGAGTATGTGGGTAGAATTTGTATAAGAAAGGACTAAAAATAGTTCTTATGAATCGTCTTAAGTACCAAGAGCTGTTGCAACATTGGGAGTTGGCAAAGTTTGTGATGGTGCCGGGTTGCTTCCCCACAAGCGTAAAGATGGGGCTGCTCAATGAATTTACCGTTATACCATTCATGGGCATTGTCGCGAAGTGGGCTTGGGTACTTTAAGAGATGTTTTTTTAAACAAGTCTATGAATTGGAAATTGGGTGGCGTTCTATTTTACGTGAGGGTTGTTACCCCATTAAAGAACGCGATAAACAAAAGCGTGAGGCAATAAGCAATCTGCATTATTTAAAAGATATTGCTTTGGGTATTTTTGAAAGCCGTAAAGCTGAATTAAAAGGAGATGGGAAAGATGGTAAATGGTTTTCACCTTTATGCCTTTATAAGCAGGCATCTTACGAAAGTATATTAAATGCACATCGTTTAAAATTAATGGAGTGTCCACAGCGAAGAGGGGGCTACCCTTTATACGTATGAATGCTTGTCCTATTGTGCTGTAAAACACTATTGTTTGCGGTATGGTGATGTAAGACACAAAAATTTATGCATAGGCTGTTTTGATAAGAGAGTGTGATGAATATTCAAGGGAGGGCTTTTTTATATAATTTTGTGAAAGGAATCCTATGAAATTGGAAGCTGAGAAGGAGTTATTTTTGAGAAGGCGGATCATTTATCAACCGGTTTGAGGAGGGAGCGTCCCTTGAGGTGTGGGGAGAAAGCCAATAATAGGGCGTGTAGTACCCTATAGCTATGCTTTTAAAGTGTTTTAATTTTGATCACAAATTAAGTTTAAAATCGCTTTCTGTTTAACAGATGTGAGGACTCTAAAACTTTTTAAAAGCAAATATTCTTCTTTGCTCGAGGCGATTTCATCATAATGGTATGGGGTATTGTCTTTTTTGATGATATCAGTGTAAAAAAAGGCAAGTGGAACATTAAAAATATCGGAAATTTCCTTTAAACGTCCTGCGTTCACGCGATTTAAGCCTTTTTCATATTTCTGGATTTGTTGGAAAGTGATACCTAAATGATGCCCTAATGTTTTTTGATACATTTTTAGCATTTTTCGCCTAAAGCGAATCTTTTTGCCCACAATTCGCCTAAAGCGAATCTTTTTGCCCACAAAAAGATCAATATTAAGATTTGGAGCTTGCATTTTCCCCCCACCGATTGCGAGCGCCCTCGCATGAGTTCCGGGAGTTAAAAGTACTGAACTTAAATCAGTATTTTGCTTTTAGTGCGTCGACACACTTGGACATAGCAAAATCTCCCCGAATTCCGGGATACCCGAAAAGCGGGGTCAATTCATGTTTGAGTTTTCAGGCTTTTAATCCCTATTGGTCGTTGCGTATGCGACCAAGACACTTTCTGACTCATAAAGTAATTTTAGGAGATTGGCAATAAAAATAGTTTTTCTTGAGACGGATAAATTTTTTTAAATAGGATGTTTTTTGCCTTTCAAACTTTTAAGGTTTGCTTACTAAACGCATGACATCAGATATGCATTTTACGAAGGTAAACCTTGGTTTTTAAGCTCAAGGCACCGCTTACGGTGTTGCTCTTAACCAATAACCAAAATGGCTTGTTTTGATACGTCTGAGATATCATGATGATAGGGGAAAGCTTTTATGAGTAAAGAGCCCTCATGCAAAATAAACTCAAAACATTATAGATCTGATTGTTGTATATTCACATGTTTGTTTTAGAAGATATTTCTCAATGTTAGCGCCTATTTTACAATGGTGCTTCGTAAAATATATAGTGTAAAAGCTTCTATGAATGGGATAAAAGCTATATTCCTATCTTTACTGAAAAAAAGATGCTCGGACGGCACATACTCTCTGCCAGTTCAAAATATTACGACAGTTTTTGCCTTTGAAAGGGAGCATAAGAGTTTTTCTCTCTTCACATGTTTTTATCTGTACGCTCTCTGCTTATAATGTGTAAGCGAATAGGTTTTGATTGATTCAATATAAACAAATTTGAAATGAGAAAATATATTGGGCTTTCTCATGATGCATGTTTTTAAGAGGGGGATACGTTTATTTTCTCAGTGAAGAATTTGAGTATTTTAGATAAAAAACTCTATCAACGTCGTTGTTGTTAGAATTAAAATTTTTATGAGAAAAATGAGCATTGGGGAATGATAAGCTTTTGCTATCAAGCATTTTAGAATTTTGCACAACTTAATGATAACTTAGTTATTTTATCATTTCTTATGATCTCTATAGACGATAAAAAGTTGGGATATGGTTTGAGAAAGCAGATGACACAAGTATTATCTTTCGGTAAGTAGTTTTGAAGTAAAAGACAGCTTTAAATGACAAATAGAGATAGGTGCACCATGAATGAACTTACCCATATTGAGACTATTATAGCGCATTATGATGCTGTTTTTTGTGATGTGTGGGGTGTTGTGCATAATGGTGTACATGCATTTGAACCAGCGTTGAAGGCGTTGTATAAAATCCGACAAATGGGAAAAACTGTCATTTTATTAACCAACTCCCCTCGGCTACGGGAAGATGTTGCTGCTCAATTACAAAGTATGAATGTTCATAGCGACTATTATGATGCCATTATCACCTCAGGGGATGTAACGCGCGATCTCATTCAGAATGCTCCACGTAAAGTTTTTTTCATTGGTTCACAACGTGATTTGGTGCTGTTTGAAGGGTTAGAGTGTGAATTTGTTGAAGAATGGGAGGCTTCTGTTGTCGTCTGTAGCGGTTTTCTTGAAGATTTTGACGAAGAACCCTCTGCTTATGAGGAGATGTTTCTTCGTATGCGGGCGCGGAATTTACCTTTTATTTGTGCGAACCCAGATGTGATTGTCCATTATGGAAATAAAGAATTTTGGTGCGCTGGTGCATTGGCTCGTCTTTACCAACAATTAGGAGGGGAAGTGCGCATTGCTGGAAAACCTCACGAGCCTATTTATGAATGTGCCTTTGAAAAACTTCAAAAAATACGGGGAACAGTAGAAAAAAGTCAAGTTTTAGCTATTGGTGATGGTCTTTTAACGGATATTAAGGGAGCGGCTCACTTTGGTCTTGATGCCCTTTATATTATGGGGGGGATTCATCATTATGATTATACGCAAAATGGTGTGGTTGATAAGCAAGCTTTGCATTCTTTTCTTGAACATCATGGTTATAAACCACAAGCAATCATGTGGGCACTTCAGTAATGACTAATTTTTTGCGTCTTCAGGGAATTCATATGTTTCCCTCGGCTTGGCGGGGAGCAGTGTTGGCACTTGGAAATTTTGATGGTGTTCATTGTGGGCATCAGGTGGTGTTGCAAAAAGCACTTGACTTTGCGCGGATAAAAAAGAAACCAGCCGTTGTTTTAACCTTTGAACCACATCCAAGAAGTTTTTTTCAACATTCAACTCCTGTCTATCGTTTGACAGAGGCAGCTGAAAAAGCTGAAATTTTTAAAACCCTTGGCTTTAATGGTGTGATTGAACAGCCCTTTGATGCACAGTTTGCCGCTCTTTCAGCGGACGAATTTATTAAGTCTTTTTTAAAGGAAGTTTTTGATGTTTCAGTTGTGGTGACAGGCGAAAATTTTCAATTTGGTCATCAGAAAAGTGGAAATGTACATCTTCTTTGCAAAAGGGGAGAGAAATATGGATTTGAGGTTGTGCAAGTTCCTTGCGTTGCTCGTCCTCAAGAATCACAATCTTTGATTATTTCCTCGAGTTTTATTCGGCAACTTCTCTCACAAGGGGAAGTGGACAAAGCAGCCCATTTGTTAGGGTATCACTATCGGATACGCTCCAATATTATTCAAGGTGAAAAACTTGGACGTCTTTTGGGATTTCCTACCGCTAATCAAATGTTGCCTCCCCAAGTTCGTTTGGCACATGGTGTTTATGCGGTACGTTTGCGTCGTGCGAACGGTGTTTTGTATGATGGTGTTGCAAGCTTTGGTTGTCGTCCAACGGTTGTTAAGGATGGGGCGCCCCTTTTGGAAACCTATTTGTTTGACTTTAACGACGACCTTTATGGGGAAAATTGTACCGTTTCTTTTTTCCAGTTTTTGCGAGGACAAGAAAAGTTTGATGGACTTGAACCTTTGATTGCCCAAATGCATCGTGATGAAAAGAAAGCAAAAGAAATTTTAAAAACAGTACAACCATTATCAACGTTGGACAGACTGCTTACTTTTAAAAATATGTTCTAAATTTATCTGAAAAAGAGAGAAGAGCTGTAAAAATAGCACTTAAAGTGATTATAATCACAAAGATATATTCCAAAACATCATGAAATATATGTTTTTTCCGTTGTTGAGAGGGAGAATCGAATATCTGAAGATCTGATTTTGGCATCATTTTTTTCAAAGTTAACTTTATGGTTTTTGTTGTCATTCAAAATTTTACTACTTGTTTCTTTCTGATCCGTTAAAACTGCATCATAAAAGATGCAGTAAATAATAAGCATCCAGCCTATTTAGCAATAATAGACGAGAAAAGGGAGAAAGGCTGTTTTTAAAATTTCTTGCTATTTTAAGCTTATAGTTTGATAAAATTTAATTGATGACTTTTTTATTTTAAAAGTTTATTGTTTCTTTTTTCTAATTTGTTTTATTATGTCATTTATGTCTTATCATCGTTTATGATGAGAGTTGGTTCGTGTGACCTTACACGTGTGATATTTTGTATTATGTGATGAATATTTTTAAAAAAGGTTTGTTTGTCGAGTCTCGTAAAGTAGATCAGTGGTGAGCAGCGGCTTTCGTGTTAACCAATCGCGTCAATGAGAATGAAGCCGATGAGAAAGGCTTTAAGTCTCGTTTCTCTCATATGTTGTGATGGGGAATACATATTAAGGAGACTGCGATTGATTGCAGATAAAAAGAAATCATTGCGAGAAAGCAGGTATATTTGTTTCAAAATTTCTAATGCTTTTGATGGATAAAGGTACAATTTTGTTGTCGTAATATGTCAATCTTTTAGATTCTCAAGCTAAGAACTATCCATATATTTCCTTTGTCCTTCACAAAGGTAAGGCCTATAATGCAAAGGAAAGACAGTCTTGTAAGGATATGAAAACACAAAGCCAATAATGTTTTGTTGTTTTTTGGTAGAAGTATTGGATAAAAGTTAGAACATCTTTCCAGTCTATGTTCGGTCTATTCATGACTTTATCGTATTATTTTTCTCATAAAACTTTTTCTTTAGCGATCCCCAATGCAGCAATATGTTTGAGATAAAAATTAAGGCGCTTTAATGCTCTTTCTACTGTTACAGCTTTTGTATGCTAGATGAGGAGAGCCCTATTGCATTATCCATTTGCGTAATCTCTGAAATCGGTTTACAGCCTTATTGGAAAAAAATATGAAGTTATCAAGGGAAAATCAGTCCAGATGACTGTCTTTTTTAAATTTGGCTTTGCTACTTTCAAAAGTGTCCAGAGCAATATCTCTTAAATCATGAAAATAACAGCTTCAGGCTTTTGTTGTTCTTTGAATAGGATATCAGATCCCACAGGTAAAATAAAATGCTGGAATGTCCTTGTTTTACTAATTTATGCGCTTCTTTTAAAGAAATATCTCTCAACGCTTCTCATATTCATTTTCATGATGGCTCTCATGAATGGTATCATGCAAGTTTCGTTGAGCGCTATCATTCTTTATGCCTAATAAAAGAGAATCCGACACCATCAGTTATATTGACAAGCTTTCAGTTTTGTACAGCCTTGGCTATTTGAGAGCGTTTATGAGAGTTTGTTCTTAACTCGTTTTATTTCACATGAACACTTCCTGCTTGTGACATGTAAGAAACACGCTTTTGATTGATTCACTATAAATAGACTTGAGAGAATCTTACGGTATTAGGATTTTTTACTCAATGTGCAAAATAATTAATTGTTATAAATCAATATGTTGTAGTTAATCATAGATTATGGCTTACGGTTTTTTTATAAAATACTCTGCATGCCTTTTATTCGGAATATGGGTTTTTCTTAGTGGTTTTACTGTCGTTTTAGGTGTCTGTGGCGTACGAATGAGCTCGTATTGGTAAAGGAAGAGAAAAAGAAGGTGGAGCAGTGATAAAAAGTGAGGTGAAAATAATTTTATTTGATCATCATATGCATTTTCATGCATTTTTATGGCTTCGGGTGTGCATGCTTGTTGTATATTAAGGAGCAAAGCTTGCTTGTAGAGTTTTATGAAGAGGCAAGCCAAGGGAAAGGCGCAAGACAAAGATTATTGACAGATTGTTTGTTAAAAATCGATGTGTATTTAAGAATTTTTGTCTTTTAAGGCGAGGAGGAAGTGTGCATACCCTCTGTTTAAAGATGCGCTAAACGATAAAGATGCAGCGAGCGTGATCCGTGATGACAATAGGCAAGAAGAGGCAGAGAGGCTGTTTTTAAAATTGTTTGCATGGCTTCAACAGCTGATTTTTCTATAGTTGGAGGAGAAATGGGAATGTGATAGGCTTTTATGCCATATTCATTTGCGACCGTTTTAATGCTAGAAAAGTCAGGTTGATGGAGCTCTTCGTGATCGGGGCGGTTACAGATAATTGTTTTAAAACCAGCTTGTGCCAATGCTTTGATATTTTCTATGCTAATTTGTGCACTGATAAAAATATCAGGTTCAATTTGTTGTAAATTCATTTTTGTTTATTCCCAATTGCACGATCTTCACGATACCCTCTGGTCTGTTATATAGAAAGAAGATAATGAAGGTAAGTTTTTCAGTGGCATCTTAACAAAAATATTCTTTTTGTCGAGAAGATCTATTTGGGAAAAACGAGCTTTAAGATGCAAAATATCTCATTCCGCAACATGTTCGTTATGCGATCTTATAAAAGACGGATGTTTGGTCTTTATGGATAATCTATAGTGTTTACTCAGCATAGACATTTCATTGTGTTGTTTGTTTACACGCTTGCTAGAGGTATCCTTATTTCTCTTAAGCCCATTTTACTCTGTCGAGCGTCAAAGAGTATAAAATTCACGGATCACCACTCTCTTTACGCTTATGAAGAAGGAAGTCGGTACCATTGTTATATTTGCCAACCCCCAATATTGTAATAGTTCTTGGTACTTGAGATTCTGCATAAGAAGCATTTTAAATCCTTTCTTGTACAGTTTTACTCACACGCCAGCCCTGCTTGTACGTACAAGAGATATGATTTTGATTAATTTAATATAAGAGGTATGAAATGAGAGAATCTTCCTGATTTCGGCTCTCTCATTCAACGTGCGAAACAATGAATTCTCCTTATAGTTTGTTGTATATTCAGAGTGGAGCTTGTTTGTAGAGTTGCATTAAGTGGATTGCATGAAAGGAGAAGCCCAAAAGGCCGGCGCAAAATAAGAAGCTGGATCATTTACAGAGCATTGTTTACAGATCGACATGGATTTAAAAATCTTTGTTTTAGGGTGGGGAAGAAGAGCGTGTTTCGTGTTTAAATTTTTCTTATCCTCAAGAATATTATTTTTATAATATTTCGCTCAATGCTAAAAGTTAAAAGAATATTATAAAGATAAAATTGGGTGGTGTCGTTTTTATCCTAAAAATGGGAGAAGTAGTTGTTTTTCATGTGTTGAATGCTTGCTTCTTTTGTTATTTTCAGTATTATCGTAAAAACGATAATACTGAAAGGCGTAATGGATGATCATTGGACTTTTGAATCAAAAGGGAGGTGTCGGAAAAACGACGTTGAGTGTTAATCTTGCCGCCAGTTTTGCACGTACTGGTGCACGTGTATTGCTTATTGATGTTGATCCACAGGGAAGCGCATTGGATTGGGCTGCTGCACGTGAAGATGCACCTTTGTTTTCGGTTATTGGTTTACCGCGTGCAACGGTTCACAAAGAGATTACACAGATTGGGCATGGTTATGATCATATTATTATCGATGGCCCTCCGCGTGTAACTGATCTTGCTCGTAGTGCTCTTATGGCTTCGGATTTGGTGCTTATCCCTGTTTTGCCTAGTCCCTATGATATTTGGGCAGCGGATGGAATTGTAAAGCTGATTGATGAAGCACGTGTTTATAAAGAAAATCTTAAATCTGCTTTTGTCATTAATCGTAAAATCGTCAATACAGCGATAGGGCGTGATGTGAACGAAGCTCTTGGCATATACCACGTGCATGTTCTTTCTTCTAGCGTTGCGCAGCGCGTGATTTTTGCAGAAGCAGCAGCACAGGGGAAGGCGGTTTATGAAGTTGATGAGCAAGGACCAGCAGCAGCAGAGATTGAAGCGGTTGCAGCGGAAATCAAGGAGTTAGCGCGATGAATAAAAAAATTAAAATCGGCACAAAACCAACGAATAAATCAATTCCTTTAACAGCGGATGCATGGGTAGGAAGCCACAAAGGGAGCATGAATGGAGGGATGAAGCGCCTTACGATTGATATACCAGAAAGTTTGCATCGGTTGATTAAGGTCAGTTGTGCAAGTCGTGGAACTAAAATAGCTGATGAGGTCCGCGAATTGCTTTCACAAAAATACGGAAAAGTGTAAAAAATGATACGATAATTTCGTTGGTTTGAGTGCTTTTTCTAGAGATGATAACGATTGTTTTTATACGAAGTTAATAATAAAAGCGCTCTTCCTTTTTCATGATGGTTGCTTCATTTAAGTTGTTTTTCATAAGGTTCTGTATCATCTTATGAAAGAGCTATGTGTTTGCGAAAAATTCTCCATTTCAAACTTTTCCCTATAAATGTGATAATCATCATACTACTTGTTATCTTATATCTCTAGATGAATAGATAAGTTTATTCTTCCATAAAAATTATCTTGATAATGATTTTAAACATCAGGTTATTTTTGTTTATTTTACTTAATACATGGGTAAATAATGTAATAATGTAATTAAGAGTAGCGTTGATTATTTTTTTCTGTTATGCAGCAATCCATTTTATTAAATTATATTCATGTTTATAAAGGGGGGGAATAAAAATAAGTAAAATTTACTGATATTGACGCGCTATAATTTTTCCTAATAAACAAAAGAAGTCATTGAGTATACTATAGACAATATTTCTTACATTTATATGATTTTATAGTCTTAAATAGTTAATGCCATTCGTAATGATATACAAGGCAATAGGCTTTTTTCTTCAATTGGAAATGTATAAGATTGCTTTTTTAGCATTTCTATTGGCTTTTAAAAAGTGCAGGGGGGGACTTAAAGCTTTCTTTTCCGGTGGTTTAGAAATGATAAGAGCGCAATTAGTTGATTAAAAGGTGTATTCTTTCGTTTGCAGGGAATTTGCAATGGGTATAGGCATAACGAATTTTGGGTAAGATATTCGTACTGTTTCTCGTTACCAAGAGGTTCTTGAAGGAAAAGAAATGATTAAAAAGCTTTTTGAGAATGTCAAGATATCAGAATTTTTGCTGAAGTTTTAACACTTCAAATACAAAGAGCAGCCGTGCAGATAATGTTACAAATGCAAGTCTGATAAATGAAAGCAGTTTTCATGATTTAATATGTTTGCGTTGGAAGTGTACGTATTTGCAAAGGAAAGTTAGACGCAAGGTCACAATATAGGAGGGGATGTGAACCCAAAGATATTGTTAATAAAATATAAAACAAAGAGAGGGGTTAAATCATGAACAAGATCATTATAACAGCGCTACTGCTTTGCGTGGGATTTGTCGTTGCTGGTTGTGAAAAAACTTATAGTGTAGCAGAGTTTAAGAAAGATCCCAAATTACTCAATCAGTGGTTAGAGAAATGTTTTATTGCAGGAAGTTTTGATTCAAAAAATTGTAAAAACGCAGAACAAGCTGAATTAGAAACTCGTAAAAAATGGGGAATTTTCGGCTCTGGAAAGGACGACCAAGAAAAAACTGAAGATAAAAAAGAAGGGAATTAAATCATGAATAAAGTCATTATTACAGCATTGCTCCTTTGTACTGGACTTGCTGTTACTGGTTGTGAAAAAACTTATAGTGTAAAAGAATTTAAAACAAATGAAAAATTATACGAGGAATGGGCAAAGAAATGTGAGAAGGATGATTCACCGCTCAAATCCTCTCAAAATTGTAAAAACCTTCGACAAGCATATATAGAACTTTTTTTAAGGCCCTAAATTGTGTCCTAAACTTTGTAAATTTGAAAAAAGGGGAATTTATTTATGAATAAAGTTATTATTACAGCATTGCTGGTTTGTACTGGACTTGTCGTTGCTGGTTGTGAAAAAAACTACAGCGTAGCGGAATTTAAGAAAGATAAAACATTACTCGAAGAGTGGGCAAAAAAATGTGAAAAGCTGGATCAATCTTCTATGGAGAAATCTAAAAATTGCCAACATGCCAGACAAGCATATATGGAACTTATGTTTGGCATTAATTAAAAACATACAGTTCAATAAATAAATAATTGTTTAGTTCTTGATTCTATTGCGTTTTTAGGCTATCTCTAACTTTTAGAGAGTCTTTTTATGGCTTCAAGAATTAGTCTTTTACGCTTAGTACTCTTTGTATAAACGGATGCTATACTGTCATTGTTAAGCCCAAAAGTGCTTTCAATTGTAGATAGTATTGCCTCCCAATGAGTTGTTACGTGTTACTGCTAATTTTTTAATGTTTTGGTTACATGTATTTAAAATATGAGATTAAATTTATCTTTGGGGTGTTTTTTTGCGTTTATCACAAATAAATGTTTCATAACACTAAGATCGTCTTTAAGCGTTGCGGCTAATTTCGGAAAAATTCGGAGGAAACATTTGTTTGGAAATTACTTTTCTCTGTTTTAATAAAGAGAAAAACATTCTGAATGGAATTATTATCGTTTCATACTCAAATGTTTTTCTCAAACTATTTTAAAAAAATTGCTTTTGATTTGAGAATATTATAACATTAGTTAAGTTGTGAGGCTGTTTTGCTAGGACGGTTTTGCCGGATGTGTGAGGAATTGAGCGCTCTCCACATCTTTTCATTTTTCTCCTCTCTTTTCTGAGTTTGCAAGGTCTTTCCTTATTATTTTTTTATCTTAATTGTGTCGTTATATTATCATGTTGAGCAGTGGAGCTCATATAAAACTTTACGTATGAGGTGTTTTTTGTTCTTGAGTGTGTGATAAATGTTTTTATAAATAACACTTTGATTTATAAAAATAACTTAATTATTATTATGTTAAATAAGGATCTCGAATAACGTAAGCTTCTCTTATTCCAAATCTGTTCTCGGTTGAATTAATTAAAACCATCTTCTTGCATGGTACAAGCATGGAGAGCCGTGTAGATAAAAACTGTTGGAGAAAGAAGTAAAAATGCCTCTTATAAACGATCTCAAGTGCTAAAGGTTGTTGCAACATTTGGGGCTGGAAAAGTGTTTGATGCTGCTGGTTTATTTTCTCATAAGGGTAAAGATGGTGTTCAATGGATTTATCATAAGCTTCATGAAATATTATCCTTTAGGATTGTGATATGCCCTGAAGGGGGAAGAAAAAGGAACTTACTCAATAAGGAGACAAATTATTTACAGATCGGATCTGGTAGAAAATTTCGTTTTTTAAGCTGGGAATGAAGTTGAGATTCAAGATAGCGTGAAAAGACGGACAATGATGGTTAAAAATGCATACAAAAAGCAGAGTTTACCCTCAAATAGTTGCAAGCGATGTTTGAAGTTGGGTGTGTGGTTTATCTGTAGAATTAAAATTTTGCTTTGCTCTTATGTGAAATTAAGATGCTTATTTGCACAGATTATAAAAAGCCAAGAGAGTATTAGTATATTTCTATTACGAGAATTAAAATAACAACAAAAGCATTGATGGTGATAATCAAGGTTGAATAAAGCATAGCGGCTTTTACGAGATCAGCCATAAAAACCTCTTTCTGTTCTTTTTGAGGTGATTTTATGAATAACAATATGTTACAATCTGTAATATATTCTGATACAACATATTCGGCAAGCTTAAAATCGTTCCTTTTTTTATAAAAGCTTAAGGAGTTGGAGTATTGTGAATACTAAAAAAGAAAGTTTTAAAAGGACTATTGATTGATTTTGTAAGTTTTGTGTTTCTGGAAACTTTTTTATCCTGTTATGCTATAAAGCACTGTCATTTATAACGGTAATATAAGACATATAAGTTTTCTTGGAACGTTTAAGTATTTTTTAGTGTACGATGAATATTCGTAGGTTTATTTGTTGAGCCTTTCGTTTAAGTGAATCAGATGAGGGGAAAGTCAAGAGAAGAGCGTTTGACAAAAATTCGGACTGCGTACAGAGCCGATTGAGTTAAGATCTTGGTTCTTTAAGGTGAGCGGCGGAAGACAAAAATGTTTTCTGATCGTTTATCTCATAGCAAGATTGGTTAATGCTGCTCTAATGGGGCATATTTTGCACAAAAGTAAAGAACGCTCCAAACGAAATATACTTATGTTGTATATTCGTATATTTGTATTGCATATTTATGTACTTGTTTTAAAGAAACATCTCTCAACGCACACGACAGACATTTTACGATGACACTCGTAAATGGTATAACGGTAAATGTGAATAGTATAACAGTAAAGCTCTCGTGAAATAATATAAAATTTGAATAATATAAAAATTTATAGAATGCTATCATCTTTATACTTATAAAAGAGCAAGTCGCAATTATCGTATGCTTGCTTCCAATGTTTATTATAGTTCTGGGCATTTGCTAAGGTTCATAAGAGGCATTTTTCTTTCAGCGTATTTTATCAACACATCAAGGCGTTGTTTGTGATGTGCAAGCAAGTGATTTTAATTTATTCAACATGGAATAGATTTGAAATGTGATGATTATGAAAAAGAAGAGCCGCATTTAAAAGGTTAAACGAGAGAAAGATCGTAACAAAAATTGTACCTTGATTATAAAATGATTGTTTCTCTGTTTTTATACCAGTAGCGCATGTAAAGTCGCGATATTAAGAGAAAAATGTGTTATGGAATGAAATAATCTATAGGAAGATGCTGTGAAAATTCTGAAAATATCAATGGGGGGAGCGTTAAGCATTATGCATTGGATAATATTTTGATTTATAATGATAATCCATCGTTATTCAACTTGAATTAGATCCCTGAATACTGGAATTTTTTTCATTCCAAATCTGTTTCGTGGTGAATTAACCAAAACCATGTCTTTTGCAGTTACAAGCAGGGAGCGCCCATGCGCAGAGAAATTATACAAGAAAGGCCACGCTTTATGAACCGTCTTAAATGCCAAGGGTATCAGAACATAAGGGGTTAGAAAAATATGTGATGGTGCTGGCTTGCTTCTTTTATTAAGCGTAAAGATGGAAAGTGCTCAATGGATTTTATACATGTCATGGAAGATTTATCATTGTACCATTCATGCATTCATGGGCCGCGGTGCTAAATAGGCTTGGGTGCACTTAAGAGATATTTCTTTAAAACAAGCGCGTGAATATGCGATTGAAGACGTATCGAACTGATTGGCTAAGAAACTCTTGAAAAGGTTCAAAAAATCTTATATAGTCGTTCATTGCAAAGAAAAGCGAATGATAATTTAAAAAAGGAAGATTGATGGCTGTTTAGCTATTTTAAGGTGTCTTTTTTTATATTGCTGTATGGCTGATCTGTTCAAAAGAGCATTCTTTTTGTGTTTTATGCAAAATACTGCATGTGTGCAGAAAGAGTATGGGAGAGGGGGTGTCCTTTTGAATGGGTGCAAACTGATCTTGTCGGGCGCCATCTTATGGGGTGCCAGAAGGTGTACAAGTTTAAGTGCAGAGAGAGCCATGAGGTTATGGAGGGTAAAGTGCTTCTATCAGTAAAATGCTGAAATTTTTGATGGGCTTAAGTCTTTATATGCTGCAAGATAGACTGCGGTTTTTTGTCGGCAGATATTTTTGTGGCTGAAGTTCTCGTGAAAGCATTGTTATTTTCTATTGAAGATGAGCTCGTGATAAAATCGGCAAAGATAAAATCGGCAAGGCGAAATAGACAGAGCAAATATGGAAGTTTCGATATTGCTGTAAGGTTTGAGTTTATAGCGTTTTGATGGATTAGTATAGCCACAATGATGGTTTTGGAGCAAAGAAAAAATATTTGAGAGAACGCGTTAAAAGTTGAAGTGGTATACACTTTGAAGGATTGTCGTGCTGTTGTAGCAATGTTCGATTACGAGCTTGGTTGAGTGTATCAGCATTGAAGAGAACCTGTTTAATCTCCCTCATTTGAAAGTAAGATTGAACAATAGTGTTGAAGGGGAAGTAAAAATGTCTGTAGTGCAATATGGTGATGATAGTTTTGCGGCAAAAGCAAAAGTTCTTGATAACAACCTTATTGATCGTGATTGGGCGATGACAAAATTTGTTGCTGCTGTTAAAGGATTAGCTCAAGTTGTTGATTATGAAAGCAATATGCTAGAGAGCAGTGGTGTTCCAGATTACGAAGAAATAAATTTGCGTAAAATACGTGGTTTGCGTGATCTTAATAAATCCATGAGTGATGTGAAGCGCTACATGAATCAAGATATTGAGCATGAGGTTGAAAGTTTGTTGTCTGATTTACAAGAAAAATTACAGCGTAATAGTGAATTACTTCAAACACATTTAAATGCAGTTAATGATCTTTCTAAAGCTATACAACTATCTGGACGTGCAAAAGAAATAGAGGAATAAATTCAAATCTGATTAATACGGGCTGTTCTAACTAATGACAATGATTAGGTGGGGCAGTTGATTTGGATAAATAGTGCGTTTAGTGAGTAGACTTGTTTTAAGCGCATTTTGGTATTTAAATTATTATCCTGATGTACTGTAAAACGCTGTTCTTAAAACAGTATTTTTAAAGGTATCGTGATGTGAACCGCATGCGGTGAGAAGCTGGCCGGAAGAGAACTCAGAGAAGGCGGATTATTTACAGAGCATTGTTTGCAGACTGAGTTAATAGGGAGCTTCATTTTTTAGTTTAGGGGGAGAGGCGATCAAGAGAATATTTAGACCAGCCTGTGATGCCTTAAAAACAGCTTCCTTGAGGCTGTGGTAATGTAAGGTTTATACATTGGTCTTCTGCATGCATTTAGCAGATCTGGCGGCGACTTACTCTCCCTTGCCTTAAGGTAAAATATTATCAGCGCTGGAGCGTTTCACGGCCGAGTTCGTGATGGGATCGGGTGCGTTCACTCTGCTATAACCACCAAGTCAGCAAAAAGCATGAATGATGAAGAGTATGTGATGAATATTGCCTAAGCTTCATGAAGTATTGTCCTTTGAAGTGTGGTGATATGAAGCGGTTAGTTGCTTAAATCTATATGTTTGAGACAAAAATTAAAGCGGTTTAATATTCTCTTCTGCTGTTTTTAGTTTTTGTATACCAGATTGGAGAGAGCATCCAGATTTGAGTGAATATAGTGCGATACCTTTGTTGGCGTAATATTTGAAATGGGGAGGTGATCTTATTGGGAAAGAATAAAGAGGGTAGAAATCAGCTTCCCTTTGTACCACTGTCCTTTAATTTAGCTTATGTCTTTCAAAAGTATCTAAAGCACTATCTGTTAAATAATGAAGATTACACATTGTTTCACGCTTTTTTTATTGTGTTTTTTACTGGGGGGATGGCTTTCATACTCAACAAAATACTCAAAATAGAATGGATTTGTTATTCCTAATTCACGGCCTTGTTTTAAAGAGATATCTAAGCTCTCAAGTCTATTTCGGATGGTGTTTGTGGGGCAGTGCAACGACATCTTTGATGCAACGGTGCTTGTGAATGGTATAATAAGAAAGTTCCCATGGAAATAATATAAAATCTATAGGGCGCGACCATCTTTATGCTTAATAAAAGAGCAAGTTGATATTGTTATATTTTTCAACACTGTCATATTTTTTGTTTGATCCCAATGTTGCTACAGCCCTTGGCACTTGAGATAGTTCATTAGAGGCATTTTTAATCTTTTCTTAATAGTTTTTTATCCCCATGGCTCTTCCCTCTTGTCACTTGTAAGAAATATGGTTTTTGTTGCTTCAACATGGAACAGGTCTAAAATGAAAGAATCTAACGATATTCTGGATTCTCATTTAACATGGAAAACAATTAATTGTCTTTATAAATCAATATCTTGTCTTATAATGGAGCTGCTGTAGCATTGAGATTTTAGAGGAAAAACATGCCTTTAAGAATTTATACCAGATACTAGTCTTTATAGCAGGTATATTAAATGCACATCATCTAAAATAAATGGAGCGTCTACAGCGAAGAAGGTGCTGACTTTTTTAAAATCCGCATGAATGCTTATTCTGTTGTGCTATAAAAACATTATCGCTTGAGGTGTGGTCATAATATAAGACATAAAAATTTTATGCGTGGGGTATTTTGATGAGAGATTGTTATGGTATTCAGTTTTTTATTCAATACGCAAAAGAAATATTATAAGTCAAAATCTTCTTTGATGTGATAATGATTTTTGAGAATTAAAAAATGTATAAACTTAAATAAAAAAGCAGCACTTTGTGCTGCCCTTTTATTTAAGTTAAAATTAACTTCTGCTTTAGAAACGATAACGTATCCCGCCAGAAAAATTGGTGCCAGATACACCGGCTTTTTGCAGTTTTTGCCGATAGCTGATATCGGCGTTTAGTACGATATTTTGAGAAAGATATGCATTCACCCCCATGCCTCCCTCAACTGAAGAGCCGGTAGGATCAACATGAAAGGTATCAGCAATTTTTATTGTTTTACCATCGCCAAAAGTTCTGATAACATTCATTTTACCATAGAAGGAAACAGCCTTGTTTTCTTCAACAGCCATTATCGTTTTTGTTAAACGTCCACCAAAACGGATCAACCATTGATGTGGATTGCCCATGTCTACTTTTAAGCCATTGGTATCTGAGAAAATATCAAATATGAGATTTTGATAAATGAATTGAGCTTGTGGTTCAAAGACCAGCCCTTTTGTATCGGTTGCTAATTTCTGACCAATGGTTGCAGATATATTAAGCATCTCGGTACCATCTAATTTTGCGGCATTCCCAACAAGAGCTGTGGTAATATTTCCTTTTAAGGTTCCGTAAGAAAGAAGAGCGTTGACATATATACCATTGCTATGCTGGATGCCGCTATAAGCGGTAAGTGACCATTTATCAAGCGTTGTCTTTTCAGAATCTTGCATCTCTTTTGGCGTAAAGGCAAGCTTTCCGTACGTTCCTAAAAGACCAAAATATGCGCTTATGTCTTTGCTTTCTAAGGCGGCTAATATGCCTCCTAATTGTAAGGCAGTATAGTTTATATCAGCACCATAACCATAGTGCAGTGGATCGCGGTTGGAAGATAGGGTGACCTTCTCGCCGTAGGAAGAGAAAAAGATACCATTCTTTTTATTGTCTTTTGCCCCAAATACTGTTGTGCGCATATTGTCTAACAACGTGTTTTGATTGTTTACATCAGTAAATCCAGCAGAAAATAAAGTATTAGATATGGTTAAATAGTTTGCTACCTGTGGTAAAAGGGCTCGAACTTTTTTGTCTTTATCAATGTAGGCATTCTGTAAGCGGAAATCCCAAAAATCATGATTATTTTTGCCAAAAAGATTTTGGCTCTCATGAGATGTTCCTGGTTTATAGCCTGTGAGTACATATTTATAAGGTTGTTCACCTATTGTCGTATAGTTTCCTGCTAACGTGAAGGAATTTTCATTTGCTTGTCCGGAAACTTGAATGATTGAAATCCCATGTGTCCCTAAAGGAAGTGACGCCATGCGTTCTTCCCAAATAGCAGAGCTATCGGTTTGGAGATTGATGTGAACAACAGTACTCCCTGAGACATCGCCATTAATCACAACGCGATCAGTTTGTTGTTCCGTGATAGGAGAATGTTTATCCCATTGAGTGTTTACATAAATCTCTGCAAGACCCGCTGTACTATAAACCGCTGCTGTGTGAGTTGTTTCGTCTTCTTGCGAAAGATTAGGTCCTATAAACAGAGTTTGATAATGTCCCTCCACTGGCTTGTCAAACATAATGACACTGTTTGTAAGGTGCAATTCAGAAAGATTAGAGTATGATTTTTCATCAACACCAAACTGTCTATAGTCATTTAAAATATTATCATTATTTGTGACATTTTTATTCGCCTTTAAAAGCCATTTCGTCCTCTCTTTTAGATCAAAAACTGTTCTATTATCTTCAGAAGTTCTTACCCGACCTTCTAAAGAAGAGTGGTCTGCAACTAATGTAATGGTGTTTGTGGAGGCACTTTCGTTCTTGATATTTTTTAATAAAATATCGGCATGAACTTCTGAATTTTTAAGGTTGACTTCTCCGTTTACGCCTGTTCCATAAAGGTTGATACCGCTACCATGTTCAACGAAAAGCTTTGTATTCTCTAGGGTTACTTTATCAGCAATATTGGCTACATCTTGTTCTTGAACGGCATTGGTGTTCTTTTTAGCATTGCGTGTATATCGTTTTCTAGGGGCATTATACGGATTGTTGCGGAAAATAATACCGTCTGCTTCATAATTTCCCGTGACATGTACGCTTGAATCCTTAAGTTTTATTGTGCCCTCTATGTTTACCAAAGCAGCTGTTTCTGCTGTTGCAGTAATGCCTGTAGCATCAATTTCTCCACCATCTGATACGCTTAGTGCAACAAAACGCGCATCAACTGTTCCCCCTATCATGTTGACTTTTGAATTATTTCCCTCTGCATGTACAGCAAAACTATTGTCTTGAATTTTTTTGTTATGTAACGTTATGGTCTTACCGTTTTTAGCTTCAACTCCAGTGCTTATATCCTCAATTTGTGTAGACTTTTCATATTGTTTTATCGGTGATATTGGTTTTTCAATCTCTGGTTTTTCATACATTTTTTGTGCAGATGAAGATTGCACTGGCGCTGGTTTTACAGATTTTGGTGGTACCTGCAATGCTGGTTTTCCAGTTTCTATTCTTAAAGATGTTTGCTGTATGCGTTCTGACTCTTTAGGCACTGGTGATTGTTCTGCTGTTGGTCTTGTAATGCCCGCCTCTGTAGATTCAGAGTTTCCAGATACCTTTTGGGCAGATGTGGGTTGTGTGGGCGTTGGTCGTACAGATTCTGGTGATCGTGATGATGTTGGCTGTGTGAGTTCTGGTTCTTTAGACGTTGGTGATAGCTTTGTTGCTGGTTTTGTAGATTCCGCTCTTGTAGATTCAGAGTTTGCAGGTGTTGGTTGTAAATTGGGTGCAGATTGTGTCGCTTCTGATTGTGAAGAGACAGCAGAATTTGGAGGCGTCTTTTCGCTGGAAGAATCTGTAGAAGAGGTGGTGGCTCCTGAACGCCTTCTCGATTTTGCTTCCATTCCTGTTGTTGAAGCTGTTCCTTTTGTTAAAACTATCTTTGTTGTTGCAGTTTCTTCTCTCGTTGGAGCTATTTCTGTCGATGGTGATTGTGTAATATCGCTTTGTGTGGCTGTAAGGCTAGACTGTAAACTTTCTGTCGTTTTAGTTTTTGATGTTTGTATACTTTCTCGAGCATGCCTATGCTTTTGTTTTGAGGAAGAAGTTGTATTTTCAATGGTTACATTTGGGAATGTCGTTTTTCCTTTAGAATTTTGAGAAGAAGCCTTGGACGTTTCTGTGTTTTTAGGGGGTGTTTCAGGTTGTGTAATTGTTCCAGGTTCAGAAGATTCTGTGGAGGTTTTAGGCTTTGTAGGGTGTTCAGATGATTGGGGGTGTGTTGAAGAATGTGTCGTTTCTCCATATGAAGAGCGTGTATATCTCCTTAATTTTTCTCCAAGTTGCATGTGAGGAACGACAGTGCTTGTAGGAGTAGACTTTGTAGGTTCATTTCCGGTAGGATGAGGGGGGATGATCGTTCTTTTGGAGTCAGATGTTGTCGGGGGAGAAGAGAGATCTATCGTTGGAGTCATAGCATGAATAGCATAAGACAAACTGTTGGAAGAATAAAACAGAACTCCGGAAACTGTGTATAGTAAGAAGCTTTTTTTCATATGGATGTATTCCTAAAATATTTCCCCCTCTCTCATAAAAAGTAAAACTTTGACCTCATTATGTCTCTTTTGTAAGAGACAAAACGAAACATAATAAGATCTCTTCATATTTCAAGATAAGGAATACAAGTATTTTTAAAAGTGATAGCGCATTCCAGCGGAAATATTTATTGCAGAGATGCCAGCTTTTTTGAATTTATGTTGATAGCTGAGATCACTATGAAGCTGAATATTTTGTGATAAGTGTGTGTGAATACCAAAACCACCTTCGATTAAAGATCCCATAGCTGCAAGCTGAAAATTTTTACTAAAAGTTTTGATCATGTTCAGTTTGCCGTAGAAAGAAACAGCATGTCCTTTGTTTTGCGTTAAACGTCCGCCAATACGGAGCAGCCATTGATAAGGATTACTTATGTCTATTTTAGAGTTATCGTCATCTGAGAAAGAGCTCCTATCTGATAAAGAACCAAGCATGAGACGTTGATAAACAAGTTGTGCTTGCGGTTCTAGGATTACACCTTCCAAACTGGTTGACAGTTTTTGACCAACAGTTGCAGCGGCTCCTAATGTTTTACTATTCTTCACTTTTGAGGTATGTTTGATGAGAGTTGTAGCGTGATTTTCTTTGAAAATTCCGTAAGAGAGAAAGGCACTTGCATAGATGCCACTGTCATGCTGAATATTTCCATATGCGGTGAGTGACCATTTATCAAACATATTTTTTTGAAAGCTCTCCTTGTTTTTAGGAGTAAAAGACAGTTTCCCATATGTTCCGAAAAGACCAAAGTTGCTGCTGATATTTTGATCTTTTAGCGCTATTAGTGTTGCTCCTGCTTGCAATGCAGCATAGCGAATATCTGCTTGGATACCATCTTGTTTTGCTTGAACCTTAGAAGAAAAGGTGCTTTTATTGCCATAAGAGGATAAGAAAACGCCTCTCTCTGGATGATCTTTGGGTTCAAACATTGTTATTTGCATATTGTCTAACAAGATATTTTGATTGTTGACATCACTAAACCCAACAGCAAACATCGCAATAGGCATGGTTAAAGAACTTTCTCCTTGTGGTGTAAGAGTTGTGCTTTTTTCTGTTCCATCAAGAGAAGTAGAAGCTGCGGTTGCTTTATCATCATCTGTAAGTTTAGAGGAGCTCTCTGTCGCAGCGGTAGCGGTATTCTCAACCTTTGGGAGCAATTTCATATGCGCTTTTTCTGATGTATTAAGAGTCGTTTTTGATTCCGAGGAAGTGGTGTTTGTTTGGGGATCAATATCAGATTGCGAATTTTCATTTATTTTAGGCTGTCTCATTCCATGATCTGTTCTTGTGAATGAATTGTCCTTGTGTTGGGCAGCAACGTGAGCGGGTGGTAATTTATCACTAGCGCGTTTTTGTCTTGTGCTGGAGTCAATAAGAGGTTGTTTATTCTCTTCAGATGCAGGAGGGGTTGGTTCTTCTTTTTTCTTCACGTTGGTTATTCCATCGTTGTTCAAAGTCTCTAATACTGCTTTGCGTAAAGTATTGGAAAGTTCCTTGTTTTGTCCTTGTAAAGCACTATCCAATTGTACTGCTTTATGTAATATTTCTGCTTTATTTTGCAGTTTAGACCAATTACGATTGTCTTGGCTCATCCATTCTTGGCGCGCAGCATTAACACGTCGTTGGTTATTGGCATCAAGTGCTTGATTGAAGTGCGAATTATCCTCCATCATGGCGCCAGAGGCTATCTTTTCAAGATTTTTTTCTGCTTGTGTTGGTGTGTTTATTAAATCAATGACATGGCGATATTGTTCAGGTAATTTCATAATCCCTTCAATGGCATGGCGTTCCTGGGGGCTTAGAGCAGAGGCGGTGCTGGTAGATGTGAAATTAAAAGAAGAAAAAAATAAAGCACAAGCGGCTGTACATAACAAAAGATTCTTATGCATAGAGATGTTCCTTAAGATATTTTCTTTATTTTGCTAAAAATGAACCACTTTTTGACACATTACGGTTTTTTGTAATGTAGTTAAGCAGCACTGTTTTCATCTCAGCGCTGCTTATGCGTCAAAATAGAGAGCTAAAATTGTTTAAAAGCGATAACGCATTCCTCCGGAAAAATTAATTCCAGAGAACCCAGCTTTTTGAAGTTTATGTTGGTAATTAACGTCAGCATGAAGTGCGATATTTTTAGAAAGTTGCGCGTTAATGCCAAGCCCACCTTCAAGAGAAGAGTCCATAGAATCAAGATGGAAAGAATCAACAATATCAATTGTATTTTTCTCACCAAAAGCTTTAATGACGTTCAATTTACCATAAAAAGAAAGAACACGATCTTTTTCAATAGGAAGTATTGTTTTTGTTAAACGACCTCCAATACGGACCAACCATTGATGAGGGGTCTTTATATTAACTTGGAAGCCATCAATATCTGAAAGAGTGCCAAAGGCAATATGTTGATAAATAAGTTGTACTTGTGGTTCAAAGGACACCCCTTCAACACCAGTTGCTAGTTTTTGTCCAACGGTAGCTGATATATTTAATGTATCCGTATTGTTTAATTCTGTGGTGTTGCCGATAAGGGCTGTTGTAATATGTCCGTTTAAAATGCCGTAAGAGAACAGTGCATTAATATAGAGACCATTGTCATGGTGGAGATTTCCATATGCCGTAAAGGACCATTTATCCAGTATGCTTTTGTCAGAACCTTCCATGTCCTTTGGCGTAAAAGCGAGCTTTCCATATGTGCCTAAAAGACCAAGATTCGCGGTTATATTTTGATTTTCTAACGTTGTTAATGTCATGCCTGCTTGTATAGCAGCATAGTGAACATTAGCACCATAACCATATTCCAATGGACTACGGCTGGAAGATAACGTCATCTTGTTGCCATAAGTCGATAAAAATATCCCTTTTTGTTTATGACCTTCTAATCCAAAAACTGTTGAATGCATATTATCTAACAGTGTATTTTGATTGTTTATATCAGCCAAGCCAGAGGAGAATACTGCATTATGCATAACCAAATAGCTTGCCATTTGAGGAACAAGAGCTTTGATTTTTCCTTCATCATCAAGAGTCGCATTTTGTAGACGGAAATCCCAAAACTCTTCACTTTCTTGCAAAAGACTTTGCTGTTTGTCAGCTCTCCCACGGCTGGATGTTGGTCCATAGCCATTTAATACATATTTATAGGGTAATCCATCCATTGTAGTGTAGCCATTTACCAGCGTGAAGGCGGCTTCCTCTGCTTTTCCAGACACCTGAACAAGTGAGAGACCACGCGCATTCAAAGGAATGGAAACTTCATCATCATCGAATGGTTCTGCACGCTTTGAAAGATTGTTGAAATAGATCGTTGTGGTGCCTGAGACATTACCATGAACGAGAACACGGTCAGTTTTTTGTTGTTCTTTTATAAGACCATTACTCCATTCGGTATTAAAGTAAATCCTTGCGTTGCCCAATGCATTGTAAACCGTTGTTGTATCGAAGCTTCTGTTTTGCTCTGCTTTTGCAGCTTCAGCTATTGGCTGTTTTCCCACATGCAAGGTCTGATACTGATTGTCTGCTAGTTTATGCGGCGCATTAAATATAATAGAGCTATTATTAAGGTTCAATACTGAGACAATAGACTGTGCACGTTGTTTAATATCAGTGAGCAAGTATCCTTTAGAGCTGTCAAATTCTTTGTCTACTTCAAATTGACTAATCTTTAGGGACCACTTGCTGTTATTGTTGAGAGTAAAAATCGTTGTATTTTGAGGTAAAGTCTTTGCTCGTCCTTCTATAATCGAATTGTCAGCGCTTAATATAAAAGTGCGAGGATCGATATCTTTTGAGTTTTCTGGGATTTTATTTTTTAATAATATATCAGAACGAATTTCTGAACTTTTAAGTTCTACCTCAGCAACAGATTTTGCATAATCTGGTCCTAGAATACCAATACCATTTTCAATAAGAAGTTTTGTGTTGGTAAGAATTGCTTTATTGATAACTTTTTCGCCCTCTTTTACTTGGGAACTTGGGATGTAATCAAAAAGGATACCACGACTTTTGTGATGTCCGGAAACATTAATGATTGAATCTTCAATATGGATGATGCCGTTTGAAATTTCTAAACCACGGGAATTTGATTTTCCTACAGTTTTTTTAGCATGAATACGTCCACCTGTTGTTGCGGTAAATAAATTTGAGTCTGAACGCATTGTTGAATTTGTAATGGTGATAAAGGCTTTGTCATCAGCAACCACTGTTGTATATGCGCTGCGGATAAAAACGTTATTAAAGGTTTTTTCTTCTCCTGCTTTATCCGCACGAGCCATAACCATTGTAGGAGCTGATGTATTTGCATAAGTTGAACCGAAATGAGAAAAAATCAAAGTTCCAGCAATTGTACATAACAAAAAATTTTTCTTATAAATATATTTCTTACACATAGATATGCCTTTAGTATTTGGTATGCTTTGATGCTTACTTCATTCCCCTGATGGCGCAAGTACCCAGACAGTTTCTATATCATTATGTTTTTATTGTAAACAACAAAACGAAATATTGCGTCCTGTTCTTTATCGTTTAAAAAATGATCTTAGAAGAGTTTTTAAAATAGAAATTGCAGTGAGCAACTATGAATTGCAGAAAAGCTAGATTGATAAGTATTCCGTTTAAAAGTGTTAAGAAACAAAATATTTTGCAAGGATGTTTGTTGCTTAAGGCTGTTGTTATGAAAACTCTACAAAGTTTTTGGAGAAGCTATTGTTGTGCGCTTACAAAAAGCTTTTAATTGATTTTCTTACACAGAAAATTATTTATTACGTGTTTTAAAATACAAAAAAATTTATTAAAAACATTTGATTTTTATAAATCAAAAAGGCAGCTCATTTGTACTGCCTTTTATTAAAATGAATAGAATATAAATTATTTTTTGCTTTTTCTTAAAACTGATAGCGTATTCCGCCTGAAAAGCTTGCTCCAGATATACCTGTTTTTTGAAGCTTATATTGATAGTTAACATCAGCATGAAGTGCGATATTTTGTGATAATTGTGCATTTACACCAAGTCCACCTTCAAGGGCAGCTCCCATAGAATCAAGGTGGAATGATTCACCAATCTGTATCGTACCATTGTTAGAAAAAGCTTTAACAATATTCAATTTACCATAGAAAGAAAGAATATCGCCGTTTTCAATAGAAAGCTTCGTTTGCGTTAAGCGTCCACCAACACGCACTAAGTATTGATAAGGATTTCCCATATCCACATCAAAACCATCGACATCTGAGAGTGTGCCAAGCATGAGACGTTGATAAACAAGTTGTGCTTGTGGTTCAAAGACCAATCCGTTCCTACTGGTTTCGAATTTTTGTCCAATGGTTGCTGATGCACTGAATGTATCAGCATTTTTCAATTCTGCAGTCTTTCCTATGAGAGCTGTGGTGATATCTCCCTTGAGCATTCCATAGGAGAAGAGTGCATGGATGTATATCCCATTATTATGGTGCAGCCCACTATATGCAGCAATTGACCATTTATTGAGTGTACTCTTGTCAGCACCTTCCATGTCTTTAGGGGTGAAAGCTAATTTCCCATATGTCCCTAAAAGACCAAAATTGGTGGTCATGTTTTGATCTTCTAGAGCTGCTAATGTAATGCCTGCCTGTAAAGCTGCATAGTGAATATCGGCACCATAGCCATATTGTAATGGCGTACGGTGAGAGGATAATGTCATCTTATTTCCATAAGTCGAGAATAAGATTCCTTTGTTTTTATGATCTTTTGTCTCAAAGGTGTTTTCCTGCATCGAGTTGAGTAAAGTGTTTTGATTGTTTATATCAGCCAGTCCAGCTGAGAATAGTGCGTTAGGCATGGACAAATAGCTTGCCACTTGAGGAACGAGAGCTCTGATCTTTCCCTCATTATCGAGAGTCGCATTTTGCAAGCGAAAATCCCAGAAATTTTGATTTTTTTCCAAAATGTTTTGTGCGTTGTTTGCTTGTCCAAGGGATGATGAACCGGTATTTTGCGCTTCTTTCTCTTTTGGTGAAACGCCTTCAATCATTTTTCCTGATTCTGATATCGTATAGATTGTGTAGTCTTTGAGGGTATTTTCTTTTGATTCTTGTGATATTCCGCTAAAATGACTTTGTGTGCTATCGGCTGTCCCATGGCTGGATGTTGGACCATAGGCTTTGAGTATATATTTATAGGGCAATCCCTCCATTGTGGTGTAGCCGTGTGCAAGTTTGAAGGAATCTTCATTTGCATTTCCAGAAACTTGAATGACTGAAAGACCACGCATATTCGAGGAAACAGAATCTTCAGCTTTTAATATCTCACCTTTCGCAAGGTTCTTGATATGGACTGTTGTGCTGCCTGATACATCACCATGAATAAGGAGGCGGTCAGCTTTTTGCTGTTCTTTTACTAGACCATCACTCCATTCAATATTAAAATAAATTTTTGCATTGCCTGTGGCATTGTAAACTGTATTATAAGTGCTTTCTATATCGGGGATTGTACTTCCCTCAGGTCTACGAACCTCAGCTGTTCGCCCTACATACAAGGTATGATAATGATCTTTTTCCCGCCCTTGCGGTACCTTAAATATGATAGAACTATTATTAAGATTCAGTACTGAAACGGTAGAAAGGGTTCGTTGTTTAATATCACTGAGCTCATAGTTAAACGTATTAAAGTCAGTATCGACTTCCTCTTGAGAGGTCTTTAAGTACCATTTGCTCTTGTTATTCAGAGTCAAAACCGTTGTATTGACTTTTAAAGTTCTTGCTCGTCCCTCTATTGTTGAATTATCAGCGGTTAATGCTAAAGTTACAGGAAGAGTATCGTTATCATAATATTTACGTTTCGTTTTATTTCTCAATAATACGTCAGATCGAATTTCTGAGTCTTTAAGTTGAACTTCAGCAACGGCTTTTGAGCAGTAGGGACCAAGAATACCGGTACCGTTTTTCACAAGAAGTTTTGTATTGCTAAGAACAATCTTATTGACAACTTTTTCTCCACTTTTCAGTGAAGAATCTTTTGTTTCATAAAAAACGATACCACCGGCACCTCCTCGTTGGACGGTTATGGTTGAATCTTCGACGTCGATTATACCATTCTTTGTTTCTAAACCTTTATACACTGTATTGACTTCAATTTCTTTAGCATGAATGCGTCCACCTGCTGATACAGAAAGTGCAGACATTTCCGTGTGTATTGTTGATTTTACAATTGTGATAGCTGCTTTATCATGCGCTAATATTCCAGGTCCTTTATCGCGGACAAGAACATTATTTAAAGTCTTTTCTTCTCCCTTATTTAATTCAATCTTCCCAAAAATTCCAGGAGTTTCAGGAGCCGATGTATTTGCATAAGTTGAACCGAAATGAGAAAAAATCAAAGTTCCAGCAATTGTACATAACAAAAAATTTTTCTTATAAATATATTTCTTACACATAGATATGCCTTTAGTATTTGGTATGCTTTGATGCTTACTTCATTCCCCTGATGGCGCAAGTACCCAGACAGTTTCTATATCATTATGTTTTTATTGTAAATAACAAAACGAATTATATTGATGGTGTTCTCTATGATTTGAAGTTTTGCTTCAGAAAAACTTTTTTCATGATCATAAAAAGTTGAGAAAAGTGGATTTCATAAAACCTCGCTTGGTTAAGCTTATGCTAAAAGCACTATGAAGTATGATATTTAAAAATTGTCTATTAAAGATAATCGCTATAAAAGCTCTATAGTGTTGAGATGTATTATTTGATGCACTAACCAAAACGATCAGCAAATTTTTTCTGCTATAAGAAGAAGAGATGAGGGGGGCTATTCACAGGCTTTCTTTAAGGAGGCTAAGGGTAGCAAAGCCTATTTTTCTAAGGAAGCACAGCCCATTTCGCGACGGTGTTCATGAATGCTATAACGCTAAAGCCGTAGAGTTCCATCATATTTACGCTTACGAAGGAGCAAGCCGATACCTTTACGCTTAATAAAAGAGCAAGCCCGTCACACATTTTGCTAGCTCCCAATATTTGTGATAAGCCCTTGGCACTTGAGACAGTTCATTATAGGACTTCTCAGGCTTTTCTTATATAACTTTGCTTCACACGCCAGCTCTGCTTGTAATGTGCAAGTGAATGATTTTGATTAGTTCAACATGGAACAGGTTTTAAATGAGAGAGATTACGATATTCAAGATTTTAATTCAATATGAGTAATGATAAATTATCATTATAAATCAATATTTTGAATATTCAATTTAAAACATCTTTTATTGATATAAAAAGAACTTTATTGAGTGATTTCATTTTATAAATGAAAAAATTAGCTTTCTTGAGCATTTTGTATATGAAAGATAAAGCGCTTGTTGTTAGATTTTCTTTTCATGCATTAATTTTCTCAAAACTGTTTGTTTAGAAGAACCAGCAATGGAAGTGTAAATAAATCTTTATAGATAGCGACAACACATCGTAAAGAAAGAAATTATTTTATTGCTATAATAGATTGTAAATAAAAAAAATACAGTCCGTTTTTTTGTTAATAGTAAACGGATTAATATGCTTATTTTTTATAATTTTTATATTAAAATTGGTAGCGTATTCTATCAGAAAAACTTGTCTCGGCTACACGTCTTTTAAAGTTTTTTCTGATAGTTTACATCAATATAGAGAGTTAAATTGTGAGATAATTGTGTATTGTGCTAAACGCACCTTTAACGGCAGAATCTATCGGATTAAGGTAAAAATGAATACCAATCTGTTTAGTATCATCAATATCAAAGTTTTTTAAGGAAGTTCACTTTCTTATATAAGGATGGGGTATGGTCTTCTACGGTCCTAACAATAGTTTTTGTTAGATACCTACTTATCCGGACTAACTGGGGAGGCTGTCTGATTTAATTTTAAGATTATCAATATGTTAAAAGTCGTTAAAAATCAAATCATTAGCACACAAACTATGTTTGTGGTTCAAACGGTTAGTTCTCTGATTATTTTTTGCAAATTTTTGACAAATGATTGTTGAGGCAATTAACATTTTTACAGCATAACTTTAATAGTATTTTTATAGAAGTTTTAGAGATATTTGCTGTCCAGATATCATAAGGGAAGAGTGTAGCCATATGAAAACACTGTTATGCTCTTATATTATAAGCTATGATTGATTATTTATCCGGTATGTTTTTTTTCATTTTCTATATCCTTTGGAATAAATGAGAGTGGCTGTAGGTTTCCTATCTGTTTTAAATGTGCAGTGGTTAACTTTTCATTTTTCTAATATCATCTTTGCTTGGACAGCTCCATGGTGCATATTTGCACCATATCTATCTTCAAAGAAGAGCATAATTGAACGGTAAAGTTGTTGTACTTCCATAAGTGAAAAAGCAAGAAATCTTCTATTTTTTAAGATTTATTCTTAATGCTGTTATCTTTATATTATCTAGAAATACACTTTGCTTAGCTTTATGGGAAAATTCGATGATGAATAGCTGCGCAATCCATGTGAAGAGGAAGAAAAGCGTATTTAAGTAGAAAAGAAAACACTTCAGGAAAAAATGGATTTCATGTACGAAAAGGCAGCATACTTTGTGACATATTCTAGATAAAAATACCTTATCTTTTATCTTGATAAAAATGGTATAATATACTGATTTATAATGATAATTTAGCGTTACTTTCATTGAGTTAGAGTTCTGAATAACGTAAGATTCTCTCATTTTAAACCTGTTTGTCTTAAATCAAGAAAAACCATTCTCTTGCATACTACAAGCGGGGCTGGGCGTGTGGGTAAAAAATGTATAAGAAAGGACTAAAATGGCTCTTATGAATCGTCTCAAGAGCCAAGGGCTTTAGCAACACCCACGAGCTGGAAAATATAATGATGGTGCCGGATTGCTCTTTCACAAACGTAAAGATGGGGGTACTCAATGGATTTACCGTTATACCATTCATATACCATTCATGGGCGCTGTCGCTAAATGGACTTGGGTGCTTTGAGAGATGTCTCTTTAAAACAAGCTCGTGAATTGGCAAACCCAATAGCGTTCTGTTCTTCGTGATGGTCATGATCCCATTAAAAAACGTGAGAAACGAAAACGTGAGGCAATGCGTAATCTCCATTACTTAAAAAACATTGCCTTAGATGCTTTTGAAAGTCGTAAAGCTGAATTAAAAAATGATGGTAAAGATGGAAACAGGTTTTCACCTTTAAAACTCCATATTCTCCCCAAATTAGGCTGTCTGCCTATTTCAGAGATTACACAAATAGAAATACGCAATATCCTCGCTCCCATCTGTCATACAAAAGCTGGAGATGCTAATACAGCACTGATGCGTCTCAAGCTTTGTTTCAAACATGCTGCGGCGTTGGGTGTGGATGTTGATTTACAGGCAGTAGAAAAAGCAAGGGCTCTCTTAAGGAGGGATAGTGTAGTGTTATTAGGATTTATAAAGCGAAAAGGCAACACGATGTGCTGCCTTTTTTGTTAATGCATAGAAAAGAAATACGCTATTTTTACAGCCTTGTATTAAAACTGATAACGTATTCCTCCTGAAAAGCTTGCACCAGATATACCGGTTTTTCGAAGCTTTTGTTGATAGCTTACATCACCATGAAGAGAGAAATTGTGAGACAGTTGCGCATTGATGCCAACGCCGCCTTCAATTGCAGGTCCCATAGGATCAAGGTCAAAATCTCTGCCAATCCGGATGGTACCATCATC